>NZ_CALRUC010000152.1:0-8477 GCF_943371255.1 Ferrovibrio terrae | reverse complement strand
AGCCAGCTCACCTTCCTGTCGCAGGGCGGCGATCGTGTTGCTTCTGTGCTGATCACCCGTTCGACGCTGTACGGGTCCAAGGTCGACATGACCGTGGCGCCATCGACCGGCAGCACGGTGACCAGCGCGCCGCGCGCGGCGGGGAATCGTCCGCGCTGAAAGTTGGGCGCGCTAAAACAGGCGCGCCAAATCAGATCAGTTGAAGGCTTTGAAGGTGATGAGCGTGAAGGTGTCCTTCACGGCAGTGATGGTCTGCAGCTTGTTGACCACGAAGTGGCCGATATCCTGGCCGTCGGGCAGGTAGCATTTCATCATCAGGTCGTACTGGCCGGAAATCGAATGCACCTCGGAGACCTGTTCGACCTCCTCGACGGCCTTCACAGCCACGTCATAGGCGCGGCCCAGCTCGCATTTCACCATCACGAAAATCGTCTGCATCGCCGGCTCCGTTTCCTCGTCCTGGCGCGACTGTAATCGAAGTCCGCCGTGGGCCGCAATCAGC
This sequence comes from Ferrovibrio terrae, assembly GCF_943371255.1. Lineage (GTDB taxonomy): Bacteria > Pseudomonadota > Alphaproteobacteria > Ferrovibrionales > Ferrovibrionaceae > Ferrovibrio > Ferrovibrio terrae_B. The sequence goes on along the minus strand of NZ_CALRUC010000152.1, from coordinate 7,975 downwards.
CCCGCTCAGGCCGCAGCCAGCAGGGCCGATCAGGAGGCTGGATCAGGATGCTCTGCGGCTCGGGCGCAGCAGGAAGTCGGGGACATGGTCGCCCATGCCCACCACCGGCGGTTCGCGGTCTTCGCGATGGTCGCGGCGCCCACGGTCATTGTTGCGGTCGCGATCGTTGCGATCCCGGTCATTGCGGTCACGGCGGGCCTCGCGCGGCTGTTCCGCACGCGGCTGCTCGGCACGGGCCGGTTCGCTGCGGACGGGCTCGCCGCGGGGCTGTTCCGGCCGATCCTTGCGCGAGCGGTCGCGCCGCGGGCGATCCTGCCGGCGCGGCTTCTGCTCGTCGCGGGTCGCGGCGTCATGCTGCTCGACCTGCGGCTGCTCAGCCTGGCCAACCTCGACCTGGGCAGTCTCGACCTGAGTGGCCTCGACGGCGGCCTGCGGTTCACGCGACGCGTCGCTGGCACGGGGCTCGCGGGTGCGATCCCGGCTGCGGGTACGGTCGCCGTCGCGATCCCGCCCACGACCACCGCGGCCACGACCGGCCTTGCGGTCGCGCTCGCCACGTTCGTTGCGTTCATCGGCGGCATCGCCGGCGACATCGCTGGAGTCATGGGCAAAGCCATGCAGTTCCATCACCGGAATGTCGCGCTGGATCAGCTTGGTGATGGCAGAGAGATACTTGCCGTCCTCGCCGGCCACCAGCGTGAAGGCGCGGCCGTTCATGCCGGCGCGGCCGGTGCGGCCGATGCGGTGGACATAATCTTCCGGATGGGTCGGGACGTCGAAATTGAACACATGGGTCAGGCCCTGCACGTCGAGGCCGCGGGCGGCCACGTCGGAGGCGACCAGAATGCCGATCTCGCCCTTCTTGAATTTTTCCAGCGTCGCGGTGCGCACCGACTGGTCCATGTCGCCATGCAGCGGCTGGGCATCGAAGCCGTGGCGGGCCAGCGATTTCGCCAGGATATCCACATCGCGCTTGCGATTGCAGAAGATGATGGCGTTCTTGACCTCTTCGTTGCGGATCAAGGTGCGCAAGGCTTCGCGCTTCAGCTTATGCGGCACCTGAATCTGGAACTGGGCGATCGACTCGGCTGTCGTGGCCTGGCGGGCAACCTCGATTTCCTTCGGGTTGCTCAGGAACTTGTCGGCCAGCTTGCGCATGTCGGCCGCCATGGTGGCCGAGAAGAACAGGGTCTGGCGCAGCGGCGGCAGCATTTTGCCGATCCGCTCGATATCGGGCATGAAGCCCATGTCCAGCATGCGATCGGCTTCGTCGATGACGAAAATCTGCACGCCGGTCAGCATGACCTTGCCGCGCTCGAAATGGTCGATCAGGCGGCCCGGCGTGGCAATCAGCACGTCGACGCCGCGATCCAGCAGTTTTTCCTGCTCGGTGTAATTCACGCCGCCAATCAGCAGCGCCATCGAAAGCGGCGAATTCTTGCCATATTTGTCGAAGCTCTGGGCGACCTGGTCGGCCAGCTCGCGTGTCGGCTCCAGGATCAGGGCGCGTGGCATGCGCGCACGGGCGCGCCCACCGGCCAGGATGTCGATCAGCGGCAGGGTGAAGCCGGCCGTCTTGCCGGTTCCAGTCTGCGCCGTGCCGAGCACGTCGCGGCCCATCAGGACGATGGGGATGGCCTGCGCCTGGATCGGCGTAGGAGTGGTGTATCCGGCATCGGCGACGGCCTTCAGGACCGGCTCGCTCAAGCCTAAATCAGTAAATTCCATGGATTTCCGTATTATCTTGACGGCGTCAGCACAGATGCGCACCGTCCGCGGGCGGACAAGACCACAGGCGCCCCCCTGAGTCAATGCCCCCTTATGCAGGTGGAAAGAGCAAAATCAATCGGTTATCGTCGCAATCCTGCCTTTTACCTCGTGCATTTTCCTGCCGGAGCGTCCCAATGAAACTGATCGACGAGATCGTCGCCAACAAGGCACAACTCACGGCCTGGCGGCACGACCTGCATATGCACCCCGAAACCGCCTTCGAGGAGCATCGCACGTCGGAATTCGTCGCCAAGACCCTGGAGTCCTTCGGCATGCCGGTGCATCGCGGCCTGGCCAAGACAGGTGTGGTCGGCACGCTGAAGGCCGGCAAGGGCAATCGCGCCATCGGGCTGCGCGCTGACATGGACGCGCTCGACCTGATCGAGATGAACGAGTTCGGCCACAAATCGAAGCATGAAGGCAAGATGCATGGCTGCGGCCATGACGGCCACACCATCATGCTGCTCGGCGCCGCCCAGTATCTGGCCAAGGCGAAGAATTTCGACGGCACCGTGCATTTCATCTTCCAGCCGGCCGAAGAGAATGTCGCCGGCGGCAAGGTGATGGTCGATGAGGGCCTGTTCACCAAGTTTCCCTGTGAGTCGGTGTTCGGCATGCACAACATGCCCGGCATCGATGTCGGCAAGTTCGCCGTGCGCACCGGTCCGATGATGGCCTCGGCCGACATGTTCTGGATCAAGATCAAGGGTGTCGGCGCCCATGGCGCCTATCCGCATCGTGGCGTCGATCCGGTGGTGATCGCAGCCGAAATCGTGCTGGCACTGCAGAACATCGTGGCGCGCAACGTTGATCCGCTGCAATGCGCGGTGGTCAGCTGCTGCCAGATCCAGGGCGGGCATACCACCAATGTGATTCCGGAAGAGGTGATGATCGCCGGCACCACGCGCGCCTTCCTGCCCGACGTGCAGGACATGATCGAGGCGCGCATGAACCAGATCGTCACCGGCATTGCCGCTGCCCATGGTGCCAGCGCCAAGCTGGATTACCAGCGCCGCTATCCGCCCACCATCAACACGGCTGACGAAACCGAGCTGGCCGCCAGTGCCGCTGCCGCCGTGGTGGGTGGCGAGAATGTGCTGCGCAATGTCAATCCCAGCATGGGTGCCGAGGATTTCGCCTGGATGCTGCGCGAGAAGCCGGGATCCTACGTCTGGATTGGCAATGGTGCGGGCGAGGAAAGCTGCATGGTTCATAACCCGCGCTACGATTTCAACGACGATGTCCTGCCGATCGGCGCCACCTACTGGTCGCGCCTGGTCGAAACCATCCTGCCGGCGTCATAACCGAACGAGGACGCAGCATGAGCTTCAAGGTGAAGTTCTGGGGCGTCCGCGGCAGCATAGCAACGCCATCGCCGCGCCATATCGGCTTTGGCGGCAACACCTCGTGCGTCGAGCTGAAAGTCGGCAGTCGCGTCATCATCCTCGATGCGGGCACCGGCATCCGCAATCTCGGCCACTGGCTGTTGCGGCGCAATGTGATGCGCGGCGACATCTTCCTGTCGCATACGCATTGGGATCACATCAACGGCTTTCCGTTCTTCTCGCCGGCTTTCAAGCCGGACCGGCATTTCACCATCCATGCCGGGCATTTGTCTGACAGGGGCGGCATTGGGCAGGCCTTGCAGTCGCAGATGGCGCAGCCGTTCTTCCCGGTGCCGCTGGAGAAGATGGGCGCGCAGATTGACAGTGTCGATTTTCGCGCCGGCGACAGCTTCAATCTGGGCGACCAGATCCGGGTGCGCACCACGGCCCTGAACCATCCCGACGGCGCCACCGGCTATCGTTTTGAATATGGCGGCAAATCGCTGTGCTACGTGACCGATACCGAGCACATCCCGGGCAAGCCTGACCAGAATATCCTGGGGCTGATCGAAGGCGCCGATCTGGTGATCTATGACAGCACCTATACCGATGCGGAATTCGAGGATCATGTCGGCTGGGGCCATTCGACCTGGCAGGAGGGGGTGCGGCTTTGCCGCACAGCCGGTGCGAAGACGCTTGCGATTTTCCACCATGATCCCGATCATGAGGATCCGTTCATGGAGGAGCTGGAAGCCGAAGCGAGACAGCTTTGGTCCGGCGCCATGGTCGCACGCGAGAATATGCGCGTGAATTTACTGTAGGGGAGGGGGCGGACACATGTCCCGGATTTACCTGGTGCGCCACGCCAAGGCTGCGGCGCGGTTCGATGAAGATCCTGATCCAAGCCTGTCGGATGACGGCAAGGAGGCGGCGATCGATCTGGCGCTGGAGCTGGAAAAGCTCGGTCCGCTGCCGATCTATAGCTCGCCGATGGAGCGGGCGCGCGAAACCGCCCTGCCGCTGGCCAACCGCTGGGGTTCGGTGCCGGAGGTCAGTGCCGCATTTTCCGAAATTCCTACCCCGGCCGAGATCGCCGAGCAGGGCATCAAGGCCCGTGGACCCTGGTTGCAGCAGATCGCCAACCAGCGTTACAGCACCCAGCCGTCGATCATCCGCGCCTGGCGCGAGGGCGTGATCGGCATGCTGCGCTCCTGCCGCAGTGACACGGTGATCTTCACCCATTTCATGGTCATCAATGCCGCCATGAGCGCGGCGATGAATGATGAGCGTATGGTTGTGATGCAGCCGGATTACTGTTCCTGCACCGTGGTTGAAACCACCATGCGGGGCCTGTCGGTGGTCTCGCGCGGGGCCGAGGCCACGACGAAAGTCTTGTAACCGGGCGGTTCCGTCGCGGCTCGATATCACAGCGTATGCAGTGCGGCGGCTGCGGAATGGCTTGGCCCGGATGCGGTGAACCGGCTAAGTTGGAGCTGTGAGTGGCGATCCAGCGGAATGAGCAGCGCATGAATGTGAAACCGGAGATCAAGGTTGAACCGGCTGCCATGCCTGACGGCTATGTGCTGGAAGACCAGGTTGGCCATCTGATCCGCCGCGCGCATCAGCGCCATACTGCCCTGTTCATCGCCATGATCGGCGACGAGCAGGTGACCACCACGCAATATGCCGCGCTGGTGAAGCTGTATCAGATGGGCGAGCTGTCGCAGAACCATCTGGGTCGTCTCACGGCGATGGACCCGGCCACCATCCAGGGCGTGATCCGCCGCCTCACCCTGCGCAAGCTGATCTCTCATCGGCCGGACAAGAACGACAAGCGCCGCCGCTGTCTCAGCCTCACTGGAGCGGGCCGCGATCTGGTCGGACGCCTGCTGAGCAACGGGCCGAAGGTGAGCAAGGCCACGCTCGATCCGCTGACAGCGGCGGAACAGCAGCAGTTTGTTGCACTGCTCAAGCGTCTGACCTGAGCTTTTCCCGACCTTTCAGCGCTCTGCTGCACTGCCGCATTCCTGCGCAGCAACTGCCTACATTTTGACGTTGACTCTTTCGAGGCAGCAACGCAGCATCATATGCACACGAACGATATCGGCCTGCGGGGGTGGGCGATACGGGCGGATGCCGGAGGGGAGGCCCCAACACCGATGGCGTCTTATGTGCGTCCAACGAGTCTGGCCGAAGCGCTCGATCATCTGAGCGCCGCCAATCAGAATGCAGCCGTGCCGGTGATCCTGGCGGGTGGCACGGATTTCTATCCGGTGCGCGTTGGTCGTGCCGTCGATGACGATATCCTTGATCTGACCGGCATTACCGACCTGCGCGGAATCAGCGAAACCGCCGAGGGCTGGCGCATTGGCGCCACCACCACCTGGAGCGATCTGATCGCCGCCGACCTGCCGCCGCTGTTCGATGCGCTGCGCTCTGCCGCCCGCGCCATTGGCGGCGTGCAGATCCAGAATGCCGCCACGGTCGCCGGCAACCTGTGCAACGCTTCGCCGGCTGCCGACAGCGTTCCGCCGCTGCTGGCCATGCGGGCGCGGGTGGAAATCTCTGCCGCAGGCAACCGGCGCGATGTGGGGCTGGGTGATTTCATCACCGGCAATCGCCGCACCGTGCTGAAGCCGGGCGAACTGGTCTCGGCCATCCTGGTGCCGAAGCCGAAAAAAGACGCGCACAGCATCTTTCTCAAGCTCGGCGCCCGCGAATATCTGGTGATCTCGATTGCCATGGTCGCCGTGGTGGTGGAAGTCGAGAATAACGTGATTTCGGCCGCCAGCGTCGCCGTCGGCGCCTGCTCCGCAGTCGCCCAGCGCCTGCCGTATCTGGAGGCCGAACTGATCGGCCGCCGTTTCAATGTGGCCCTGGCCAACCGCGTCGAGCGCTCGCATTTCGAGGGCCTGAGCCCGATTGACGATATCCGCGCCAGCGGCGCCTATCGGCGCGAAGCGGCGGAAATCCTGGTCCGCCGCGCGCTGACCACACTGACCAAGCAGAAGGGGAACTGACGGCATGCGGCTGATCGTCAACGGCAAACCGCATACCTATCAGGGCTCGCCGGCCAAACGCCTGAGCGATGTGCTGCGCGATGATCTCGGCCTCACCGGCACCAAGGTGGGCTGCAATGCCGGCGATTGCGGGGCCTGCACGGTGATGCTGGATGGCCACCAGGTCTGCGCCTGCCTCACCGCCGTGGGCCAGGCCGCCGGCCGGCCGGTGGTCACCGTCGAAGGATTGAAAGCGCATGGCGCGCTGTCGCGCCTGCAGAGTGCCTTCCTCAAGCATGGCGCGGCGCAATGCGGCATCTGCACGCCGGGCATGCTGATGGCCGCCACCGACCTGCTGGCCGAGGTATCGAAGCCCGATGAACAGCAGGTGATGGATGCCATCGGCGGCGTGCTGTGCCGCTGCACCGGCTATCGCAAGATCGTCGAGGCGGTGCTGGATGCCACCCGCACGCCGGAACTGCCGGCATCGCCCGACATCGGCACCGCGGTGGGGGCGCGCAGCCTGAAGGTCGATGGCGTTGCGAAAGTGGAAGGCACCGAGAAATACGGCGCCGATTACATCCCGCATGACGCCCTGTGGCTGCGCGCGATCCGCAGCCCGCATGCCCGCGCCAGCTTCACGCTCGGCGATTTCTCCGATGCGATGCGCAAATATGGCCTGGTGCGTGTGTTCACCGCCGACGATGTGCCGCGCAACGGTTTTGCCATTTTCGACGACAAGGACCAGCCGGTGCTGGCCGATGGGCTGGTGCGCTATCGCGGTGAAGCCGTGGTCGCGCTGGTCGGCCCGCGTGCGGCGGTCGAAGCGGTCAAGCCCGAAGACCTGCCGATCCAGTATGTACCGGAAGATCCGGTCAGCGGCGTGATCGCCGCGGCCGCGCCCGGCGCCAGGCTGGTGCAGGCCGGCAAGCCGGAGAATGTGCTGATCCGCGGCAATGTCACCAAGGGCGATGTGGCACAGGGCTTTGCCACCGCCGCCGCCATCGCCGAGGGCCTGTTCCAGACCTGCTTCGTCGAACATGCCTATATCGAGCCGGAAGCCGGCTGGGCCGTGCGGATTGGCGACCGCATTGAAATCCATGCCTCGACCCAGGCGCCCTATATGGACCGCGACGAGGTGGCGAGCGTCATGCAACTGCCGCCCGACCGCGTGCGCATCGTGCCGACCGCCTGCGGCGGCGGCTTCGGCGGTAAGCTGGATGTCTCGGTGCAGCCGCTGATCGCGCTGGCGGCCTGGACTCTGGATAAACCGATTGCCTGCGTCTACACGCGGCCGGAAAGCATGGCCTCCAGCACCAAGCGCCATCCGGCGCGCATCACGGCAAAATTTGCCGCCGCGAAAGACGGTCGGCTGGTGGCGGTGGAAACCGATGCCGATTTCGATACCGGCGCCTATGCCAGCTGGGGCCCCACCGTGGCCAATCGCGTGCCGGTGCATGCCACCGGTCCGTATCATGTGCCGCATGTGAAGAACCGCAGCCGCGCGCTGTTCACCAACGCGCCACCCTCGGGTGCCTTCCGCGGCTTCGGCGTGCCGCAGGCCGCGATTGCCCATGAAACCCTGATGGATGACCTGGCCGCACGGTTGGGCATCGACCGCCTGGAAATGCGCTTCATCAACGCGATCCGCGCCGGCGACCTGACGGCGACCAGCCAGAAGCTGGAACATTCCGCCGGCCTGGCCGATTGCATCGCCGCGCTGCGTCCGCATTGGCAGGCGATGACGGCCGAGGTCGAAGCCTTCAATGCCCGCCGCAAGACCCTGCGCCGCGGCATCGGCATCGGCTGCATGTGGTATGGCCTGGGCAATACCTCGATTTCCAATCCCTCCACCATGCGGATCAGCCTGCGTGCCGATGG
>NZ_CALRUC010000151.1:0-8517 GCF_943371255.1 Ferrovibrio terrae | reverse complement strand
ACATCCTTCCAACGCAAAGTCTGGGCCGCTTTGCGCAAGATACCGGCCGGCAAGACGATGACCTATGGTGCGCTGGCGGCGCAGCTGGGCTCGCCTGCGGCGATGCGTGCGGTGGGTGCCGCCAACGGCGCCAATCCCATCAGCGTCGTCGTGCCCTGCCATCGTCTGGTCGGGGCCAATGGCACGCTGATCAAGTATGGCGGCGGCCTGGAGCGCAAGCGCTGGCTGCTGGCGCATGAAGGCGCGGCGGTCGCGGCCTAGTCCTGCCGGGCCGCGTATTCGCGATCCAGGATCGACATCAGATACTGACTGCGCCAGGCATCATCCATGAACAGTGTTTCACGATGCAGGCCATCCTCGCTGAAACCAAGCGAGCGATAGACATGGCGGGCGCGATCATTGTCGACGAAAACATGCAGATAAAGACGATGCGCACCCCAGTCGCGGAAACACCAGCGCATCACGGCCTGCAGCGCCTGCCGACCGAGGCCTGAACCCGGCGGAGCGATGATGATGCGCTGGAGCAGCACGTTGCGATGGGGCTCGGAAAGATCGCGCAGGATGCAGAAGCCGACAGGCCTGCCCTCCACCCGGAACAGCCAGTAGCGCGTGGCCGGATCGGCCATGGCTTCGGCATGCTCGACCTCGCTCCAGCCCCCGACCTTGCCGCGATTGTCGGGGTTGGCCTCAAACTGCCGGATCAGCGGAATATCGGCCGGCGTCGCTGCGATCAGTTCCATGCCTCCTCCATGCAAAAAGGGGCCGTGTTACCGGCCCCTTTCGCAAACCGCCTGACGGCAAGCTTAGTTCGAGCGGGCCTTGTCGACCAGCTTGTTCTTCGAGATCCAGGGCATCATGGCGCGCAGCTTGGCGCCGACTTCCTCGATCGGATGCTGGGCCAGCTTGGCGCGGGTCGCCTTGAACGAGGTCTGGTTGACCTTGTTTTCCAGCATCCAGTTGCGGGTGAAACGGCCGGACTGGATATCGTCCAGCACGCGTTTCATCTCGGCCTTGGTCTCCGAGGTGATGATGCGCGGGCCGGTGACGTATTCGCCATATTCGGCCGTGTTCGAGATCGAGTAGTTCATGTTGGCGATGCCGCCTTCGTAGATCAGGTCCACGATCAGCTTCACTTCATGCAGGCACTCGAAATAGGCCATTTCCGGAGCGTAGCCGGCTTCCACCAGCGTCTCGTAGCCGGCCTTGATCAGCTCGACCAGGCCGCCGCAGAGCACGACCTGCTCGCCGAACAGATCGGTTTCGCATTCTTCCTGGAAGGTGGTCTCGATGATGCCGGCCTTGCCGCCGCCATTGGCCGAGGCATAGCTCAGTGCGATCTCAAGCGCGTTGCCCGAGGCGTTCTGGTGCACGGCGACCAGCGACGGCACGCCGCCGCCCTTGAGGTATTCCGAGCGCACGGTGTGGCCCGGGCCCTTCGGTGCGATCATGAAGACGTCGAGATCCTTGCGCGGCTCGATCAGGTTGAAGTGGATGTTGAGACCATGCGCGAAGGCAAGGGCTGCGCCTTCCTTCATGTTGTCGCGCAGGTCGTTGGTCCACAGGTCGGACTGGCCCTCATCGGGGGTCAGCACCATGACCACATCGGCCCATTTGGCGGCCTCGGTCGGCGTCATCACCTTGAAGCCGGCCTCTTCGGCCTTCTTGGTGCCGGCCGAACCCTTGCGCAGCGCAACGGCGATATTCTTCACGCCGCTGTCCTTCAGGTTCATCGCATGGGCATGGCCCTGGCTGCCATAGCCAACGATGACAACCTTCTTGCCCTTGATCAGGTTCAGGTCCGCATCGCGGTCGTAGTAAACGCGCATCTCAGTCTCTCCTCGAAAAAGCGTCGTTGTTTCGTATCGGGTTGGAATTCTTACAGCGGCTTGGGGCCGCGGCTGATCGCCACCACGCCGGTGCGCGACACATCGACCAGGCCGAGCGGCTTCATCAGCTCGACAAAGGCGGTGATCTTCTCCGGTGCGCCGGTCAGCTCGAAGACAAAGGATTCGATCGTGCTGTCGACCGCGCGGGCGCGGAAGATATCGGCGATGCGCAAGGATTCGACGCGCTTCTCGCCGGTGCCGGCCACCTTGATCAGCGCCAGTTCGCGCGCGATATGCGGGCCCTCGACGGTGAGGTCATGCACGTTGTGCACCGGCACCAGCCGGCCCAGCTGCGCCTTGATCTGCTCAATCACGCTGGCCGGACCGGAGGTGACCACGGTGATGCGTGACAGATGGGCTGCATCGGAAACCTCGGCTACCGTCAGGCTTTCGATATTGTAGCCGCGGCCGGAAAACAGCCCGACCACGCGGGCAAGGATGCCGGGCTCGTTATCGACGAGCACGGACAGGATATGGGACTGGATCGGCTGCTGCGGCGCGGACATGGGACGTGTTCTTCTTTTTGCTGCTGGCCTCAGACGAGGGCCATGCCTTCTTCACTGACGGAGGCGTTGTTCGCATCCTTGGGCTTGTCGTCGGCGAGGATCATCTCGTTATGCGCCGCACCCGAGGGCACCATCGGGAAGCAGTTCTCCGCCTTGTCGACGGCGACATCCACCACCACCGGGCCATCGATGGCGATCATCTCCTTGATGACGCCGTCGAGATCGGCCGGATCGGTGACGCGCAGGCCGCGGCAATGGAAGGCCTCGGCCAGCTTGACGAAATCGGGCAGCGATTCCGAATAGCTCTGGGAATAGCGGCCGCCATGCAACAGCTGCTGCCACTGGCGCACCATGCCCATATATTCGTTGTTGAGGATGAACACCTTCACCGGCAGGCGGAACTGCGCCGCGGTGCCCAGCTCCTGGATGTTCATCAGGATCGAGGCCTCGCCGGCGATATCCACCACCAGCTTGCCCGGATGGCCGAGCTGCACGCCGATGGCGGCCGGCAGGCCGTAGCCCATGGTGCCCAGCCCGCCCGAGGTCATCCAGCGGTTCGGCTTGTTGAACTTGTAATGCTGGGCCGCCCACATCTGGTGCTGGCCCACTTCGGTGGTGATGAAGGTGTCCTGGTTCTTGGTCAGCTCATACAGCCGCTCGATGGCGAGCTGCGGCTTGATGATCTTGGCGTCTTTTTTGTACGATAGGCTGTCGCGGGCGCGCCACTGGTCGATCTGCTGCCACCAGGTGTCGAGCGCCTTCTGGTTCGGCTTGTAGCCACCCTGCTTCCAGGCCGCGATCATCTGCTCCAGCACCCGGCAGGCATCGCCGACGATGTTGAGGTCGCAGCGCACCGTCTTGTTGTGCGAGGACGGATCGATATCGACATGGATCTTCTTCGAACCCGGCGAGAAGGCATTCAGCCGCCCGGTGATGCGATCGTCAAACCGCGCACCGATATTGATCATCACGTCGCAATCATGCATCGCATGATTGGCTTCCCAGGTGCCGTGCATGCCCAGCATGCCGAGGAACTGCCGGTCGGTGGCCGGGTAGCCGCCCAGGCCCATCAGCGTGTTGGTGATCGGGAAGCCGGTCAGTTGCACGAATTCGCGCAGCAGCTCGGACGCACGCGGTCCGGCATTGATGATGCCGCCGCCGGTGTAGAAGACCGGACGCTCGGCAGCCGCCATCAGCGCGACGGCTTCCTTGATCTTGGCATCCTCGCCATCGACGCGCGGGCGATAGGTCTTGTGGCGGATATTGTCCTTGGCCGTATAGGTGCCCTGGGCGACCTGGATATCCTTCGGCAGGTCGATCACCACCGGGCCGGGGCGGCCGTTGGTGGCGACATAGAAACCCTCATGCACGATGCGCGACAGGTCGTCGACATTCTTCACAAGATAGTTGTGCTTGGTGCAGGGCCGGGTGATGCCGGTGGTGTCGCATTCCTGGAAGGCGTCGTTGCCGATCAGATGGGTGGCGACCTGTCCGGTCAGGCAGACGATCGGGATCGAATCGAGCAGCGCGTCGGTCAGGCCGGTGACCGCATTGGTGGCGCCGGGGCCTGAGGTGACCAGCACCACGCCGGGCTTGCCGGTCGAGCGGGCATAGCCTTCGGCGGCATGCACCGCACCCTGCTCATGGCGCACCAGGATGTGGCGGATCGCATTCTGCTTGAACAGCGCGTCATAGATCGGCAGCACCGCGCCGCCCGGATAGCCGAAGACCACCTCAACGCCCTGATCAATCAGGGCCTTGATCAGCATTTCGGCACCAGACATCTGCTGACCCGGCATCTGGGCAGCCTGCGCAGCGGTAGACATGACAACCAATCCTTTTGGCAATCCGCCAAAACATTCGACAATCCGTTGGGCGGACTGCCCTTTTAGACGAAAATCGGCCGGAACACGCCGTTCCGGCCGTTGAAAATCGGCGCCAACCTAAACGGCCACTCCGCGCACGGTCAATAGGTATCTCACAATGAATGGAAAGATTTCTGCCTCCAGGTTGAAATTTTCTTGCTGACTTAAGTCTTTTTCCACAACCAGGTCGGCGGCGAACTGGTGCCGGAACCAGGTGGTCTGCCGTTTGGCATAATGGCGGGTGTTGAGCTGGCCGATACGGATCGCCTCATCCAGCCCGATCTCGCCCTTAAGATATTGGATCAGCTCGGGAAGTCCATGGGCCTTGCGCATCGGCGCATCGGCCGGGATGTCATTGCGGGCCAGCACCGCGCGGGCTTCCTCAAGGGCGCCGTTTTCCAGCATGCCGGTGAAACGCCGGTCAATCCGGGCATACAGACTGTCGCGCGGCGGCTGCAGCAGCAGGCGGAACACCGGATTGGCCAGCGGCGGTTCGCTCGGCGTCTCGGCCTGCCAGGCGGCCAGGCCGCGGCCGGTGGCCTGCAGCACCTCCCAGGCCCGCACCAGCCGCTGGCTGTCGCCGGCTTTCAGCTGGGCGGCGGTGGCCGGGTCGCCGGCGGCAAGCGCGGCATGCAGGGCGGCCGGGCCTTCTGCATCCAGCCGGGCCCGGGCGGCGGCACGGATATCGTCCGGGATCACCGGAATCTCGGCCAGCCCCTCGAACAGGCTGCGCAGATACATGCCGGTGCCGCCCAGCAGGATCGGCACCCGGCCCTCTGCAATCGTCTCGGCAATCGCCTGCCGCGCCAGCCCGACCCAGACGGCCGCCGTGCCATGGGCGGCGCCGTCCAGCACGCCATAGAGGCGGTGCGGCACCTGGGCCATTTCAGCATCGGTTGGCCGCGCCGTCAGCACCCGCAGATCGCGATACACCTGCATGCTGTCGGCATTGATGATGGTGCCGCCGACCCGCTCGGCCACGGCGATGCCGAGCGCCGACTTGCCACTGGCGGTGGGGCCGGCGAGCACGATCAGCGGGGCTTTGGCGGGGTCCATATGGAAGGCCTATCGGTTGCGCCGCCCCTTTTACAGGCCTAGAAGTGGCGCATGCAAAACATTCTCAGCCTGATCACCGCGCCCCATAACGCCGTGCTGACGCCTAGGCTGGCCAGTGCCGTGCGCGATGCGCTGGCGCTCGCCCGCGGCCGGGTCGGCCCGGCCGACTGGCTCGATGCCGGCATCGCCTGCGACATCCCCTTCGACGGCGTCGACCTGAAAGAGGCTGAAAAGGTGGCGCGAACCGCGCTGCGCAACGCACCGGTCGATGTGGTGGCCCAGGCCAATATGCCCAACCGCCGCAAGAAGGCGCTGGTGGCCGACATGGAATCGACCATCATCCGCAACGAGATGCTGGATGAATTGGCCTACCTGGCCGAGATCGGAGAGCAGGTCGCCGAGATCACGCGCAAGGCGATGAATGGCGAACTCGATTTCTATGCCGCGATCCGCGAGCGCGTTGCCCTGCTGAAGGGCCAGCCGGCCAGCCTGCTGGACGATGCCGCCAAGCGCATCAAGCTGATGCCGGGCGCCAATGTGCTGATCACGACGCTGAAAAGCCACGGCGTGCATACGGCGCTGGTTTCGGGCGGCTTCGATTACTATACAGGGCCGATTGCCGAGCAGCTTGGCTTCGACGAGCAGCAGGCCAATCGCATGATTCTGGAAAACGATGTGATTGCCGGCATCGCCGAGCCGATCCTGGGCAAGGAAGCCAAGCTGGAAGCGCTGCAGCGCGTGGCCAGGGCCAAGGGCATCGAAGTCAGCGACTGCATCGCGGTGGGCGACGGCGCCAACGACCTCGCCATGCTGGGTGCCGCCGGTTTCGGCGTCGCCTATCACGCCAAGCCGGTGGTGCAGCAGCAGGCGAAGATCAACATCCGCCATGGCGACCTCAGCGCCCTGCTGTATCTGCAGGGCTATCGCGCCGACGAGATTTTCGGCCGCGGCTGAAGGCCCTCACCCCAACCCTCTCCCGCAAGCGGGAGAGGGAGGGACCCGGCGCGAAGCGACGGGAGGGTGAGGGTTAGCGCGCGGTCCAGCCGCCATCAATGGCAATCGACGTGCCGGTGATCGACTTGGCCGCGTCGCTGCACAGATAGACGGCGAGCGCCGCCACTTCGTCCACCTCGACGAATTTCTTGGTCGGCTGGGCGGCGAGGATCACCTCGCGGATCACCTGCTCATGCGACATCTTGTGCACCTTGGCCTGGTCGGCGATCTGGTTTTCCACCAGCGGCGTGCGCACATAGCCCGGGCAGATCGCGTTCACCGTGATGCCGGCCTCGGCCACTTCCAGCGCCACGCTTTTGGTCAGGCCGACCTGGCCATGCTTGGCCGCCACATAGGCCGACTTGAACGGCGAGGCGACCAGGCCATGCGCCGAGGCGATATTGACAATGCGGCCCCAGCCCTTCTGCTTCATGCCCGGCAGCGCCGCCTTGATAGTGTGGAAGCTGGAGCTGAGATTGATGTTCTGGATCGCCTCCCACTTTGCCTCGGGGAATTCATCCACCGGGGAGACGAACTGGATGCCGGCATTGTTGACCAGGATATCGACACCGCCGAGGCCATCGGCGGCCTTCTTGATGAAGGCGGCAATCGCCTCGCCCTTGCTCATGTCGGCGCCATCATAGAGCACCTTGACGCCGAACTCGGCGGCGATCCCGGCGCGCAGCTTTTCGATCTCGGCGGCATCGCCGAACCCGTTCAGCATCAGGTTGACGCCTTCCTTGGCCAGCGCCCGGGCGATCCCCAGCCCGATACCGCTGGTGGAACCGGTGACGACGGCGGACTTGCCTTTCAGCATGGGGCGACCTTTCTTATCCGGCTGGAGAGTGTGGTCGGAGCCTAGCGGAAAAGCCGGGCTTTTGCCTAGCCGCGGCCCCTCTCCGGGTGGTGCCCCGGGGGCCTGAGCCTTGCAGCCCCGGCGCCCCCATGGGATACCAGACGAGAGCATTTCAGGCGCGTTTTTCAGGAGCTTTTACCGCATGCTGAACCGCATTACCCAGCCCGCCGACAGCCGGCTCGATGACGAAGACGACGACAAGCCGGAGAAGAACGGCGAGGCCGAAAAGGCCAAGAAGGAAAATCCCGGCATCGAGGAGCGCCTGTTCAAGGCGCGCACCATCCTGATCTATGGCGGTATCGACCAGAAGATCGCCAAGGAAGTCTCGGCCCGCCTGCTCGCCCTGCAGTCGGCCGGCGACGACCCGATTACCATTTTCATCAACAGCCAGGGCGGCCATGTCGAATCGGGCGACACGATCTACGACATGATCAAGTTCGTGAAGCCCGATGTGCGCGTGGTCGGCACCGGCTGGGTCGCTTCGGCCGGGGCGCTGATCTATGCCGCGGCGAAGAAGGAAAACCGCTTCGCCCTGCCCAACACCCGCTTCCTGCTGCACCAGCCGTCCGGCGGCGCCGGCGGTACGGCTTCGGATGTCGCCATCCAGGCCAAGGAAATCATCCGCATGCGCAAGCGGCTGAACGAGATCTTCGCCCGCGAGACCGGCCAGACCCTGGAACGCGTGGAGAAGGACACCGACCGCGATTACTGGATGAGTGCGGAGCAGGCCGTGGAATATGGCCTAGTCGGCAAGATCGTGCAGAACGCTCGCGAGATCGACTGACCCTATCTGTCAGCTGATGCGAAAAGGCCGGCTCCCAAGCCGGCCTTTTTCAGTTCAGGGCCAGGGCGGTCAACGCCACCTCACTGGCATCACCCGCCACCAGCACATGGCCGGGCGGCACCGGCAGCCATTTCTGCGGATGTTCGTCCAGCGGTTCAGACACGATGGTGAGGCGCCCCTCGTCCATATGCCAGTACAGGCTGGGCGGTTCGGCATCGCTGGAATAGCGGATGGCATAGACGGCGCGGCCATCGGTGAGCGACGCCGTCATCCGAAAAGCTTCGGTGATGCCATCGTCCTGCATCAGCCGTCGCACATCGGCAATCGCCGCTGCAATCGCCGCCAGCGGATCGCGGTCCAGCCCGTGCTTCAGCATCAGATAGAAGATCGCTTCCGAATCCGTGGTGCCGAGCCGCTGCTCATACAGCGCGTCGGGGATCAGCGCCTCAAGCCGGCGCCGCAGTTTCGCATAGCCGCCGATCTGGCCGTTATGCATGAACAGCCAGCGGCCATTGGCGAAGGGATGGCAGTTGGCACGCGAGGTGGCAGTGCCGGTGGAGGCGCGCACATG
>NZ_CALRUC010000150.1:0-8532 GCF_943371255.1 Ferrovibrio terrae | reverse complement strand
GGCCTTTGCCGCGATCCCGGGCAGCCGGCTGCTGCACCTGCATCACAACAAGCACGAACTGACCTGGCTGTGGCGTAAGCCTTAAGCCGTGGGCTTCTGGCTGATCACGCCATACCAGCCCAGACCGTCATAGGTCTCGTAGCCGATGGTGCGGGCGAAGGCGACCAGCGTACCGTCCGGCTGATAGTAATAGCCGCGCGCCTTGCCTTCGTCCTGGATCGCGAAGGGCTGGTAGATGCCCTGGTTGTCCGAGGATGCGATGACGCGACGCTTGGCATCCAGCAGCAGCACGCGGGTACGCTGCCATTCCTCCGGGCTCAAGCTGGGTTCATCCTTGACGATGCTTTTGCCCTGCTTGTCCCAGTCGAAGATCACGCCCAGCACGCCGATCGGATCGCCATGGATCTGGCCGCCCTTGCGCACCGCGGCGGAATAAACCGCCACCGCCTTGTTGTCATGGCTGCCACTCTGGCTGATGTCGTCGACGATATAGTCGTCGCCGCTGCGCGACTGTATGGCCTGCTGGAACCACGCTGTGCGCGAGACATTGGCGCGCGCGGCGCGTGGGAACTGCTGCGGATTGGAGGTGGCGACGATCTGGCCCTTGGCATCGGCCAGCACCAGGTTGAGATACACGGTGTAGAAGCGGTTGATCATGCCGAGCCGCTCGCCGGCGCGGGCATGGAGTTCGTCGGACGGATTCTCCAGCGCCTGCCACATGGCATCGTCGGTCGCCCACCAGCGGCAGTCGCAGGTGCGCTCATACAGGTTGCGCACGATCAGCTGCACCATGGTCTGCGCCATGTCGCTGAGTCGCGGGCCTTCCAGATCCTTCACGATCTGGTCGACGATGGTTTCCGCCGCGCGTTTCGATTCATTGATGCGCGTCAGCACCACGTCGCGGAAGCGCTTGGAATTCTCCGAGGCCTGGTTGGCCAGCGCCTTCACTTCCTGCGCCACCACGGCGAAGCTGCGCCCGACCTCGCCGGCACGCGCCGCCTCGATCGAGGCATTCAGCGCCAGCAGCGTGGTCTGGAAGGCGATATCTTCGTTATTGGCGCCGAATTCCTGGACGTCGCGTTCAATGCCGTCGATAAGCTGATGAACCTGCAGATGATGAGCCTGTGCAGTCATTGTTTTTATAAACTCTGGATGGATAGCGAGACGGGGGACTCAATGCAGGATACATGCCGTGCGGGCGCGGGATCGGTGTCGGTCGTCACGTCTCGTTCCTAAGGATAAAGGTGATGGCGGGACTCGCATTGAGTTTCATTATTGTATTCAGATTGAAGACGGGATGGGCAGGGGGCAGCGGGCGTTTAGCCTGCGGAACCACAGGCATGCCGTAATATTGTGCAATCTGCCTGCCATCTTTGGGTAATACCTAGGCATAGTTATGCCGGTTGCCGCAGTGCCCTATCTTTACCGGCATAACAGAAAGGATCCTCCGCCATGTCCACCCGCCAGGAACGCGATGCTTTTGGAACCGTCGAGGTTCGGGCCGACCGCTACTGGGGCGCGCAGACCCAGCGGGCGCTGACGCTGTTCCGCATCGGCAGCGAGAAACTGCCACCGGCGCTGGTGCATGCCATCGGGTTGCAGAAGCTGGCGGCGGCGCAGGCCAATGCCGGCCTGAATGAATTGCCGGCCGAAATCGTCGATGCGATCCAGCAAGCGGCGCGCGAAGTCGCGGATGGCAAGTTCGACGATCATTTCCCGCTGCCGGTCTGGCAGATCGGGTCTGGCACGGCGACCAACATGAATGCCAACGAGGTGATCGCCAACCGCGCCAACGAACTGCTGGGTCAGCCACTCGGCACCAAGAAGCCGGTGCATCCGAACGATCATGTCAATCGCGGCCAGTCGTCGAATGACAGCTTCCCGACCGTGATGCATATCGTCACCGTGCTGGAGATCACCCAGCGCCTGATCCCGGCACTGCAGGGCCTGCACAAACAGCTCGCTGCAAAAGCTACCGCCTGGGCCGATATTGCGAAAATCGCCCGCACGCATCTGCAGGATGCCACGCCGATGACGCTCGGTCAGGGCTTTGGCGCCATGGCGCGGCAGGTCGAGCTGGGTGTTGCGCGCGCGCAGGAGGCCCTGGCGCGTTTATATCCGCTGGCGCAGGGCGGCACGGCGGTGGGCACCGGGCTGAATGCCAAGGCGGGTTTCGATACTGCTTTTGCAGCGGCCCTGGCCAAGCTGACCGGATTGCCGTTTGTCGCCAACCCGAACAAGTTCGAGGGCATGGGTGCGCATGATGCGCTGGTGGAAGCCAGCGGCATGCTGAACACGCTCGCTGTATCGCTGGCCAAGATCGCCAATGACATCCGCTTCCTCGGCTCGGGTCCGCGCGCGGGCCTGGCCGAACTGGTGCTGCCGCATGATGGCCTGACCTCATCGATCATGCCGGGCAAGCGCAATCCGACCCTGGCCGAGGCGCTGCTGCAGGTCTGCTACCAGGTGATGGGCAATCATGTGACGGTGACCCACGCCGCCGCCGCGGGCCATTTCGAACTGAATGTTGCCAAGCCGGTGATCGTGCATAACGTGCTGCGCTCGATCGAATTGCTGGCCGATGCCTCTGCCGTGTTCGGCAGCGACATGGTGGCCGGCATCGAGCCGAATACCGCCACGCTGCAGCGCAACGTGGAGCATTCGATCATGCTGGCCACCGCGCTGAACCCGCATCTGGGCTATGACAAGGTGGCGCAGATCGTCAACAAGGCCTTTGCCGAGGGGATCAGCCCGAAACAGGCCGCAGTGGCGCTTGGCCTGCTGACGGCTGAGGATTACGACCGCCTGGCCGATCCGCGCAGCATGCTGGGGCCCCGGCCGTAAGGCCGCGCTACATCGGCTGTCTCCAGATCATCAAACCCCTGTTATCGAATGTTAATCCCGGCCCGCTATTCCTGATTGTGCTAGAATGCAGACCAAGTCGTCCGGTATGAGGCGGCGTGAAGGGGTTGGAGAATGATGATGGTCTGGTATGTCCTGGCCGCCATCGTGCTGCTCGGTGCAGGCACGATGAGCTGGTATTACATCTATGACCGCTGGATCCAGCGCGATCACGCGATCCGGCGCAATTTCCCGATCTACGGGCGCTTCCGCTACATCATGGAGAATATGGGCGAGTATTTTCGCCAGTACTGGTTCACCGCCGACTGGGAAGAACGCCCGTTCAACCGCCTGACCCGTGCCTGGGTCTACCGCTCTGCCAAAGGCGTGTCGAACTACGTTGCCTTTGGTTCCGAAGTGGATGCGCAACAGCCGGGCCATATCTATTTCCTGCACTCCGCCTTTCCGATCAATGACGACGAGGCCGAAACCTACTCCGGCCGCTGGATCGGCAAGGACATCGTCGGCAATCCCTACAAGCCGAAAAGCTTTTTCAATATCTCCGGCATGAGCTACGGCGCCTTGTCATCGGCTGCCGTCACCGCGCTGTCGGAAGGGGCGGCGATGGCCGGTGTGTGGATGGATACGGGCGAGGGCGGCCTGTCGCCCTATCATGTGAAGGGCGGTTGCGACATCTGCTTCCAGATCGGCACCGCGAAATACGGCGTGCGCGACAAGGACGGCAACCTGGATGAAGAGCGCCTGCTCAAGATCGCCGCGCTGCCCCAGGTGAAGATGTTCTGCATCAAACTGAGCCAGGGCGCCAAGCCGGGCCGTGGCGGCATCCTGCCCGGATCGAAGGTGACGCCGGAGATTGCCGGCATTCGTGGCATCGAGGCCGGCAAGGCGTCGATCTCGCCCAGCCGGCATCGCGACATCACCGACATTCCTTCGCTGGTCGCGATGATCAACCGCGTGCGCAAGATCGTCGACAAGCCGGTCGGCATCAAGATGGCGGTCGGCAGCTTTGAATTCATCGACGAGTTTTTCGACTATCTGAGCCAGCATCGCGTGGAGGCACCGGATTTCATCCAGATCGACGGCGCCGAAGGCGGCACCGGCGCGGCACCGGCGCCGCTGGCCGATTATGTCGGGCAGTCGATCGTGCAGGCGCTGCCGCTGGTGGCGCAGAAGCTGCGCACCTATGACCTGCGCACGCGCATCCGCCTGGTCGCCTCCGGCAAGCTGCTGACGCCCGACAAGGTAGCCTGGGCCTTATGCATGGGCGCCGATTATGTGGTTTCCGCGCGCGGCTTCATGTTCTCGCTCGGTTGCATCCAGGCGATGAAATGCAACACCGGCCATTGCCCGACCGGCGTGACCTCGAACGATCCGCGCTTCATGCGTGGCCTCGACCCCGCCTTGAAGGCAGTGCGTGTCGCCAATTACGCCAAGGCGGTGCAGCATGACGTGGAGGCCATCGCCCATGCTTGCGGCTGCAAGTCGGTGCGCGAGCTGAAAGGCCAGCATGTGCGCGTCAATGGCGGCGACCTTATGCTGTAGGCAGGGCCGCGGCGGGATCGACTTTCAGCTCGATGCCGCTGAGCTTGCGGCGGCGGGCTTCGCGCAGCAGCCAGACCAGCAGGTCGCTGGCTGCCGCATGGCTCATGCCGGCCGCGTGGATATTCGAGATGCAGTTGCGCTCTGAATCGGCGCGTCCGCTGCGCGGCGCCCAGGTCAGGTAGATTCCCAGACTGTCTGCCACTGAAAGACCGGGTCGCTCGCCGATCAGCACGGCAACCGCGGCGGCGTTCAGCCGCTCACCGATTTCGTCGCCCAGCGCGACGCGGCCCTGTCCGGCCAGCACGACGGGCGCGATGCGCCAGTCCGCCAGCTTTTCCAGGCAGAGCCGCAGCACGGCTGCAGCATGGGTCTCCACGGCGCGCGCCGACAGGCCATCGGCAACGACAAAGGCCACATCGTAATCGGCGCGCGGCAATGCATCGGCACTGGCAGGATCGAGACGCCGGCCGAGATCGGGGCGGCGCAGGTATGTGGCGCGATCCGGTGCCTGACTATGTACGGCAATGGCGGGATGAGGCTGCAGCGTGTCCGCCAGCGCGGCGAAATCGACAGCGCCATGCACGGCATCGCGGGCGCGACTGTGGGCGGCCTGGAATTCCAGCAATGGCGCGGTGGGCAGCGCATCGCCGCTACGGCCCAGCCCGATGCGGGCTTTCGTGGTGCCGCGCCAACGCGCCCAGATGTCTTTCGTTACATCATTCATAAGAAACCAGGCGGCGCAGCGCGGCGCTGTCGGCACTTGGCGGCGGCAGGCGGCCATCATCGCTCAGCATGCCCATGCGGCCCAGCCAGGCCTCGAATTCCGGCGCCGGTCGCAGCTTCAGCAGATGCCGCAGGCCGAGCACGTCATGGAAGGACAGGCTCTGGTAATTCAGCATCACATCGTCGGCACCGGGCACCGCGATCAGGAAATTCACCCCGGCCGCACCCAGCAGGGTCATCAGGCTGTCCATGTCATCCTGGTCGGCCTCGGCATGGTTGGTGTAGCAGACGTCCACGCCCATCGGCAGGCCGAGCAGCTTGCCGCAGCAATGGTCTTCCAGGCCGGCGCGGATGATCTGTTTGGCATCGAACAGGTATTCCGGGCCGATGAAGCCGACCACGGTGTTGACCAGCAGCGGCTTGAACGCCCGCGCCACCGCATAGGCGCGCACTTCCAGGGTTTGCTGGTCGACACCGTGATGGGCGTTGGCCGAGAGGGCGCTACCCTGTCCGGTCTCGAAATACATGACGTTATTACCGACCGTGCCGCGTTTCAGCGACAGCGCCGCATCCTGTGCCTCGCGCAACACCGCAAGATCGATGCCGAACCCCTTGTTGGCGGCTTCGGTGCCGGCGATGGACTGGAACACCAGATCGATTGGCGCGCCGCGCTGCATCATCTGCAGCGAGGTGGTGACATGGGCCAGCACGCAGCTTTGCGTCGGGATATCGAAGCGCGTGCGGATGGTCTCCAGCATGTCCAGCAGGCGGATGCCATCGGGCACGCTGTCGGTGGCCGGGTTGATGCCGATCACCGCATCGCCGATGCCGAACAGGAGGCCATCCAGCAAAGCGGCAGCGATACCTTCGGCATCATCGGTGGGATGATTGGGTTGCAGGCGGCTGCCCAGGCGGCCGGGCAGGCCCAGAGTCGTGCGGAAGCCGGTGATGACCCGGCATTTCGCCGCCACCGCAATCAGGTCCTGGTTGCGCATCAGCTTGGACACAGCGGCGACCATTTCCGGCGTCAGGCCCGGCGCCAGCTTCGCCAGGGCTGCCGTATCGGCCTGGTAGGACAGCAGCCAGTCGCGGAATTCGCCGACCGTAAGATGCGCCACCGGTGCAAAAGCGGCGGCGTCATGGCTGTCGTGGATCAGGCGCGTTACCTCATCCTGTTCATAGGGAATGAGGGCATCGGTCAGGAAATGGCGCAGCGGCAGATCGGCCAGCGCCATTTTGGCCGCCACGCGCTGCTCGTCACTGATTGCGGCAACACCGGCCAGCTGGTCGCCCGAGCGCAGCGGCGAGGCACAGGCCAGCAGCGCCTTCAGATCGGCGAAGGCATAACGGGTTCCATTCAGTGTGGCGGCGAAGCCGGGCATCAGATCGCCTTTCGGGGTCCGACTGAATTCAGCAAGAAGCATACCAGAACCGCCAACGGCTTGCAGGGCGCTTTCAGCCGGGCCAAGCTGATCGGCAGCAAGGGAGTGCGACATGGATCTCGGCATCAGGGGAAAACGCGTTGTGGTGGCGGGCGGCAGCCGCGGCATCGGCCGGGCGATTGCGCTGGCTTTCGCGCAAGAGGGCGCTGCGGTTTCGATCTGCGCGCGCGGCGAGGCCGGCCTGCGCGACGCTGAAGCGGCACTGAAACAGACAGGCGCCAAGGTGCATGCGGCATCCTGCGATCTGGGCGATGGCCCGGCGGTGATCGGCTATGTCGAGGCCGCCGCCGCCGCTTTGGGTGGATTGGACATCCTGGTCAACAATGCCTCGGGCTTCGGCACCACCGATGACGAGGCGGGCTGGGCTGCCGCGATCAATGTCGATCTCATGGGCACCGTGCGCGCCTCGCAGACGGCCATTCCGCATCTGCAGAAGGCCGGTGGCGGCAGCATCCTGCATGTTTCGTCCATTGCCGCCCTGATCCCCACGGGGCGCAATCCGCCCTATGGCGCCATCAAGGCAGCCCTGGTCCAGCTGACCATGACCCAGGCGCTGAACCTGGCGAAAAGCAATATCCGGGTGAACTGCCTGGCGCCGGGCTCCATCGAATTCGCGGGCGGTGTCTGGGACAAGGCCAAGACCGAGAATCCGGCGCTCTATAACAGGATGCTGGGCAACATTCCCTTCGGCCGCATGGGGCGGGTGGAGGAGATGGCCAATGTGGCGCTGTTCCTGTGCTCCGATGCAGCCAGCTGGGTCACCGGCCAGACCGTGGCGGCCGATGGCGGCCAGCTGTTGTCTTAAGTAGGGGTGCTGTCTTAAGCGACCTTGAGCGCGGCATTGAGCGGCGCGAAGCATTCCGGCCCGTCCGTCTTCACGCCATTCACCACCGGCGTGACCCTATAGCGCGCCATCTCGGCGGCCGGATAGCTCTGCATCAGGCGCTGCAGGATCGGGCGCGGCGTGGCCGGATCAAGCCACAGGCCGAACTGCTCGCGCGGCAGGATCACCGGCATGCGTTCATGCAGGCTGCTGAGATAGTCATTCGCTACGGTGGTCAGGATGGTGAAGCAGTCGGCATTGCCAAACGCCGGCTCGGGCTGCCACAGGCCGGCGAAGGCGAACAGCCCGCCGCCTTTGAGACCGATGCGCCAGGGTTGTTTCTGCTTCTGGCCTTCGACGGCCTGCCAGTCATAGAAGCTGTCGGCCGGGATCAGGCAGCGCCGCTGGGCGAAGGCATCCGCGAAGGTCGGCTTGCTGCTGGCGGTTTCCGCGCGTGCGTTGATCAGCGGGGCATTGTTCGGGCCGGCAAAGCCCCAGCGCAGCAGGGCGATATCGCGCTTGCCGGCCTGGGCCCGCACCACGGCGGTGGCCTGCGTCGGCGCGATATTCCAGCGGGGCTGCAGGTTGGGCTTCTGGAACAGCTCATACAGCTCGAAAAAAGCCGCGAGGTCGTCGAGGGTCTTGGTCTGGCTGAAGCGTCCGCACATGCCTTCTAGATAGCGGACCGTGCCCGAGTCGGGCCAGAGCCTAGCTCAGATGAGGCCGCGCTTCCGGCCGGCTTTTCAGTTCGGCGCCGGCGCGGGTGAGGATTTTCGCCACCCGCTCGGGTGCGAAGCCGAGATCGAGCAGGGCCGGGCCGGCATTGGCCACCTCGCGGTAATCGGCAATCAGGCCGTCTTTCAGGGTGAAGATCGCCACGCCCTCGAACATCACGCGCTTGCCCTGCGCTTCGGGCAGCAGCGATTTGTAGGAAAAGGTGTAGCGCGCATAGAGCGTGGTGCCGTTGCCGACCGGATCGTGCAGATGCCAGCGGAACTCTTCCGCCGTGCGGTAGAACCAGTCGTCCACCAGTTCGGCGATCTTCTGCCGGCCATGGAAGGCCCCGTAGAAGACATCGTGATAGACGGCGTCTTCGGTGAACAGCGCGGCAAAGCCCTTGCCGTCGCGGGTCTGTACCGC
>NZ_CALRUC010000149.1:0-8755 GCF_943371255.1 Ferrovibrio terrae | reverse complement strand
GCGCTCTGGTCGAAGCGGGCCTTGCGGTTGATCTCGGCCTTCTGGCCCTGGCAGCGCCACAGCAGGTCAGGCTTCAGGCCGATGATCGAATAGCGGCCGCGCACGGCGCCGCCCTCGATCGATTCCAGCAGGCAGGACCACGGCCGCGTATCTGCCAGCTTGAGGAAGGCCGAGACCGGCGTTTCCAGATCGGCCACCAGCTGCGTGGAGAGCACCTGGGCCTCACCCGCCATGTAGCGCTGGGCGAAGCTGGCATAGTCGGGCGTGATCTTCATGGCGGCTGCGTGAAACCGTCAGAAGTTGGCGGCGCGGGCGCGCGCCGCGGCATTGACGGTGACGCCGATTTCCTTCTGCAGCTGCTGTTTATACTGCTGCACCAGATCCTGGGTCATGCCGCCGGCCAGCTGCTGCGTGGTCTGCTCGCGCTGGCGCGCAACGAGCGCGGCATCGGGTTCCTCGATGCGCGAGAGGCGCGCGACAATGGCACCGCCGGGCACGGCAGCCGCCGGGCCGGTGACGATCTCGCCCACCTGCTTGGCACCGAACAATGCGCCGAGCAGGGGCGGCGAGAAGTTGCGCTCGGCCGGCTGGCCGCCGCGCACCACCGGTGCGCTCAGCTGCACGGTGACGCCGATGCCGGCGGCTTCGCGGCTCATTTCGCCGCCAGAGCGCAGGCGTTCGGCAATCTGCTTGGCGCGGTCGCTGGCGGCCTCGGCGCGGGCACGCTCGGTCAGCGCGGCAACCACCTGGGCCTTTACATCCTCCAGCGGCTTCAGCGCGGCCGGCTGGATCGCGGTCACCTTCAGCACGATCAGACCGCCTTCGGGACGGTCGATGATGCCGGGTTCGGCCTCGGGGCTGAGTTCGAAGGCTTCGGTCAGCAGCGCCGGCACCTTGGGCAATGCCTCGGCCGGCTTGCCGGCGGCATCGGCACCCTGGGCATCGATGGCGGCAACCTGCTGCACCGGCTGGTTCTGCAGCTTGGCGATTTCATCCAGCGTGGCACCGCCGGCGATCTGGTCGTCGATCTGCTGGCGCAGCTTGACCATGCCGTCGACGGCCTTGCGCGTGGCGATCTGCTGGCGCAGTTCTGCCTTGGCATCCTCGAAGCTGCGGGTGCTGCCGGCCTGGATGGCGGTGACGCGCAGCAGGTGGAAGCCGAATGGCGAGATCACCGGTTCGCTCACCTTGTCCTTCTCGATGGCGAAGGCGGCATTGGCAATCGCGGCCGGCAGTTCGGCCTTGGTGACGACGCCCAGCGAAAGATCTTCGGGCTTCAGCTTCTGGGTCCGCGCGGCCATGGCGGCAAAGGCCTCGCCCTTGGCAATCGCCTCGGAGGCGGCCTTGGCCTCGGCCTCGGTGGCGAACACCACCTGTTCGATGGCGCGCTTTTCCGGCGTGCTGTAGCTCTGCGGATGGGAGTCGTACTCGGCGCGCAGCTCGGCCTCATCGACTGCCATCACGGCGGCGCGCTGGGCGGCGGTGATGTCGATCCAGGCCAGGCTGCGGCGTTCCGGCGCGGTGAAGGCGGCCGGGTTGGCCTTGTAATACTCGTCGACCTGCGCATCGGTCGGCGCCGCCGGCGCCGGCAGTTTGGCCGGATCGATCACGATGTATTCGGCGAGGCGGCGCTGCAGGCGATAGCGCAGCACCACATCCACCATCGGGGCCGGCGCGGCCACCACACTGCCGAACAGGCTGCCCAGCAGCTGAGTGCGCGCGATGTCGTCGCGCAGCAGGGCGACCAGCATGCCCTCGCTGTAGCCCTCGTTGCGCAGATACTGCTCGAAGGCGAGGCGGTCGAACTGGCCGGTCAGGCCCTTGAAGGCCGGCGCGTTGAAGATCATGTCGCGCACCTGCGCGTCGCTGACGCTGAGACCGATCCTGCCGGCGGCCTGCACATAGAGCTTGTCTTCGATCATGCGGTTGAGCGCGGTCTCGTCGAGGCCGAGCTGGCGGGCCTGCTCGGTGCTGAAGGCCGGGCCGAACTGGCGGCGCAGCGCATTGACCTCGCGGCGCATCGCCTCCGAGAATTCGCTCTGGCCGATGCTGCTGGAGCCCACCTTGGCGACATCGCCGCTGTTGCCGAAGCCGGAGACATAATCGGCGACGCCCCAGATGGCGAAACTGAACACCAGGAGAATCATCAGGCCCTTGGCAATCCAGGACGCGGCGCCGGAACGCATCTGCTGCAGCATGTAACCACCTAAAAAGCGAAGCGAAACAAAGGCTCAGCCTGCCTTGAGCGGCGGGCCGGAACGGGCCGGCATACTAAGGCCGGGGGCAGGGGGCGGCAAGGCGCCGGCTTTGCCTTTCCGGGCGGAACTTGCTAGGACAGGCGCGGTTTTTAGCCCATTCGCACGAGGTTTTGCCATGGCGGCGCGGCGCCCCCTGATTGTCGGCAACTGGAAAATGAACGGCCTGGCGGCGAGCCTGGCCGAAGCCACCGCCCTGGCCGGCAAGACCACGGCCCAGGCGCCGGCTGCCGAACTCGGCCTCTGCCCGCCGGCAACCCTGGTGGCGGCGATGGCCGCCGCGCTCAAGGGCACCGGCATCGGCGTGGGCGGCCAGGACTGCCATGCCAAGGCCAGCGGCGCCCATACCGGCGATATCAGCGCCGAGATGCTGAAGGATGCCGGCGCGACCTATGTGCTGGCCGGCCATTCCGAACGCCGCACCGATCATGGCGAGAGCGATGCGGTGGTGCGCGCCAAGGCGCAGGCCGCCCATCGCGCCGGGCTGGTGGCGATTGTCTGTGTTGGCGAGACGCTGGCGCAGCGCGATGCCGGCGAGACGCTGAAGGTGGTGTCGGCCCAGCTGCGCGGTTCGCTGCCCGACGATGCGACCGCGGCCAACACCGTGATCGCCTATGAACCGGTCTGGGCCATTGGCACCGGGCGCACGCCGACCGAGCAGCAGGTGGCCGAGGTGCATGCCGCCATGCGGCAGGAGCTGAAGGCGCGTTTCAACGATGGCGACGGCATGCGGCTGCTCTATGGCGGCTCGGTAAAGCCCGACAATGCCAAGAGCCTGATGGCGGTGGCCGATGTGGATGGCGCGCTGGTCGGCGGCGCCAGCCTGAAGGCGAATGACTTCTGGCCGATCATCGAGGCCAAGGGATTCAAGTAAGCCACCATGGGCAAGGTCGAGCGGGATACGGATGGCAATATCGCGGCGCTGAAGCAGGTCGCCGCGCAGTTTGCCGTCGCCGTCACGCCGCATCTTCAGGCGCAGATCGACCCGTCCGATCCGAAAGACCCCATCGCCCGCCAGTTCCTGCCCGATGCGGCCGAACTGGTGACGCTGCCGCACGAACGCATCGACCCCATCGGCGATACGGCGCACAGCCCGGTGGCCGGCATCGTGCATCGTTACCCGGATCGCGCGCTGCTGAAGCTGGTCAATGTCTGCCCGGTCTACTGCCGCTTCTGCTTCCGCCGCGAGATGGTGGGGCCGGGCTCAAAAGGCCTCAGCGCCGAGCAGCTCGATGCCGCGATCGACTATATCGCGCAGCATCCGGCGATCTGGGAGGTGATCCTCACCGGCGGCGATCCGCTGATCGTGTCGCCGCGCCGGCTGAAAGAGGTGATCGCGAAGCTGAATGCGATCCCGCATCTTGGCGTCATCCGCATTCACAGCCGCGTGCCGGTGGTCGATCCGGCGCGCATCACGGACGCGATGGCCGACGCACTGAAATCTAGCGAGAAAGCCGTGTGGCTGCTGCTGCATGCCAACCATGCGCGCGAATTCGTGGCCGAATCTGTCGCCGCGATCCGCAAACTGGTGGAGGCCGGCGTGCCGATGCTGGGGCAGTCGGTGCTGCTGAAAGGCGTGAATGACAGTCCCGCCGCGTTGACCGATCTGTTCCGCGCCATGGTGCAGAACCGCATCAAGCCGCATTACCTGCATCACGGCGACCTGGCGCGCGGCACCAGCCATTTCCGCGTCTCGCTGGAAGAGGGGCAGACTCTCATGCGCCGTCTGCGCGGGCATTATTCCGGCCTGCTGCAGCCGACCTACATCCTCGATATCCCCGGCGGCCATGGCAAGGTGCCGGTCGGGCCGGTCTATGCCGAACCGCAGGATGACGGCAGTTGGACGGTGAGCGACCCCTGGGGCTGCAGCCATGCGTACGACGATCCGGCGACGCGCTGATAGCAGTGATATCACCGATATCAAATTGGCCTTATTTCGCTGAACCCGCGCTTATTTCCGCTTATTTCACGCTTGTTTCGGCTTAGCGGACTCTAGTTTTGTCTTAGTTGAGCCTAGGTTCGGCCAAGTCGGCGCTTAAGCCGGCTTATGTGAGTCTCAGCCTAGCTTACTCTCACTCAATGCAATCCCAGTAAAACCGTCACCCTCGGCCTTGTGCCGAGGGTCCATCCGCCGGTTCTGTCGGGTCATGACCAAGCTGGGACGGAAATGGATCCCCGGGACGAGCCCGGGGATGACATTGTGGGGAAGCGAAAGACGGGCCAAGCCCGGGCGACCATAGACCGTCACCCTCGGCCTTGTGCCGAGGGTCCATCCGCCAGTTCTGTCGAGTCATGACCAAGCCGGGACGGAAATGGATGCCCGGGACAAGCCCGGGCATGACGATGAGAGAGATTCATCGGGAGAGCTACGTCACTGATTCATCGCGCCGCGCGGCGGGGGTGCCGGGCGCTGTCCAGCGGGCAAAATGGTGCTAGAGAACAATATAAGAACATTGACCAAAAGTCAAGCCGGTTCCGCCGCATTGCGTCTTGTCCCCGGCAGGGGCTTTCCCTATCTCCCGACAGGGTGTAAAAGCCCCCGGACTTACGGAGATTCAAGACCATGATGACCTTCCTTCTGGTGGTGCATATCCTGCTGGCGCTGGCGCTGATCGGCGTCATCCTGGTGCAGCGCTCGGAAGGCGGCGCGCTCGGCATGGGCGGCGGCGGTGGCGGCGGTTTCATGACCGCGCGCGGCTCGGCCAACCTGCTGACCCGCACCACGGCGATCCTGGCGGCGCTGTTCATCATCTCCAGCATCGTGCTGGCGATTCTCGCCGGCGGTCCGACCAAGTCGCGCTCGATCCTCGATTCGGGCGCGCCGGCCGGCACCACCGCACCGGCCGAGCCGGCCAAGCCGGCCGTCCCGCTGTCGCAGTAAGCCGCCCGCTGTCTCAGTAAACGACTGAACTGAAATAATCTTTTCGGGTTTTTGAAATCGCGCGAGTCGGCGCGAGTGAAGCCTTTTGTGTGTCGGATGGATAGGTTAAACAGGGCTCCCATGACGCGGTACATCTTCATCACCGGCGGCGTGGTCTCCTCGCTTGGAAAAGGTCTGGCTTCAGCGGCGCTCGGCGCCCTGCTGCAGGCCCGTGGACACACCGTCCGCCTGCGCAAGCTCGATCCCTATATCAACGTCGATCCGGGCACCATGAGCCCGTATCAGCATGGCGAGGTCTTCGTCACCGACGATGGTGCCGAAACCGATCTCGACCTCGGCCATTACGAGCGCTTCACCGGCGTGCCCGGCCGCAAGACCGACAACATCACCACCGGCCGCATCTACCAGACCGTGATCGCCAAGGAGCGCCGCGGCGACTATCTGGGCGGCACCGTGCAGGTGATCCCGCATATCACCGACGCGATCAAGGATTTCATCGCCGACGACCGCGACGGCGTCGATTTCATGCTGGTGGAAGTGGGCGGCACCGTGGGCGATATCGAAAGCCTGCCCTTCCTCGAAGCCATCCGCCAGTTCGGCCTCGAAGCCGGGCGCGGCCAGGCGATCTATATCCATGTCACGCTGGTGCCCTTCATTGCCGCCAGCGGCGAGCTGAAGACCAAGCCGACCCAGCATTCGGTGAAGGAGCTGCGCTCCATCGGTATCCAGCCCGACATCCTGCTCTGCCGCGCCGACCGCGAGATTCCGCAGGGCGACCGCAAGAAGATGGCGCTGTTCTGCAATGTCCGTGAAGAAGCGGTTATTCCCGCGCTCGACGTCAACACCATCTACGCCGCACCGCTCGCCTATCATGAGGCCGGGCTGGATGTGCAGGTGCTCAAGGCCTTTGGCCTCGATGCGTCGAAAGAACCCGATGTGTCGCGCTGGCAGAATGTGGTGCAGCGTGTGGTGGCGCCGGAAAACCGCGTCAAGATCGCCATCGTCGGCAAGTATACCGGCCTCAAGGATGCCTATAAGTCGCTGGCCGAAGCGCTGGCCCACGGCGGCATCGCCAACAACGCGCGCGTCGATATCGAATGGATCGAGTCCGAGATTTTCGAGAAGGACGAGACCGCCGTGCAGGCGCTGGACGGCGTGCATGCCATCCTGGTGCCGGGCGGCTTCGGCGAGCGCGGTTCGGAAGGCAAGATCCGCGCCGTCACCTTTGCGCGCGAGCGCAACATTCCCTATTTCGGCATCTGCTTCGGCATGCAGATGGCGGTGATCGAGGCCGCGCGCAATCTCGCCGGCCTCAAAGACGCCAGCAGCACCGAATTCGGTCCCTGCAAGGAGCCTCTCGTGGGCATGATGACCGAGTGGATGCGCGGCAACGAGCTGGAAAAGCGCAGCCAGGCCGGGGATCTGGGCGGCACCATGCGTCTGGGCGCCTACGAGGCCGCGCTGAAACCCGGCAGCCGCGTGGCCGAGGTCTATGGCAGCACCACGATCTCCGAACGCCACCGCCATCGCTACGAGGTCAACACCAAGTATCGCGCCAAGCTGGAAGAGTGCGGCCTGGTCTTCTCCGGCATGTCGCCCGACGGCCTGCTGCCCGAGATCGTGGAATTCCCGAACCATCCCTGGTTCATCGGCGTGCAGTATCACCCCGAACTGAAGTCCAAGCCCTTCGAGCCGCATCCGCTGTTCGCCAGCTTCGTTGAAGCCGCGCTGAAACAGTCGCGGCTGGTGTAGTTCTAGGTGTCACGGAACCGTAAGGCTTCCGACATATAGTCATCGTCACCCTTGGGCTTGTCCCAAGGGTCCATCCCAACCGTCCGCGCCTCGGAACGCGCAGATGGACCCTCGGAATAAATCCGAGGGTGACGGTTGTAGGTAGCGGAGAAAGCCATGACCGAAGCCCCCAATCCCATCCGCCATATCAAGGTCGGCGATTTCGAGATCGGCAATGACCTGCCGCTCACCCTGATCGCCGGGCCCTGCGCCATGGAAAGCCGCGAGCATGCGCTCGACATGGCCGGTTCGCTGAAAGACCTGACCGAGAAGCTCGGCATCAACTTCGTCTACAAGTCCTCCTACGATAAGGCCAACCGCATCTCGATCCGCAGCAATCGCGGCTTCGGCCTGGAAAACGCCATCCCGGTCTTCGACGAAATCCGCGACAGCCTCGGCCTGCCGGTCATCACCGATGTGCATACCGAGGAGCAGGCCCGCGAGGTCGCGCCGCATGTCGATATCCTGCAGGTGCCGGCCTTCCTCTCGCGCCAGACCGACCTGCTGCTGGCCTGCGCCAGCACCGGCAAGGTGGTGAATGTGAAAAAGGGGCAGTTCCTCGCTCCCTGGGACATGAAGAACGTGGTCGAGAAATTCGACCATGCCGGCAATCCGAACGTGATGCTGTGCGAGCGCGGCGTTTCTTTCGGCTACAACACGCTGGTCAACGACATGCGCGCGCTGCCGATCATGGCCGAGACCGGCTGCCCCGTGGTGTTCGATGCGACGCATTCGGTGCAGCAGCCGGGCGGCAAGGGGACTTCCTCGGGCGGAGACCGCCGCTTCGTGCCGATCCTGGCGCGCGGCGCCGTCGCCATCGGTGTGGCGGCGGTGTTCATGGAAACCCACAAGGACCCGGACTCTGCGCCGTCGGACGGCCCCAACATGGTGCCGTTCCACCAGATGGAAGCCGTGCTGGAACAGCTGCTGGAATTCGACCACCTGGCGAAGGCGGGGCATTGAGTCTGGGATGGAGCCACAGCTCCAGGCATTGTTTCTGGAATTGTCGCCGCAGGGCAGAGCGGCCATTCTGACCCGCCTGGCCCATGAGGTCACTATCATTGCGCGCGGCGATGGCTATGCCGAAGATGGCACGGCAGATGGTGTGGTGCTGCGCGGTTACAATGAACTGGTCCATAAACTTGTCGGCCACGCAGCACGTATTCTGGAAAGCGGTACCGGGGACGCCGATGACGCGTCGTTCATCGCTATGCTTGCCGAGCTTCCGCAATTGATGCCCCGTCTTTCCCGTCTGTTGAGGCAAGGTTTCAGGCAGTAGCACTAGTTCTCTAAAGCCGAGATATGGAGCTCTAACCAAACCATAGACCGTCACCCTCGGGCTTGTCCCAGCCATCCACGTTTTACAAGACGTGATAGAAAGCCAGCTTTTCGTGGCGTTCGCCCTCGGCGCCGATCAATTCTAGCGGTTCAAAATCACGATTACCCAGTTCGATCTGAATACCGGCATTGTCGGTGAATTCGATTTCGAACAGCCTTTGCGTCAGAACGGCGCGATGGCAGCGTAGTCCTTGCAAGAATATGAAATTCGCGCTTTCGAAGGCGGTATTGTGCGTCTTCACAGCCGGATCGAATATCGAAGGTTCACGGCCTGGGAGCGTGAAGCGGAAGGCCTTTTTGACACGCAGAGTGAAAGTCAGGGATTCGATAAAGACGAAGTCGACATAGAAGGTCGCTACTTTGATGTCGGTCAACGGGAAACCAATCAACCGACCGAGATCGGGTTGTGCAGACCGAATGACAGCTTCCGAGGCCATCATCGGACCATGCACAATCGTGGATGGCCGGGTCAAGCCCGGCCATGACACTG
>NZ_CALRUC010000148.1:0-8880 GCF_943371255.1 Ferrovibrio terrae | reverse complement strand
CGGATCGAATACCTGCGCGCCGGCGAAAAGTTCAAGGAGCTGGTGCAGGCCGAATGGCGCGAGTCCGAGGCGATGCTGGCCAAGCGGCAACTCGTTGGCATCTGGCGCCGCGCCAATGCGCTCGGCACGTTTGTGCTGTGGAACCTGCCGGATGCCGATGCGGTGGCGACCACCTTGCGCGGGATGCCGCTCTATCCCTGCTTCACCAAGGTGGATGTGATCCCGCTGGCGCTGCACCCGAACTTCCCACAGTTTGCGCGGCCCGCCGAGACACACGAAAAGCCGGCGTAACTTGACTTCCTGCCCCTGCCAGTCCGGCCTGTCTTTCGAGGCCTGCTGCGGCCCGCTCCTCGCCGGCGCCCCGGCGCCCACCGCACTGGCGCTGATGCGCTCGCGCTACACGGCCTACGCGCGCGGCGATGTGGCGCATCTGGCGCGCACGCTGGCGCCCGAGCATCGCGCCGGCTTCGATGCGGCCGATGTCAGCGCCGGCATGCGCGAGACACAGTGGCTCGGGCTGGAGATTCTCGACACCAGGGATGGCGGCGCAGACGACAGCACCGGCATCATCGAGTTCGCTGCGCGCTTCAAGACGCAAGGCAGGCTACATGTGCTGCAGGAGCGCTCGCGCTTCCGCCGCGAGAACGGCCAATGGGTCTATGTCGACGGCGAGACCGCGTTGCGGCCAGTCAAGGCCGGCCGCAACGATCCCTGCCCCTGCGGCTCAGGCAAGAAGTTCAAGCAGTGCTGCGGGCGGGCATAGATACAGCGGCGGGATTGCCGTCACCAGGAGATCGCAATCTTGGCCCAGTCTGACGCGTCGTATTCGCGGGTGTAGATGATGCTGTTGACTAGATCCTTCACGATTTGAATCTGCGAATAGATCGGATTGCCTGTCGCGCTGCCCCCAAGATCGACACCTTTGATCAAGCTCGCCGACTCAAGAATCCGCTTGGCCAGATTCAGACCCTGCGCCGGTGTTGTGGCAAATTTCTCGCAGTATTCAAGCAGTGTACTGACACGCGTGTAGCGCGAGGTCGACATCCAGTCTCCGGGCAGTCCGAGCATACCCTGTCCGTGGAACTGGTCGCCTGAGTCTGGGAGAATTGCGCCCGGAAACCAGTTTCGGATATTCGCGTAGTCGTTCTGGTTTTCGAGCTGAAAATTCAGACCGGGATTATTCGTCATGACGGAAGACATATTAAAGGAACTAATGGGTTCGTGATCTTTGTATTCAACCACCAGACTGTCTCCCTGACTGTCGAAGACGATGTAGTGGTATTGCCACTTGCTATCGATGTTGATCGTTGTGAGGTAATTCGCTGCCTCCAATATGCTGCCGGCCTGGGCAAGCACGTAATTGACGATATCGTCAGAGGAGATCGTCGGACCGGGATTGTCGGTCGGGTAGCTGGCATTGGCCAGATTTCCGCTGATGCCTATGCCCTGCGAATTCATCCCCTCAAAAGGAATGTTGTATTTGCTGCCCTGAAAATCGACAGTATACAGTCCATATTTTGACGTCCATTCCACGCCGTTATTCAGCACAGACTTGAACACTTTTCCGGCGGGCGACTGACTGGTTGTGAACACCGAGGCCTGATCGTAATCCAGTGATCGGCCGGTTATGGCAAAATTGTTCGCGCTGTATACTTGAAAGGCTGTGCACATGATCGATTCTCCCAGCTCATCGAATGTTTTCCATTCTTAGGCTGAGGCATTTTCATACCTCAATCTTTTAATCATACGTACTTTGCCGTTTACACCAGTACTTATAGGCAGCGTTACTGGCGGTTACCTGCAACTGACTACGTATTCATGCAATAATATTTTACGAACGCGCCGCACGTTGCCTGTTGCAGGTCTTGTTTCAGCTATTCTTCCGCTCGCCCCGCAACGTCGGCAACCCGATACCAGTTGAGTCAAACCCGCCATCCACGCACAGCACCTGTCCGGTAACAAAGCTGGCCTGATCGCTGCTCAGGAAGAAGATCGCGTTGGCCAGTTCGCTTTCCAGCCCGTAGCGGTTGAGCGGCATGTGGTCGTGATAGTCGGCGCGGATTTCCGGCGTGTGCACGGCCAGCGCCATCGCGGTATCCACTGGCCCCGGCGCCACCGCGTTGACGCGGATGCCGTATTCGCCGAGTTCGGCCGCCTGCTGCTTGGTCAGATGCGCCAGCCCGGCCTTGCTGGTGCCGTAGGCCACCCGCAGCGTGGACGCACGCAGGCCCGAGATCGAGGTGATGTTGACGATCGCGCCGCCACCCTGGTCGCGCATGATCGGCGCCACCGCCTGCGTCATCAGAAAGGGGCCGGTGAGGTTCACCGCCATGACGCGCTGCCAGTCGTCCAGCGTCACTTCGAGGATCGGCTTGAAGATGGCGATGCCGGCATTGTTCACCAGCGCATCGATGCGGCCGAAATGGTCTTTCGCCTGTTGCACCGCGCGCTGCACGGCGGCGGGATCGGAGACATCGGCTTCCAGGGTCAGGATCGCATCCGGCCGGTTGAGATCTTTCGCCGCCGCCCGCAGCGTGTCGCCGAGGATGTCGAGCATGGCGACGCGCCAGCCATCGGTGAGAAACCTGGTGGCTGCCGCCAGCCCCAGACCGCGCGCCGCGCCGGTGACAAAAGCAACCCTGTTCGATGCGGTCATGGGGCCGACTCACTCCCTGCTGGTTTTTATCCAGACAAGGCTAGCCCGCCGGGCCGCGTCACGGCCAGTGCCGGCCGCGTGCGAAGAGTGATGCGGCCCGGCTTGCAGGCCGGGCCGCGACCATCGATCAGCCGCCGCAGCCCTTGCCGATCTGCTGGCCGGCTTCGGCACCTACCGCCTGCGGATTGCCCTTGATCTTGCCACCCATGGCAAGCGTGCGAACCTGGGCCGATACCGCCGCCGAAATGCCGGTCGGGCCGGATTTGCACAGCGCGGCATTGTCGGGATTGGCGGCCTTGGTGGCAGCAACCACGGCGGCCACCTCGGCCGGATTTTCTGCGGCAAAAGCCGCCGGCATCGACAGCGTCAACACCGCTGCGCCAATCAATAAAGCCAATTTCATAGCGATCTCCCCCTTGCTGGTTCTCTCGCACCGGCAGCGCTCGTCCGTAGACGGCGCAACAGATGCGCCGGTCATTTTCCCTCGCGGGCCGGGCCGTCGCATCGCCCGTACGAGGTATGCGCTGAAAGTTCATATACCTCCCGCGCGTGGAGCATGCTTAGATGCAACGAACAGTTGCCGCATCAGACGGCCGGAGGGGGCATGGAGTTACGTGAGTTCTCTGTGTTGGTGGAGCGACTTTACGAAGCGGCCCTGCATCCCGAAGGCTGGCAAACCGTCGCCACCGATCTGGCCCGGGCCTTTGAGTCCGGCAGCTGCGCCATCCAGCTGCGCGATCTGGCCGATGGCCGGACGCTGATCCTGTCGAACACCGACAATTACGACGCCAAGTCGCTGGCTGACTACGAAGCCCACTATTACGCCAACGATCCCTATGTTGATGGTGCGCTGAAGATCGGGTTCGGCATTCCACTGCTTGGACATAAAATCGTCGATGCCAATGCACTACTGAATTCGGAATTGTATGCCGACTGGGGCAAGGGCATCGGGGTCTTCCATCTCACCGGCGCGATGATGGCCGTGGATTCCGGCGCCATAGCCGGGATCGGCATCCATCGCGCCTATGGCTCGACCGACTACACCGTGGAAGACCAGCATGCGGTGGGCCTGATCCTGCCGCATCTGACCCGCGCGCTACAGATGTATCGCAAACTGAACGGGCTGGAGCGCCAGGGCCAGATCGGCCTGGCCGCGCTGGAGGCCCTGACGGTGGGCGTGATGGTGGTCGATGCCGCGGGCCGGTTGCTGTTCTCCAACACCGTGGCCGAACGGCTGCTGCAGAAAGGCCAGGGCATTGCGGCCAGCCACGGCCATCTGCGCGCCCAGCTCGCCGACCGCAATCTGGTTCTGCAGCACACTATCCGCGAAGCGGTTGCCGGCTTTTCCGGCCGGTCGTCGCATACTGGCATGCTGGTGATGCCGCGCCGCGACGGGCTGCCGCTGTCGCTGCTGGTCTGTCCGGCACCGGGCGACCGGCTGGGCAGCAACCGCCTGAAAGCCGCCGCGATCATCTTCGTGAACAACCCCGACGACCGCGTCACGCCGACAGAAGCCGCGCTGAGCGCGCAGTTCCGGCTCACGCCTGCCGAAGCCCGCCTCACCGCCGCGCTGCTCGATGGCGAGCATGTCGACGACTATGTGCAGCGAACCGGCTTAAGCCTGCACACGGTGAAGACCCAGCTCAAGGCCATCTTCGCCAAAACCGGCAGTGGCCGGCAGGCCGACCTGATCCGCGTCGTTCTGGCAAATCCGGTGCTTCGGATGTGCCGTCCGGGCTGACGTGACGTCCCTGCTTTTTTTGCGGCCTCAGCCGCCGAAGCAGTCCTTGCCGATTTTCGCGCTGGCCTCGACTCCCAGCGCCTGCGGATTGCCGTGGATTTTGCCGTCCATCGCCAGCGCCTTGGCCTGGGTGGAAACCGCATTCAGGATGCCGGCCTGACCCGACTGGCAGAGTTTGGCACTATCGGGATGGGCCTCGCGGGTGGCGGCGACTACCACCTCGATTTCGGCCGGATCCTCGGCGGCATGCGCCATCAGCGCCATCAGCACCAGAATCACCGCCACCTGCAGCGTTCCAACCGGCAGTTTGATCCTCATGACAGCCTCCGCGCCAATGGCGTGAACTTCCGTCATAGCAAAGGCCGGCAACACAGCGGCGGTGCAAAAGAGGTAGACGCTGACGCATTCGCGCCCCGCAGCCGGGCGGATTTGTCCCGATCCTTCACAGCGGCTGGCTGACAATCCCTTCATTTTGCGTTAACTTGTACCGCGAAACACCGGATATAGTCATTTTCTACGATTCGTTTCGCCGAGGGGGACGTCGACCTTATATGGGCCTGATGCTGGAAGGCGCGCCGCAACTGACGCTGGAGACGCTCCGGGCGCTCTATGCCTACTGGGCCGGCAAGCGCCATGGCCGCGCCCTGCCTGATCGCGCCGATATCGATCCCATCGAGATGAAGGCCTGGCTCGGCAACCTGATGCTGGTCGAGCGTATCGAGGATGGCGACTACTTATATCGTCTCTACGGCTCGACCTTCGTGAACCAGTTCAAGGTCGACATGACCGGCAAGCGGGTCAACGGCCTGCCGGCACAGCAGGCCGATCTGCTGCGCAGCGAATATGACGCGGTGGTACACAGTGGCATGCCGATGTCGCGCCGCTATACCGCCACCTTCGACTACACCTCGCGCGACAAGCGCTCGACCTGGCAGGTCGAGCGCAGCTGGGAGCGGCTGTCGCTGCCGCTGACCGCCGGCGGCGACGAGGTGCGCATGCTGCTGGTCGCCGCCTTCCCGCTGGAACCGGCGCCGGAAGACCGGCTGTCCTGATCCCTCAGGCCTGATTGCCTCCGGCCCGTTTGCGGCCGGTGATCATGGCTTTCACCAGATTTTCGCCATGCCGCAGGCTGCCGTACAGCACGCCGGCCACATGCACGGCAACCAGCGGCAGCAACAGGTTGGCAAAGGCTTCGTGCACCTCTTCCAGCCATTTGGCACGGGTGAAGATGTCCCAGGTGGTCATCCAGCCACTCAGGGCAATCAGCGCCAGCAGAGCCATCAGCGCCAGGATCATGACGGCGCCAAGCGGGTTATGGCCGACATGGCGAGGCTCACGAAACGCCAGCGCGGCCAGCCCATAGCGCCGCAGGCGGGTCCAGCTCGGGATGAAATCTCTGAAGCGGGCATGGCGGCTGCCCACAAAGCCCCAGAGAATGCGGATGACCAGAGCGCCCGCTATGGTGTACCCGACCCAACGATGGACCAGCTTGCCATCGTCGATCACGAAGTTGATCAGGCAGCCCGCCACCACGGTCCAGTGAAACAGCCGAACGACAAAATCCCAGACCGGACGTTCGGCTTGGCCGGATGAATCGACAGGGTGGTGGCGCGACAGGGTGTCAGACATCTTTATCTCCAGACGCAATGCCGCCGGCGCAGTACCGGCAGGTGCCCCAAAATGTCTGCTCAACCTGACAATCAGCTGACAATTGCCAAAACTATCATTGATTATCAATATCTTATGAGACACCTACGGATGCCCGATTTGACAAGGCGGGTCGCATCGCCCATGTTCCGCCTGCCGCGCCGGTCGGGCCGTTGCCCAGACTCAGGTGTCATGTTCGTCTCATTTTTGTTGGAAAACCGCCCATTATGAAAGTCGTTGTCGTCGAGAGCCCGGCGAAGGCAAAGACCATCGAGAAGTATCTCGGCCCAGGCCACACGGTCCTGGCCTCCTTTGGCCATGTCCGCGACCTGCCGGCCAAGGACGGCTCGGTGGAGCCCGATAAAGACTTCATGATGCATTACGAGATGTCCGGCCGCGGCTCTGAGTCGATCCGCGCCATCGCCAGTGCGCTGAAGGATGCCGACACCCTGATCCTGGCGACTGACCCGGATCGCGAGGGCGAGGCGATCTCCTGGCATGTGCTGGAAGCCCTGAACAACCGCAAGGTTGTGAAGAGCAAGACCGTGCGCCGGGTGGTGTTCAACGAAATCACCAAGACCGCCGTGCTGGATGCCATGGCGCATCCGCGCGACATCGACATGGATCTGGTCAATGCCCAGCAGGCCCGCCGGGCGCTGGACTACCTGGTCGGCTTCACGCTGTCGCCGGTGCTGTGGCGCAAGCTGCCGTCGGCCAAGTCGGCCGGCCGCGTGCAGTCGGTGGCGTTGCGCCTGATCTGCGAGCGCGAGACCGAGATCGAGGCCTTCCGGGCGCGGGAATACTGGACCATCGGCGCCGATTTCCGCACGCCGCAGAACCAGACCGTCACCGCGCGCCTGGTCGAGCTGGCCGGCAAGAAACTCGACAAGTTCGACATCAACAACGAGGCCGCCGCCAAGGCCGCCGTGGCCAAGCTGGCGGGCCTGAGCTACGCCGTCACCGACGTATCGATCAAGCCGGCCAAGCGGCACCCCTCGCCGCCGTTTACCACCTCGACCCTGCAGCAGGAAGCCGCCCGCAAGCTCGGCTTCTCGGCGCAGATGACCATGCAGATCGCCCAGCGCCTGTATGAAGGCGTCACCATCGGCGGCGAGACCACCGGTCTGATCAGCTATATGCGTACCGATGGCGTCAGCATGGCCGATGAAGCCATCCGCGCCGCCCGCGACGTGATCGCCGAGGATTTCGGCCGCGAAGCCGTGCCGGAAAGCTGGCGCGTCTACAAGACCAAGCAGAAGAGCGCGCAGGAAGCCCATGAGGCGATCCGCCCGACCGATTTCCGCCGCCGGCCCAAGGCTGTCGCGCGGTATCTCGATGAAGTCCAGCTCAAGCTCTATGAACTGATCTGGGTGCGCGCACTCGCCAGCCAGATGGAATCCGCCGAGCTGGAACGCACCACCGTCGATATCACCGATGCCAAGAAGACCGGCATGTTCCGGATCACCGGCACCGTGGTGCTCTCGCCCGGCTTCCTCAAGCTCTATGAGGAAGGCGTTGACGACAAATCCGCCGATGACGAGGAAGGCACCCGCCTGCCGAAGATGACCATCGGCGAGGCGATGAAGGAAGAAGGCGTCAAGCCGGAACAGCATTTCACCGAGCCGCCGCCGCGCTATTCGGAAGCCAGCCTGGTGCGCAAGCTGGAAGAACTCGGCATCGGCCGGCCATCCACCTATGCCGCCATCCTGGAAGTGCTCAAGGCCCGCTCCTACGTGAAGCTGGAGAATAAGCGTTTCACGCCGGAAGATGCCGGCTGGCTCGCCTATGCCTTCCTGGTCTGCTTCTTCGAGAAGTATTTCGCCTACAGCTTCACCGCCGGGCTGGAAGAAAAGCTCGACGAGATCGCCGAGCACAAGCTCGAATGGAAGAAGGTGCTGGAGGACTTCTGGCAGGACTTCAGCCTGCATGACGAGACGCAGGGCCTGACGCCCTTCTCGGTCAAGGACGCGGTCACCCGCATCGACGAGAAGATGGGTCGCCGCGGCGAGGTGCTGGACGCCATCAACGCGCTGCTGGAACACCACTTCTTCCCGGCGCGCGAAGACGGCAAGGATGCCCGCCTCTGCCCGGCCTGCAACAAGGGCCAGCTGGCGATCAAGGCCGGCCGCACCGGCGCCTTCATCGGCTGCTCGAACTATCCGGAATGCAGCTATACCCGGCCACTCAGCGCCGGCGGCAACGGCCATGGCGATATCGCCATCTCCGGCCCGCAGGAGCTTGGCATCGATCCGGCCACCAGTCTGCCGATCACGCTGCGCCAGGGTCCGTTCGGTCCCTATGTGCAGCTGGGCGAAGCGGAAGGCGAAGGCAAGGCCAAGACCAAGCCGAAACGCGCTTCCCTGCCCAAGGGCGTGACGCTGGAAGACGTGACGCTGGAAATGGCACTCAAGCTGCTGGCGCTGCCGCGCGTGATCGGCCTGCATCCGGCCACCGGCAAGGAGATCCTCGCCGGGCTGGGCCGCTTCGGGCCCTATCTGCTGCATGACGGCGCCTATACCAAGCTGAAGGACGCCATGGAAGCGCTCGAGATCGGCATCAACCATGCCGTCGAGAAGATCGCCGAGGCCGATGCGCGCCGCAAAGGTCCGCGCCAGCGTGCCGAACTGAAGGTGCTGCGCGAGATCGGCAAGCATCCCGATGACGGCGAGGCGATCCAGGTGATCGACGGCCGCTATGGTCCCTACATCAAGCATGGCGCCACCAACGCGCCGATCCCGCGCGGCACCGAGGTCGAGGCCGTGACCATGGACATGGCGATCCTGGCGATTGCCTCGCGCGCCAAGAAGGGCGGCAAGGGCAAGAAGAAGGCGGCGGC
>NZ_CALRUC010000147.1:0-9228 GCF_943371255.1 Ferrovibrio terrae | reverse complement strand
TCTTTGTGCAGGGCATTGAGAGGCGTGATTTTGAG
Organism: Ferrovibrio terrae; assembly: GCF_943371255.1. GTDB lineage: Bacteria > Pseudomonadota > Alphaproteobacteria > Ferrovibrionales > Ferrovibrionaceae > Ferrovibrio > Ferrovibrio terrae_B. The sequence continues at coordinate 9,193 of NZ_CALRUC010000147.1, read as the reverse complement.
ATTTTCGGCCGTATCGCCCAAGCGAGGTTCCCTTGCAGACAGAGTCAGAGTCGAACCGGCGGATGGTTTCGCCGTTCGCCCCCTCTGTCCGGGAACCTGAGAGATTCGGAGAAGCGAAGCTTTGCGTCTCCTTACTCCTTCGGTGGGACCGGGGTTGGACTCCCGATCCGCTTTCCAGAGTGTCGCCAGTCCGGTCGGTCCGTTGGCCTGAGAGTTTCCGGGGCGGTTGCTCCTTCGGCGCGTCCGGCCCGTATGAAACCCGGGCTGGACGGCTCTCCCGCCAGACTGCTTGCGACGCCGCGAGAATAGGCGGCGCCATATATTAGTCAATGATATTCCCGGTGACCTTGCGGAAGCTCGAAAACACCACGATTGACAATGCTTTAGGGGTGGTTAGGGTTATCCACAGCAAAGGGATTCTCCGGGCGCAGGACGCGACTCGGCGACTCGATAAAAAATGGAGGAAACCGCCATGAACCCGTTCTTCGTCGAGCAGATGGCGATGTATTCGGCCTATCACCGTGATGCGCGCAATCGCGCCACGCATTTTGTCGGCATTCCGGCCATCGTCTTTGCCCTGTTCATTCCGCTGCACTGGGTGACGCTGTTCTCGCTGTGGGGCGGTGAAACTGTCGTCACCCTGGCCAGCCTGCTGTGGTTCGCCACCGGCATGTTCTACATCTGGCTCGATCGCCGCATCGGCAGCCTGATGATGCTGCTGTCCTTCGGGCTGCTGCAGCTGGCTGAACAGGTCGCCATGATGGACGCCACCACCGGCTGGATCGCTTTCGCCGGCTTTTTTGTCGGCGGCTGGGTGTTCCAGCTGGTCGGCCATGTCTTCGAGGGGCGCCGCCCGGCGCTGGCCGACAACCTGCTGCAGGCGCTGATCGGTCCGATGTTCCTGGTGGCCGAAACCGTCTTCGCGCTTGGCCAGCAGAAAGACCTGCATGATGCGGTTGAAGCGCGCTGGAAGAATTACTCGGTCGGCGCAATGCGCGAGCGTGCGGCGGCTTAGGTCGCTGCGGTCTTCGCCATGAAGACAGCCTGAAGTCGGCGATGACACTATCTTTTTGACGGCAATTTTCCTTCAATCATGGCCGGCTCAGGCTCTGTCCTGGCCGGCCATACACATTTAAGGGCATTGGCATGACGCAACGCTGGAAGAACCGGCCCGAAGGGTCGAACTGGGGCGAGTTCGGCGCCGATGACCGCATCGGCCGCGTCAACTGGATCACGGCAGAGAAGGTGAAGCAGGGCATCGCCGAAGTGCGTGATGGCCGCACCTTCTGTCTGTCGTTGCCGCTGGAATATCCCGGCGGCAACCTGCTCAATCCGCGCCGCTTCCCGCCGCAGCTGTTTGCCGTGGTGCGCGAGGGCAAGCCGAACATGGCGCTGCCCCTGTCGTTGTACGATCCGAAAGTGACTGACGTTTCAAGCGACGACGCAGCCCTGTTGTATCTGCAGTATTCCACGCAATGGGACAGTTTCGCCCATATCGGCTCGATGTTTGATGCCGATGGCGATGGCCAGCCGGAACGTGTCTTCTACAACGGCTGGCGCGGCGGCAGCGATATTCCTGATGTCGAGGATCGCGGCGTCGGCGAACCGCGGTTGGAGCGCTTTCCGTCCAAGGGCACCGAGCCGCTTGGCATTCATAATTTCGCCAAGCATGGCCTGCAGGGCCGTGGCGTGCTGGTCAACCTGAAGGACGAGGTGGGCGAGGCGCGTACCTGGGTCGGTTATGACCTGCTGATGACGGCGATGGAAAAGCAGAAGGTCAGTGTCGAGCAGGGTGACATGCTCTGCTTCTATACCGGTTTTGGTGATGTGCTGATGTCCATGGGACGCAAGCCCGATCATCACCGGCTGGAGAATTCCTGCGCCGTGCTGGATGGTCGCGATGCCAGATTGCGCAACTGGATCACCGATTCCAAAGTCAGCTGCCTGATTGCCGACAATTATGCGGTCGAAGGCCTGCCGGCCAAAGCTGTGGAAGGCAGCCATGCCATGCTGCCGCTGCATGAGCATTGCCTGTTCAAGCTCGGCGTGCCGCTGGGCGAGCTGTGGTATCTCTCGGAACTCGCCGCCTATCTGAAAGAGCACAAGCGTAACCGCTTCCTGCTCACGGCGCCGCCGCTGCGCCTGACCGGCGCGGTCGGCTCGCCAGCCTCTCCCATCGCGACTGTTTAAACCGCTTTATCATCAGGAGTTTTCCATGAACGGCGCCGAAAGCCTGGTCCGAACGCTTGTCTCCTCCGGCGTTGATGTCTGTTTTGCCAATCCCGGCACGTCGGAAATGCATTTTGTTGCGGCCCTGGATCGCGTGCCCGGTGTGCGCTGTGTGCTCGGCCTGTTTGAAGGCGTGGTGACCGGTGCTGCCGACGGCTACTGGCGCCTGTCGGGCAATCCGGCGGCGACGCTGCTGCATCTTGGCCCCGGCCTCGCCAATGGCGTCGCCAATCTGCACAATGCGCGCAAGGCCAGCTCGGGTGTGGTCAACGTGATCGGCGAGCATGCCACCCATCACCTGCAATATGATGCGCCGCTCACCGCCGATATCGAAGGCATCGCCCGCCCGGTCTCGCACTGGATCGGCCGTGCCGATACGGCGGGCGAGGTTGCCGGTCTGGGTGCCCAGGCCGTGGCTGCTGCCCGCAGCAACAATGGCCAGATCGCCAGCCTGATCCTGCCGGCAGACACCGCCTGGAACGATGCGCCGCAGGGCGAGGCGAAGCCGGTCGCGGTGCCGGCCCGCGCCAGGGCCGATGAGGCGCAGGTCAAGGCGGCGGCTGCCGCGCTGAAAAAAGCCGGTCCGAAGGGCATGCTGATCCTGGGCGGCATTGCGCTGCATCGGCAGGGCCTGCAGCTGGCAGCACGCATCGCGGCGGCCACCGGCTGCCGCCTGTCGAATAACGGTTTCAGTGCCCGCATTGAGCGCGGCGGCGGGCTGCCCAGCGTGGGCCGCATTCCCTTCGTGGTCGATCTGGCGCTCAAGTATCTGGCCGATGTGCAGGAGATCGCGCTGGTCGGCGCCAAGCGGCCGGTGGCCTTCTTCGCCTATCCGGGCAAGCCCAGCATCCTGACACCCGATGGCTGCAACATCACCGCCGTGCTTGATGTCGAAGGCGACCTGATCGATGCGCTGGAGCGCCTGGCTGATGCGGTCGGTGCGCCGAAAAGCGTGCCGGCCTACAATTCCGGCCTTGCGCGGCCCGCCCTGCCAGACGGTGCCCCGAATTTCGAGAAGATCGCTGCCGCGGTTTCCGCCCTGCTGCCCGACAATGCCGTGGTGGTGGATGAATCCGTCACTTCGGGCCGTGGTATCTTTGCCGCGGCCGAAGCCTGCGGGCCGCATGACTGGCTCAACAACATGGGCGGTTCGATTGGCTACAGCCTGCCGGTGGCGATCGGCGCGGCGATTGCGGCACCCGATCGCAAGATCGTCGCCCTGACCGGCGATGGCAGCGCCTTCTACACTCTGCAGGCGCTGTGGACGATGGCGCGCGAGCAGCTCAACGTGACCATGGTGATCTTCGCCAACCGGTCTTACGCCATCCTGCGCAACGAGCTGGCCAATGTCGGCGCCGCCAATCCGGGCCCGCGGGCGATCGACATGCTGACGCTGGATCGCCCGGATCCGGATTGGGTCGCCCTGGCCAAGGGCCACGGCGTTCCGGCCGTGCGGGTCGATGAAATGGGCGATTTCAGCCGTGCTTTTGCCGCTGCGTTAGAGACTCGGGGGCCACAACTCGTTGAGTTGGTATTCTGATCGAACCACTAGCTTTGGTAGAGGTGCCCTGGCCGAGTGCTAAAGTCTTGATAACACTTGGCGGTTTTTGGCGATTCCGTTTGCAGCTTAGCAGGAAATTTGACAATCATTATGTGCGATATCCCTGAAGCAGCAGGCGCGTCAGGCCGGTTGCCGGTCCCGATCACCGAAGGGATGAGCCTTGCGTAAGCCCCCACCGGGCAGGCGCCGTCCTTTGTTACCGGGGACGGCGTTTTAACCAGATTATCTACGCCGCTGCCGCAGAACGACAGCAGCCAATGCACAGGTTCGGTGTGACAACAGAATCAGTGCGACAACAGAAAGTGTGAGCGCCATGTCAATGCCAGCCACCGTTTCCGCCTCTTCCGTGCCCGCGACCACCGACAAGGCGGGCGCGATTGCCGGCGGCAGCCAGGAAGTGCTGACCTTCACCATTGGCGACCAGAATTACGGCCTCGATCTGCTCAGCGTGCGTGAAATTCGCGCCTGGACCGATGTGACGCCATTGCCCAATACGCCTCCCTTCGTGCGCGGTGTGATCAATCTGCGCGGTGCCGTAGTGCCGATTTTCGATCTGCGCGTTCGTCTCGGCGGCGGCGTGACCCAGCCGACCAGCGCCAATGTCGTGATCGTTGTCGAGATCGGCAGCGAGTCTGTCGGCCTGCTGGTCGATACCGTGTCTGATATCCTGGCGCTGGATGCCTCGGCGCTGCAGCCGGTGCCGGCCACGGCCGCCGATGAAGAGCATACCTTCCTCAGTGCCCTCGCCACCCATGAAGAGCGCATGGTGGCTCTTATTGACGTCAATCGATTGTTCAACCGCGGTGTACCCGCTCTGCCGGCTGCCGCGGCTTGATCGGCAGCTAAATTATCAGGTCATCGCACCCTTCGGAGGAAATGCCGAAGGGTGTTTTTGTTTTAGTGGAAACACAGTCGAAGGTTGATATCGCGATGTTTAAATCCTTGCGACTTCAAGGTCGCTTGATTGTTTGCGCTGCGGCTGTCGCAATTTTGGCCGTTATTGCATCGGTGGTTCCATCTCTACTGGTGATGGATGGCTTGGTAGACCGCGCCGAGCGGCGCGAGCTGCAGAGCTATTATGAAAACGTCATGGCCTCGGTGCATGCGGAGGCTGCCAAGGCCACAGCGCTCAGCACGCTTGTGGCAAACATCCCCGATGCCCAGGTCGCCATGGCACAAGGCGACCGCGACCGTCTGGCCAAGCTCTTTGTACCCGCCTTCCGGCCTCTCAAGGACGACCACGGCGCCGTGCAGATGCAGTTCCATACCCCGCCGGCAACGTCCTTCCTGCGCGTGCATCGGCCGGATCGCTTCGGCGACGATATCTCGTCTTTCCGCCACACTGTTGTTGCCACCAACAACAGCCGCAAGCCCACGCAGGGGCTTGAATTTGGCCTTGATGGCCTTGGCGTGCGTGGCATCGTGCCGGTGATGCATGAAGGCAAGCATATCGGCTCCTTCGAGTTCGGCATGTCGTTTGGTCAGTTCTTCTTCGACAGTTTCAAAAAGCGTTATGGCGCCGATGTCGCCCTGTTCGTACAGGACAAGGATGGCATGAAACGCTTTGCCGGCACATTCGAGGATGCTGCGCTGACGCAGCCCGACGATCTCCAGGCCGCCCTGAAAGGCGAAACCGTGGTGCGACGGGCCATTACTGCAGCGGGCCCGCGTACGGTGCTGGTTGGCGCCGTGCGGGATTATTCCGACAAGCCATTCGGTTCTGTCGTAATCGCCATAGACAGCAGCGACTACGTCTCGACGGTCAACCGGGCCCAGTTGATTGCCTTCGGTGCGGGTGTTGTCGCTCTGCTGATAGGTATTCTTATGGCATGGCTGATTGGCCGCAATATTTCACGTCCGATCGATACCATCACCGGGATGATGAACCGCCTGTCTGGCGGTGACCTGTCTGTGGCGTTGCCGTATCAGGAAAGGCACGATGAAGTCGGAGAGATGGCGCGTGCTGTTGCGGTGTTCAAGCGCAATGCCGAAGAGAAGATCGTCCTTGAACGCCAGCAAGATGAGGAAAGGGTGCGCTTCGCCGCCGAGCGGGAAGCGCAGGAGCAGCGTTTCGAGCAGGCTATCGGCCAGGTCGTGGCCGCCGCTGCCGAAGGCGACCTGTCCCGCCGTGTTGAACTGAATGGGCTCAGCGGCGTGATGCAGCGCGTCGGTCAGTCAGTCAATGATATGATTGCCCGCACCAATGCGGTGACCGGCCAATTGGCTGAGGTGACCGGGGCGCTGAGCGGCGGTGATCTGACCAAGCGGGTCGGCGGCGATTATCATGGTGTGTTCGGCCGTTTGAAGGATAGCGCCAACGGCATGGCCGAGCGCCTGCGCGATTTCGCCATGCGACTGGCAGAGAATGCCGAAGCGGTGAAAACCGCCTCGGCCGAGATTTCCAGCGGCAGCCAGGATCTGGCCAGCCGCACGGAATCGCAGGCCGCTTCGATCGAGGAAACCGCTGCCTCGATGCACGAAATCACCACCACGGTGCGGCACAATGCCGACAATGCCCAGGCCGCCAACCAGCTGGCGACCGCTGCCCGTGACACGGCGGAAAAGGGCGGTGCTGTGGTTGGCGATGCGGTGGCCGCGGTCACGCAGATCGAAGAGAGCGCGCAGAAGATCAGCGATATTGTCGGCCTGATCGACGAGATCGCGTTCCAGACCAATCTGCTGGCGCTGAATGCGAGTGTCGAGGCCGCCCGTGCCGGCGATGCCGGCAAGGGTTTTGCCGTGGTGGCGCAGGAGGTCCGTGCCCTGGCGCAGCGTTCGGCCAATGCGTCGAAGGATATCAAGGCGCTGATCAGTGCTTCCAATGCCCAGGTCAAGACCGGTGCGGCGCTGGTCAACCAGACCGGCGCTTCGCTCAGCGAGATCGTCAGTGCGATCAAGAAGGTGTCGGATATCGTCGCCGAGATCGCCGCCGCATCCCGTGAGCAGGCCACCGGGCTGGATCAGGTCAACACGGCCGTGGGCAGCATGGATGAAATGACCCAGCGCAATGGTGCGCTGGTGGAGCAGACATCCGCCTCTGCCCAGGCGCTCGCCAACCAGGCATCGGAATTGGCCACGCTGGTGCGCTTCTTCAAGCTCGGCAACCAGCCAGCCGCTGTCGCACAGGCCGCGCCGGCCGCCCGGCCGGCACCCAAACCTGCCGTTTCGGCGCCGGTAACCGCCGCGCCAAAGCCCGCAGCAGCAGCCACGCCCAAGGCGCCGGCGGCGAAACCGGAGCCCAAGCCGGTTGCGCCTGCGTCCAAGCCAGCGCCGGCAAAACCGGCTGGCGATGACGACTGGCAGGAGTTCTGAGACCATCCCTGTGCGGCCGGTCTCCAGAATCGGGCTTTGAACAGATCATCAGTATGCAATTAAACTAAAACGTGTACGGCGCAAGTTTTGTGCGGTGGTAAAATCGCGGCGTGCGGCCAGACTTCCCACAGGTGTATGATTGGTAACCTAAGCAAGATCAATCTGTTGTGTATCAATGCAACGGTAGGTCACGGCAAGCTTAGATTCGTGGGAGGGCAGAATGTCATTTGCATCCACTCTGAAAATCGGGCCGAGGGTACTCGCGGTCGTTGCGCTGCTGGCCGTTGCCGCTGCGGCAATCGGCACGATGGGCGTCGTTTCGCTCGACCGCTTCGAGCGGCAGACCAATGTGATGGAGAGCATCGCCAAGCAGACCCAGTATGGCGAGCGGCTGAATGCGCTGGTCTATGCCGTGGTGATGGACTCACGCGGCGTCTACATGTCGGCCGACACCGCCGCCGCCAAACCCTTTGCGGCCGGCATCATGCGCTTCACCACCGAAATTGAAACTGTGCTCAAGGACTGGACGGCGCTGATCGGGCCGCAGGCGGCCGCCGGCGATGAAGCCAAGCAGTTCATTGCCCAGATCAACCAGTTCATCCAGTTCCGCCGCGAACTGGCGCGGCTCGGCACCGATGTCGATACCAAGCAGGCGCGTGAATACGGCGATAACGACGCCAACCGCTCGAACCGGCAGGCGGTCAACCGTTTGATCGACGGTGTAACCAAGCGCAATGCCGAGCGCGTGATCGAGGTCAGCAACGGCCTGACGGAGTATTACAACACTCAACGCCCCTTGCTGATCACCATCACGGTGGCGGCCATCACCATATCCGTGATGCTGGCGCTCTATATCGTCATCGCCACCCTGACCCGGCCGATCGGCCGCATCACCGGCGTGATGAACACGCTGGCCACCGGCAATACCGGCATCACCATCACTGGCAGCGAACGCCGCGACGAGATCGGCGAGATGGCCAAGGCGGTGCAGGTGTTCAAGGACAGCATGATTGCCCGCGAAGAGGCGGAAGCCCAGATTGCCGAACAGCGTGAAGAGGCCGAACGGCGTCGCGCCGAACGCGAGGCCCGCGAAAAAGCCGCAGGCGAGGAAATCGCCGCCCTGGTCAACAAGGTCGCCGGCGGCGATCTGGCCGGCCGCATCAGCGAAAGCGGCAAGGACGGCTTCTTCCTTTCGACCAGCCAGGAACTGAACCGGCTGGCGGCGACGCTGCAGACCATGGCCGGTGAACTGGCCGAGGTCATGGGCGCCATGGCCGAAGGCGATGTGACCCGCAGTGTGCGTGGTGAGTATCACGGTGTATTCGGCCAGTTGAAATCCAGCGCCAATGGCATGGCCGAGCGGCTGCGCGAATTTGCCGGGCGACTGACCACGACCACGCTGTCGGTCAAGACGGCCGCCGGCGAGATCACCGACAGCAGCCAGGATCTGGCGCAGCGCACCGAAGCCCAGGCCGCCGCCATCGAGGAAACCGCGGCCTCGATGCATGAAGTCACCACCACCGTGAAGCAGAATGCCGATAATGCCCAGGCCGCCAACCAGCTTGCGGTCGCGGCGCGCGACACGGCGGAGAAGGGCGGCAGCGTCGTCGCCGATGCGGTGGCCGCGGTCAGCCGGATCGAAGGCAGCGCGCAGAAGATCTCCGACATCGTCGGCCTGATCGACGAAATCGCCTTCCAGACCAACCTGCTCGCCCTCAACGCGAGCGTTGAGGCAGCGAGAGCCGGCGAAGCCGGCAAGGGCTTTGCCGTGGTGGCGCAGGAAGTGCGCGCCCTGGCCCAGCGTTCGGCCAATGCCTCGAAGGACATCAAGGCGCTGATCACGGACTCGAATGCGCAGGTCAAGACCGGTGCTGCATTGGTGAACCAGACCGGCGGTTCGCTCACCGAGATCGTCAGCGCGATCAAGAAGGTGAGCGACATCGTGGCCGAGATCGCGGCCGCCAGCCGCGAGCAGGCCACCGGCCTCGACCAGATCAACACCGCCGTCGGCAGCATGGACGAGATGACCCAGCGCAATGCGGCCCTGGTGGAAGAAAGCACGGCGGCGGCGCAGACCCTGAACAACCAGGC
>NZ_CALRUC010000146.1:0-9259 GCF_943371255.1 Ferrovibrio terrae | reverse complement strand
GCGCCCTGGCCGACCTGGACGGCGCTGGGCGTGACCTGGCTCGCCGGCTTCGATTTCGAGATCAAGGTGGTGGCAAGGGTGCCGAAGCAGGACTGAGCCGACTTCCGCAGGGCGCGCAGATTTTTTTGCGAGCCCTGTCGGTTCAGCCTCCGGCCTAGCGTGCGCCATTCGGCGACTGGGCGCTAAAAAAACGACCGGGCCTGCCCAGTCTGCCACACCACGGTCACCAGATTGTCAAATCTTACGGGTAACCGTGTGGCCAGCAACAGGAGCCCCCATGACTGAACCGACCGAAATCCGCAGTTGGCTGGAGATCGAACTCGAGGACGACCTGGACGAGGAACTCGAGCAGGCGATCGATGACATCCGCATTCCGCCGGAACTGCGTGCGCTGCTCAAGACGCGCAAGAAGAGCACCATCGACCGCAACACTTATTTCACGGAACTCCTGCGGCTGCAGAGCGAGCTGGTGAAGCTGCAGGACTGGGTGCATTACAAGGGTCTCAAAATGGTGATCCTGTTCGAGGGCCGCGACAGTGCCGGCAAGGGTGGCGCCATCAAGCGCATCATCCAGCGCGTCAATCCGCGCACTGCCCGGGTCGTGGCGCTGCCCGCGCCGTCCGATCGCGAGAAAACCCAGTGGTATTTCCAGCGCTACGTGCCGCACCTGCCGGCTGCTGGCGAGATCGTGCTGTTTGACCGCAGCTGGTACAACCGCGCCGGCGTGGAACGCGTCATGGGTTTCGCCGATGAGACTCAGGTTGAGGACTTCTTCCGCGACGTGCCGGAATTCGAGCGCATGCTGGTGCGATCCGGTATTATCCTGGTGAAATACTGGTTCTCGATCACCGATGAAGAACAGCAGCTGCGCTTCCTGATGCGCATTCACGATCCGGTCAAGCAGTGGAAGCTCTCGCCGATGGACTTGGAGTCCCGCGTGCGGTGGGAACAGTATACCAAGGCCAAGGAAGATATGTTCGCGCGCACCAGCATCCCCGAGGCGCCCTGGCATATTGTGGAAGGCAACGACAAGAAGCGGGCACGCCTCAATCTGATCTCACACCTGCTTTCGGTGCTGCCCTACGAGGAAGTGCCGCACGAAGATATCACGCTGCCCGAGCGGAAATTCGATCCGAATTACGAACGCCGCACGCTGCCGGCGGAGCTTTACGTGCCGCAGAAGTATTGAGGCGCAGAACCGGCACAGGTCACGCGGCTGACACCACCCACGTCAATGAGTCCGGTTAACCGCCCGGATGCAGCCCCGGGGCTTCCTGGCCCGTGCGTGTCACATATTCGGTATAGCCGCCGCCGAACTGATGCACGCCTTCGGGCGTCAGCTCCAGCACGCGGTTTGAAAGGGCGGCGAGGAAATGGCGGTCATGCGACACGAACAGCATGGTGCCCTCGAAATCCGCCAGCGCCGTAACCAGCATCTCCTTGGTCGCCATGTCGAGATGGTTGGTCGGCTCATCCAGCACCAGGAAGTTCGGCGGGTCGTACAGCATCTTGGCCATCACCAGACGCGCCTTCTCGCCGCCCGACAGCACCCGGCAGGTCTTCTCGATATCGTCGCCGGAGAAACCGAAGCAGCCGGCCAGCGTGCGCAGCGCCGGTTGCCCGGCCTGCGGGAAGGACTTGTCGAGCGATTCGAAAATCGTGTCCTCGCCATCCAGCAGATCCATCGAGTGCTGGGCGAAATAGCCCATCTTCACACTGCTGCCCAGCGAGACAGTGCCCTGGTCGGGTTTGGTATCGCCGGCCACCAGCTTGAGCAGGGTGGATTTCCCCGCGCCGTTGGCGCCCAGCACGCACCAGCGCTCCTTGCGCCGCACCTGGAAATCGAGCCCGGCATAGATCGGCTGGCTGCCATAGCCCTTGTGAACATCCCTGAAGCTCGCCACGTCTTCGCCCGAGCGCGGCGGGACACGGAATTCAAACTGCACCGCCTGACGCCGCCGCGGCGGCTCGACGCGTTCGATCTTGTCGAGCTTCTTCACCCGGCTCTGCACCTGGGCGGCATGCGAGGCGCGCGCCTTGAAGCGCTCGATGAACTTGATCTCCTTGGCCAGCATGGCCTGCTGGCGCTCGAACTGCGCCTGGCGCTGTTTCTCGTTCAGCGCCCGCTGCTGGTCGTAGAAATCGTAATTGCCGGAATAGGTGGTGAGCGACCCACCGTCGATCTCGACGATCTTGCCGACGATGCGGTTCATGAACTCGCGGTCATGCGAGGTCATCAGCAGCGCGCCGTCGTAATTCTTGAGGAAGGCTTCGAGCCAGATCAGGCTTTCGAGATCGAGATGGTTGCTCGGCTCGTCGAGCAGCATGCCATCGGGGCGCATCAGCAGAATACGGGCGAGCGCCACGCGCATCTTCCAGCCGCCTGACAGCAGGCCCACATCGCCATCCATGCGCTCCTGGCTGAAGCTCAGGCCCGCCAGCACCTCGCGCGCCTTCGCCTCCAGCGCATAGCCATCCAGCTCCTGGAACCGGCCCTGCACCTCGCCATAGCGCTCGATGATGGCCTCCATGTTGTCGGCCTGGTCCGGATCGACCATCGCGGCTTCCAGCTGCGCCATTTCGGCGGCCAGCGCGCTGACCGGCCCGACGCCATCCATCACGGCGGCGACAGCAGACTGGCCCGACATCTCGCCGACATCCTGGTTGAAGTAGCCAATCGTCATGCCGGTATCGATCGCCACCTGACCATCGTCGGGCTTTTCCTCGCCGACGATCATGCGGAACAGCGTCGACTTGCCGGCGCCGTTCGGCCCGACCAGCCCCGCCTTCTCGCCTTTCTGGAGGCCCATCGAGGCATCGATGAACAGGATCTGGTGGCCGTGCTGCTTGCTGACGTTATCGAGGCGAATCATGGGGTCTGCACTAACTCAAAATTTCGGAACCGCTCATTCCCACTCAATGGTGCCGGGCGGCTTCGACGTGATGTCATAGGTCACGCGGTTGATACCGCGCACCTCGTTGATGATGCGGGTGGCGACGCGGCCGAGGAAATCATGCGGGAACGGGAAGTAATCCGCCGTCATGCCGTCGGTGGAGGTCACCGCGCGCAGGGCACAAGCCTGATCGTAGGTGCGGCCGTCGCCCATCACGCCCACCGTGCGCACCGGCAGCAGCACGGCAAAGGCCTGCCAGATCTGGTCGTACAGGCCCGAGCGGCGGATCTCGTCGAGATAGACCGCATCGACCTCGCGCAGCAGGTCGAGCTTTTCTTTTGTAATGTCGCCCGGGATGCGGATGGCGAGGCCCGGCCCCGGGAAGGGATGCCGGCCGACGAGCGATTCCGGCAGGCCAAGCTCGCGGCCCAGCATGCGCACCTCGTCCTTGAACAATTCGCGCAAGGGTTCGACCAGCTGCATGTTCATGCGGGCCGGCAGGCCGCCGACATTGTGATGCGACTTGATGGTGACGCTCGGCCCGCCCGAGAAGCTGATGCTCTCGATCACGTCCGGGTACAGCGTGCCCTGGGCGAGGAACTGCGCGCCGCCGATCTTTTTCGCCTCGGCTTCGAACACATCGATGAACAAACCGCCGATGGTCTTGCGCTTGGTTTCCGGGTCGCTGACGCCGGCCAGCTTGCCGAGGAACAGCTCAGACGCATCATTGTGGATCAGCGGGATGTTGTAATGGTCGCGGAACAGGCGGACGACCTCTTCGGCCTCGCCCTTGCGCAGCAGGCCGTGATCGACGAACACGCAGGTGAGCTGGTCGCCGATGGCCTCATGGATCAGCACGGCGGCGACCGATGAATCCACACCGCCGGAGAGGCCGCAGATCACCCTTCCCTTGCCGACCTGTTCGCGGATCTTGGCAATGGCTTCGGCGCGGAAGCCCTTCATGGTCCATTCGCCGCTGCAGCCCGCCACCTTGCGCACGAAGTTGTGCAGCAGCTTGGCGCCATCCAGCGTGTGCATCACCTCGGGGTGGAACTGCACGGCGTAGATCTTGCGCTCGTCATTGGCGATGGCGGCATAGGGCGAGCCGTCGCTGATGCCGACGGCTCGGAAGCCATCGGGGATTTTGGTGATCTTGTCGCCGTGGCTCATCCAGACCTGGTGCTTCTCGCCCTTGCGCCACACGCCGTCGAACAGGCCGCAATCGTCCTTGATCTCGAGGAAGGCACGGCCGAATTCGCGGTGATGGCCGGTCTCGACACTGCCGCCCTGCTGCATGCAGATGGTCTGTTCGCCATAGCAGATGCCGAAGATCGGCAGGCCGAGCTCGAATGCTTTCTGCGGCGCGCGCGGCGAGAATTCTTCCGTGGTGGAGGCCGGGCCGCCGGAGAAGATGATGCCCTTCAGCCTGCCGTGGTCGCTGTCGATCACCAGCGCCCCTTCCGCCTTCTGGAACGGCACGATCTCGCAATACACGCCGGCCTCGCGCACGCGGCGGGCAATCAGCTGGGTGACCTGCGATCCGAAATCGATAATAAGAATGCGCTCCGCCATCGGCGTTTTTAAACTCCTGTGCTGCAGAAAGGCCGGCTGGTCAGCTCGGCTTGGCCGCTTTGTAGGCGGCGATCTTGGTTTTCAGTTCGGTCAGCTCGGCACAGCCGAAGGTGCAGATGCTGTCGAGGCGCTTGAGGTGTTCCTCCGCCTTCTCGACATTGTTCACCTTCAGATAGGCCTCGCCGATATATTCATGGGCGCCCTTGTGGCGCGGATCGATGGTCAGTGCCTTGCCATAGGCGGCAAAGGCCTTGTCATAGTCGCCCTGGTTGCGCTGGGCATAGCCGAGCCAGTTGAAGGCATCGGCATTCTTGTCGTTCTTGGCCACCACTAGGGAAAACAGCTCGATGGCTTTCGGCCAGTCCTTGGCATCGATCGCCTTGCGGCCTTCAGCGAAATTGGGATCGGCCACCTTGGGCATGCCGGCGGAGGGATCGTTGCTGCCCATGGCGAAAACGGCCGGCGCCGGAATGGCAAAAGCCAGTCCGGTCAGCAGGGCGAAAACGGCAAGGAAACGATGGGAAAAACGCGGCGATGCGGCCATGACGGGCTCCCTGGATTTGGCTCCTCGGATGCCCGCCAGTATAGGCCGGACCGGCCTTCCGGGGCCACCCTCCGGCAAGGCGGTGGCGACCCCGGAACCGGGAAAAACCGGGCCGGAACGGCCCGCGACACTCAGCTCGGCTTGGCGGCCTTGTAGGCGGCGATCTTGCCCTTCAGCTCGGTATATTCGGCGCAGCCGAAGGTGCAGATGCTGTCGAGCCGCTTGAGGTGCTCTTCCGCCTTCTGCAGGTTGTTCACCTTGAGATAGGCCTCGCCGATATATTCGTGGGCGCCGCGATGGCCCGGCTGGATTGCCAGCGCCTTGGTGTAATGCGCAAAGGACTGGTCGTAGTTGCCCTGGTTGCGGAAGGCATAGCCCAGCCAGTTGAAGGCATCGGCATTCTGGGCATCCTTGGCCACCACCTGCTCGAACAGCGGAATCGCTTTCGCCCAGTCCTTGGCGTCGATGGCCTTCTTGCCCTCGGTGAAATTCGGATCGACCGGCTTGGCCGCCGGCGTCGGATCGCTGCCGCCGGCAGCCATGGCGGGCGCCATGCCCAGCATCAGAAGAGTGAGGCACAGGGTGAGGACGGCAGAGAGACGCAACATTAGCACACTCCTCGTTATAGGGTGCCGGCCGGCTCATGCCTGTCTCCGGAAGGCGGCGGCGAAAAAGCCGTCGGTGCCATGCCGGTAGGGTGTGAGGATCAGGCGGTCGCCGGACCGGATACGCTGATCGGTTACACCCGCCGGCCACGCCTCGGCCAGAGGCAATGCCGTAAACTCCGCGTGATGCGTCAGGAACCAGTCGGCCTGGTCGCCATTCTCGGCCGGCAGGATCGAGCAGGTCGCATACACCAGTCGCCCGCCCGGCCGCACCAGCCGCGCACCATCCTCAAGCAGCCCGCGCTGGCGCCGCAACACCTCGTCGAGGCTTGCAGGATCATAGCGCCAGCGGGCTTCGGGATTGCGGCGCCAGGTGCCGCTGCCCGAACAGGGCACATCCAGCAGCACGCGATCGGCCTTGCCTTCCAGTTCATTCAGCAGTGCCGGCATCGCATCGGCATCGCGGATCACAATGTTGCGAGCCCCGGCGCGTTCCAGCCGCGGCACCAGCCGGGCCAGCCGGCGCTGATCGTTGTCACAGGCATGCAACACGCCCTGATTGCGCATGCAGGCCGCCAATAACAGCGTCTTGCCGCCGGCGCCGGCGCAGAGATCGACCACGGTTTCATCAGGTTTCGCATCGACCAGCAGGCCGGCCAGCTGGGCAGCTTCATCCTGCGGTTCGATCAGGCCGTCGCGATACAGCGAATTCATGTCGAGCCGCACGCGATCCGGAATGCGTATCCCAATCGGCGAAAGCGGCGTCGCAGCCGCCGCAATGCCATCGGCGCGCAGCTGCTCCAGCACGGTCTCGCGGTTCGCCTGCAGGGTATTCACCCGGATGTCCAGCGGCGCGCGACCGTTCAGCGCGGCGAGTTCCATCTCGGTATGCACGCCGAAGGTGGCCTGCACCATCTCGGCCACGCTGGGCGGCAGGTTGGCACGGGCCCAGAGCGGCGCGTCCTCGTCGCTGGGCAGTTTCGACAGTGCTGCGATCTCGGTGTCATCCAGCGGCGGCGGACCATAGCCGCCCGCTGCGCAAAGCTCTTGCCACACATGCAGCGGCGTGGCGGCATCGGCAAACACCAGCAGGCGCGGCGTCAATGCGGCACCGGCGGCTTCGACGCGCCAGCGCCGCATGCCCTGCTCGCGCAGCACGGCATAGACGGTTTCGCTTACCGCGCGGCGATCCTTGGCCCCGGCAAAACGGCTGCGCCGCTGCCATTCGGTGACCACACGGTCGGCGGCAGCGGCGCGTTCCAGGATTTCGGTGATGATCTCGATGCTGGCGGCGAGCCGCGCCGCAGGGGTCATGCGACCTCAGCCCTCCTGCCGGTAATTCGGCGCTTCACGGGTGATCGCCACATCATGCACATGGCTTTCGCGCAGGCCGGCCGAGGTGATGCGGAGGAAGCGGCAGTTGCTGCGCATCTCTTCCAGCGTCGCATTGCCGGTATAGCCCATGGCGGCGCGCAGGCCACCGACCAGCTGGTGCAGGATGGTGCCGACCGGACCCTTGTAGGCGACGCGACCCTCGATGCCTTCGGGCACCAGCTTCAGCTTGTCGCCGACTTCCTGCTGGAAGTAGCGGTCGGCCGAGCCGCGGCCCATGGCGCCCAGCGAGCCCATGCCGCGATAGGATTTGTACGAACGGCCCTGGTAGAGGAACACCTCGCCGGGTGCCTCGTCGGTACCGGCCAGCAGCGAGCCGATCATGCAGGCGCTGGCGCCGGCGGCAATCGCCTTGGCCAGATCGCCGGAGAACTTGATGCCGCCATCGGCGATCACCGGCACGCCGGCCTTGTTGGCGACCGACACCGCATCGGCAACCGCGGTGAGCTGCGGCACGCCGACACCGGCGACGATGCGCGTGGTGCAGATCGAACCCGGGCCGATACCGACCTTGACGGCATCGACGCCGGCATCGATCAGCGCCTTGGTGCCTTCGGCGGTGGCGACATTGCCGCCGATCACCTGGGTGAGATTGGAGCGCTTCTTGATCGCGGTGATGGTTTCCAGCACGCGGCTGGAATGGCCATGCGCGGTATCGACGATCACGATATCCACGCCGGCATCGATCAGCGCCTGGGCGCGTTCCAGGCCATCGGCGCCGGTGGAAACGGCAGCGGCACAGCGCAGGCGGCCCTGCTCGTCCTTGCTGGCATTGGGATGCAGGCGGGCCTTTTCGATATCCTTCACCGTGATCAGGCCGACGCAATGATAAGCCTCGTCCACCACCACCAGCTTCTCGATGCGATGCTGGTGCAGCAGGCGCTTGGCCTCGCCGCTGGAGACGCCCTCACGCACGGTGATCAGCGGGCTCTTGGTCATCAGTTCATGCACCGGCTGCTGCATGTTGGTGGCAAAGCGCACATCGCGGTTGGTCAGGATGCCGACCAGCTTGCCGCCATGGCCTTCGGTGACCGGGATGCCGTGGATGCCGTAACGCTCCATCAGCGCCAGCGCATCGGCCAGCGTCGCATTCGGCTCGATGGTCAGCGGATTGACCACCATGCCGGATTCAAACTTCTTTACTGCAATGACTTCGCGGGCCTGTTCCTCGATCGTCATGTTCTTGTGCAGCACGCCGATGGCGCCGGCCTGGGCCATGGCAATCGCCATCTTGGCTTCGGTGACGGTGTCCATCGCCGCCGAGATCAGCGGGATGCCGAGTTCGATGCTGCGGGTGATGCGCGTGCGGGTATCGACTTCGGTGGGCAGCACGCTGGAGGCTGCCGGCTCGAGCAGAACGTCATCGAATGTATAGGCTTCACGAAACTGCATCGGGTGGCTCCTTACGCGTTTTTATTCTGGGGTTTATTGGCTTCAGCGGCGGCTTCGGCGGCAAAATCGCCCCCCGCACGCTTCTCGGTCATCAGATAGGGATAGTGTTTCAGCATGGCATCGCGCCATTCGCCGAACGGCATGTCGGCGAAGCTGCCGCGATCGGCGACATATTCCATATGGCGGCGGTTGTCGGCATCGAAGGGATGGAACACCGAGTCCGTCTCGCCATCGAAGTCGAGCGGCAGCACGCGGAATTTCTCGCAGAGTTCCAGGTTGAAGGCCGGGGTGGCCTTGACCCATTTGCCGTCGAGGAACAGCTCGGTGAAGCCGTGATAGTAAAAGACATCCGTGCCCATCTGGGACCGCAGGCGCGCGGTGGCAAGATGATTCTTCACATCGGCCAGGCCGATCCGTGACGGAATGCCCTCGGCACGGGCCACGGCGGCCAGCAGGATCGCCTTGTTGACGCAGAAGCCCTTGCCGCGCTCGATCACCCCGGACGCCCGCATGCCGTCCGGGCTGACTTCGACGCTGTAGGGATCGTAGAGGAAACGGTCGCGCACGGCGTAATAGAGCCGGATCGCCTTGGCCTTGGTTTCCGTCTCATCCCCGACTGCCTCGCGCGCCAGGGCGCGCACGGCCGCATGATCGCTGTCGATGTAGGGGGTGGCGGCAAGGTATGCCGGGTCCACCGCGGGCTCGGAAAGTTCCGGCGCGGTCATTGGCAAGGCGGCTCCTGACTGGGAGGAAGGTATCCTTGCCGCGGAGGATATAGACCGTCTTTCCGGCGCGGTCCAGCCTCAATAAACGCAGGAATTCAGGCTATTTAGCCGCGAAAGCCGGTGGCGATCACGTAA
>NZ_CALRUC010000145.1:0-9366 GCF_943371255.1 Ferrovibrio terrae | reverse complement strand
TGGAGCGCGGATTCAATGTGGGGCATATCGCGCGCTTCACCTGGACAGACTTTGGGCGCAAGGCGCGAGGGGCGTCAAGTTGCAAACTGCGGAATGATCTCAGCTGCGCAGGATCAGGACTGTAGCTGCGCATACGATCACGATCAGGCCCGTGATCCATAGCCAGCTTGGTATCCCGCCAGTTACTGCCGGCGTTGGTTGCGCTGCAGCAGACGGTGATGCAGCGGCAGCACTGGGCTCAACGGCAGCGCCGCCATCCTGTGTTGCCGCTACGTTATACGGCGTACCGACCAGCTGGTTGAACTTGGCGAAGAAGTCCTCGGCCATTTTCGCGGCGACACCATCGATCAGGCGGGCGCCGATCTGGGCCAGCTTGCCGCCCACCTGGGCATTCACGGCATAGGTGAGGCGGGTGGCCCCGGCGTCAGCATCGGTCAGCTGCACTTTTGCATTGCCTTTGCCAAAACCGGCCGCAACGCCGCCCTGGGCCTCGCCCGAGATGGTGCAGCTGTTGGGCGGATCGAGGTCGCCCAGGGAGACCTTACCCTTGAACCGGGCTTTCACGGGGCCGACCTTGACCTGAACGGTGGCTTCGAAGTCGGTATCCGAGGTCTTGGTGATGCTTTCGCAGCCGGCAATGCACTGGCGCAGGATTTCAGGGTCGTAGAGGGCATCCCAGACCGCCTGACGCGGGGCGGGGATGATCTGTTCGCCGGTCAGTTCCATGACAAACCTCCAAAATCAAAACAGTAAATAACTGGGAAAATCGATTCACGGGCTGTTAAGATTAGCCGCCTAGGGTGGACATAACTAGGTTCAGGTCCAGTGCAAGGATAGGCGTGCTATGGTTCCCGCGACGCGTTCCGGCATCGATGTAAGTTTCTGGCTGCTTGAGCGTGCCGCCACCGAGCGCATCACCATGTCGCTGCCCAAGCTGCGGTGGCTGCTGTACCTGGCCCAGGCCCATTATGCCATTGCCCGCGAGGGCGCCAAGCTGATGCCCGCCACCTTCCTGGTGGGCGATGACGGCCCGATCGAGCCGACGCTGGACCTGGTGTTCCAGGCCGGCATCGAAAACCCCTGGAGCCCCTCCCTGAGCGAGACCTCCGAGGCCTTCCTTGAGGGATTCTGGAAGCGCTTCGGCGTACTGCCGGCGGTTGCGTTGCACAAGCTGGTGGTGGGCGACCCGGCCTGGCGCAAGGCGCAGGAGAATGGCCCCGGCAGTGAAATCTCCGTCGGCTTGCATCGTGCCAGCCCGAAACCCGCCACCGTTCGGTCCGTGAGCCATCCTGCCGCCCCGGGTGCTCGCCGTGCGCCGGCGCCTCCGGTTGTCCTGCCGCCATTCGAAGAGGCGGTGCGGGCCAAGATCGCCGAACATGCCATCGACGCCGCTCATCCGCTGACCCGCGCGGTGCGGACAGCACAGCCGGCCAAGCCCGGACAACAGCAGGCCGCGCCCAAGACGGCATCAGTCCAGGAGGCTGCCGGCCACCTGCGCGCCGCACCGCCGGACAGTCAGGAAGTGCGGTTCACCGCCGACGGCCGATCGGTCACCCGATGGCGCCCGAAACGTCGCGTCGAAGGCCCCACGCTCTAGGGCTGATCGGGGCCTAACCCTCCGCAAGCCTTGTTAGAATCGTTTTGGCACCGCCCGCAAAAGGTGTTACGGTTCGTTGCGTAGTGGGGCTAATGAAGGACTAAAAGAGTGGATCAAGGGGGCTTCGGCGACGCCGAGATCGTCAAGATTTCCGGCAAGGTCAAGTGGTTCAACGCAGTCAAAGGCTTTGGTTTCGTCAGTCCTGACGACAATTCCGGAGACATATTTCTTCACCTCTCCTGCCTGCGGCAGGCCGGTTACGAAAGCATCGAAGAAGGCTCGACATTGTTCCTTGAGGTTGCCAAGCGACCCAAGGGTATGCAGGCCGTACGCGTTCTTTCCGTAGATACCAGCACAGCACAACCGTCTTCCGGCGGACCCGGCGGCGGCTTCGGTGACCGCGGCCCACGTCCGCCCCGTCCGCCCCGTTTCGGCGGTGGCGACTTTGGTGACCGCGGTGGTTTCGGCGATCGTGGCAGCCGTGGCGGCTTTGGCGATCGCGGTGGCTTCGGTGATCGCGGCGCCGCCGGTGGCGCACCCCGTTTCCCCTCGGTGGTGGCCCAGGGCGATTTCTTCGAGGCCAAGGTCAAATGGTTCAACGCCGTAAAGGGTTATGGCTTTGTGTCGCGCGGCGATGGCCAGCAGGACATCTTCGTCCATATGGAAGTGCTGCGCCGCGAAGGCATCAATGAACTGCAGCCCGGCCAGTCGGTCCGGGTGCGTATCGGTCAGGGGCCCAAGGGCCCGCAGGTTGCCGAAATCCGCATGGAGTGATCCTGCGGATCGGGTGGCATCAGCCGATCAGGCAGCGCCGGCGGATTACTCCGCCGGCGTTTTCATTTTTCCGGCCAGCTTCTGGCTATAAGGGTTTTGTGTGGCCCGGCGGCTGCGGAGTGGCGCGCAACTGCGGTGGCCGGCCTTCCGATGCGCCGCTCGCCGCACGCTTCTCGGCTTCGTCAGGGTAGCCATTGAGGATCAGCAGCATGTCGACGGTTTTTCCATCCCGGGCGAGGGGGAAATAAATCCGTTCGGTATCGATGAAATCACGATCCGGATGCGGCATGCCAAAGCGGTCATAGATCGGCAGGCCCTGTTCCACCACAGCGGTCATGTTGGCGCGGATGCGGTCGGCAAATTCCGGCAGGACGGCATCTTCCAGATACCGGCCGCTGATTTCGCGGCCAGCCGCCGTGCTCTGCACCGTGCCGATCAGGCGAAAGCGGAAACGCAGTTTGCCATCTTCACGGATCACATCGACGAGATTGGTGAACGCCAGCATGGCACGAATGGCCAGCGGATCGACATGCTGCCGACCGGGCAGCTTTCCCGGCGGTGCGATCCCGGCAAGATAGTCGCGCATTCTGGCGAACTGCGGATCAAGCTTGGCGTAATCCGGTCGCTGCATTGCTGCCTCCCTGACGCCACTGCCCAATCCTAGCACAGTTTTTGCGGGTTTTGGCCAGCCCTTGCGTATAACGCCTAGCGCATCTCGATGGCATAATCAGCAACAGGCAGGGCTTTCGGGATCAGGCCCTGTTTAACAAGGTAGTCAGCGAAGCGGCTGTAGCGCCGGCCATCCAGGGCGCGTGGTGCCTGGGCAAAGCGCGGCAGGGTGGCCGCCCAGGCACGGCGGTTGAGCTCATCGTCCAGGCTCTTGCTCTCCTTGATGAAGGCCTGCCAGCTTTTCTGCGGCTCGTTGTGCATCAGGGCGACGGCTTCCTCCAGTGCGTCGAGCAGGCGCATCAGGCGGTCGTCCTTCAGCTTGTCCTTATGTGCGACCAGGATCAGTTCGTCATACAGCGGTACGCCGAAGTCTTCCGGATAGAAGGCGCGGCCGGGTTTGCCGGCAATGTCCATCTGGTTCAGTTCAAAATTGCGGAAGGCGCCGATGGTGGCGTCCACCTTGCCGGCAAAGATCGACGGCGACAGCGCGAAGTTCACATTCACCAGCGTCACATCACTCAGCTTGAGGCCATACTGTTCCAGCATGGTCTTGAGCAGGGCATCCTCGAAGCCGCCGACCGAATAGCCGATCTTCTTGCCCTTGAGATCGCCGACCGACTTGATAGGGCCATCGCGCAGGACGACGAGTGAATTCAGCGGCGTTGCGATCAGCGTGCCGAAGCGACGCAGCGGCAGGCCCTGAGCCACCTGCACATGCAGCTGCGGCTGATACGAGATCGCGACATCGGCCTTGCCGGCGGCAACCAGCTTCGGCGGATCATTCGGATCGGCCGGCGCGATCAGGTCGACCAGCAACTCATGGCGGTCGAAGATGCCGGTATGTTTGGCCACCACCAGCGGCGCATGATCAGGATTGACGAACCAGTCGAGCAGCACGGTCAGCTTGTCATGGGCAGAGGCCATGCCGGGCATCAATGCACCGGCCAGCGCGGCAGCGGCGATCAGATTTTTCATGGTGATGACTCCTTCGGGAATACGCTTACGAATGGGATGAAGCATGGCTGTCGGCCTGCCAGCGCAGCATGCGGCGCGACAAGGCATCGACGGCGGCATAGAGCGCGACGGCGCATAGCGCGAGTACGATCAGGGCGGCAAACATCAGGTCGGTCTGCACGCGGGCATTGGCTTGCAGCATGCGAAAACCAAGGCCTGCGCTGGCGCCGACCCATTCGCCGATCACCGCGCCGATGGGCGCGACTGCGGCGGCGATCTTGAGGCCGCTGGCAAAGGCGGGCAGGGCAGCGCGCAGCCGCACATGCAGCAGGATACGCAGGCGATGTTGCGGCGCATCGCCTGTCATGACACGCGCCAGTTCCAGCCAACCCGCATCGGTGCGGCGCAGGCCGTCATAAAGCGCGACGGCGACCGGAAAGAAGATCACCAGCATGGCCATCACGATTTTGGATGCCATGCCGAAGCCGAACCACAGCACCAGCAGGGGCGCGAGGGCAAAGACCGGGATGGCCTGGCTGGCGATCAGCAGCGGCAGCAGCCAGCGCCGCGCCGCCGCCGAGACCAGCAGGCCGAGTGCAGCACAGCACCCGAGCAGGGCACCGAATAGCAGCCCGAGCAGCATTTCAGTGATCGTTACAGCGGCTTCACCCAGCAGCAGACCTGCATGCTCGATCATGGCGAGCGCGACACGATGCGGTGCCGGCAGGATATAGGGCGGCAGGGCAAACAACGTGACCACGGCCTGCCACAACAGCAGCAGGCCGCACAGGGTCAGCAGCGGGCGGAGCCGGGCGATCATGTGGCGGCGCCCGTCGTGGCCAGCGCGGCATGGATCGCGCGTAGCGCCGGCAACAGCTCGGGCATCAGCGGGTCGCGCGGTTTCGGGCCTTCCAGCACAGCGATCTGTTTCAGTTGCGCCGGCCGGCCGGCCATCACGAAGACACGGTCGGCCATGCGGCAGGCTTCAGCCGGATCATGCGTGACCAGCAGCACGGCCCGGTCGGCCAGCAATGCGCTGGCCAGGGACTGCATGGCGGCACGGGTGATGGCATCCAGCGACGAGAAGGGCTCGTCCATCAGCACCAGGGGGCGGTCTTCCATCAGGGTGCGGGCCAGTGCCGCGCGCTGCCGCATGCCGCCCGACAGGGTCGCCGGAAAGGCATCAGCCCAGTCGGTCAGTCCCAGCCGGCCCAGGAGGGTCATGGCGCGGCCGGTATCGGGCTGCTCGCCACGCAGGCGGACGCCCAGCAGCACGTTGTCCAGCAGGCTGCACCACGGCAGCAGCAGATCCTGCTGGGCCATCCAGGCGACCTGACCGGCGAGGGCAGGGCTGCCGCCCGGCAGCAGACCGGCCAGCAGCCGGAGCAGGGTGCTCTTGCCGCAGCCGCTGGTACCCAGGATGGCAACGGTCTCGCCCGGCGCCAGATCGAGCGCAAAGGGCGCCAGGACCGGGTGATGGCCATAGGCAAAGGCCGGCCCTGCCAGGTGGAAGCCGGCAGACGGAGTGGGGCTGGGAGACAGGGAAGAGTGCAATGGCAAAGCCGCTGATCCCTACGCCGGTATCAACCGGATCAGGTTCGAGGGGTCGTCCGGATAACCCGGACCTCTCAGCCGCCCATCGGCTCCCCCTCAGAGGCAACGCGCCATTATAGGCCGACCGGGTGGCTTGTTAAGGCCCGCCGGGCCGCTAGATTCTGCCTATGCATCAGCCTCTTTTCATCGGCAACGAGATTTACCGGCATTCCAGCCTGGGCGGGAAGCACCCGCTGTCGATCCCGCGCGTATCGACGGTAATGGATATGGTCGATGCGCTGGGCTGGCTGCAGCCGGGCCAGTATCGCGAAAGCCGGCCTGCCACGCCGGACCAGCTTGGCCGCTTTCACCATCAGGATTACATCGCCGCGGTCCAGACTGCCGAGCGGACCCTCAGCATCAGTGCAGCCGAGTCCGAGCGCTTCAATCTCGGCCGTGGCGGCAATCCGATCTATGGCACCATGTTCCGCCGCCCGGCCACGGGCGTCGGCGGCAGCCTGATTGCCGCCGACCGCCTGCTGAAGGATGGCGGCATCGTCTATAGTCCCGGCGGCGGCACTCATCACGGCCGGCCGGCGCAGGCTTCGGGTTTCTGCTATTTCAACGACCCGGTGCTGGCGATCCTGGCCATGCTGGATGGCGGCCTGTCGCGCATCGCCTATGTCGATCTCGATGTCCATCACGGTGATGGCGTCGCCGATGCCTTTGCCACTGATGCGCGGGTGATGGTGGTGTCGGTGCACGAAGCCGGCCGCTGGCCGCATTCGGGCCGCCTGGACGAGGAGGGCGCCGGCAACCTGTTCAATCTCCCGGTGCCGCCGGGGATGATTGATGACGAGATGGCAGCCCTGATCGAGGACGCCATCGGCCCGCTGGTGGAATCCTTTGCGCCCGACGCGCTGGTGATCCAGTGCGGTGCCGATGCCCTGGCCGACGATCCGCTCGGCAAGCAGACATTGTCGAATGGTGCCTTGTGGCATGCCGTCGCAGCGCTTAAATCCCTGGCATCCCGCCTGTTGGTGCTTGGCGGCGGCGGTTATAATCCCTGGTCGGTGGCGCGTTGCTGGACCGGGATCTGGGCCGAGCTGAACGGCCTGGAAAAACCCGACCGCCTGCCGCCGGCCGCGGAAAGCCTGCTGCGGGCCCTGAGCTGGAGCCGCAGCGCCGGCCGTGAACCACCCGAGCACTGGTTCGTGACGTTGGGCGATGCGCCGCGACAGGGTGTGGTACGTGAGGATGTGCGCGGGCTGGTGCGTCGCGTAAAAGAGAGGATGAAGGCGTGAAACTCAGTCGCTGGTTTGCCGTTCTATGCGGCATGGTTTTGCTCGCCGCTGTCATTGCATCCCCCATCCAGGCCCAGCCGCAGCCGACCCTGCCGCAGAGCGATCTGGTCATTAACACGGCAAAGGGTCCGAAGCGCTTTCGCGTCGAACTGGCGGACACTGACATGTCGCGGTCGCGCGGCATGATGTTCCGCAACAGCATGGCGCCGGATGCCGGCATGCTGTTCGACTTCAAGCAGGAGCAGATGGCGTCGTTCTGGATGCGCAATACTTTGCTGCCGCTCGACATGCTGTTCATCAAGGCTGACGGCACGATCCTCAACATCCACCAGCGTGCAATCCCCCATGACGAAAGCGGGGTCAATTCCACCGGCCCTGTCCGGGCCGTGCTGGAGGTCAATGGCGGCACGGTGTCCCGGCTGGGCATCAAGCCAGGCGACACGGTGGACCACGCCATTTTCGGCCGGGCCCCCAAGCGCTGACCCTGCCTGAACGGCGTTTCCGGGCTCTGCAGCCCCCTGGAAGGCTGGCCGGCCGGCCCGGCTTCATGCTAAAAGGCGCACGCTTTTCCGCTATTTAGGGCGGGGTGTAGCTCAGTCTGGTAGAGCGCTTGCTTTGGGAGCAAGAAGTCGCTGGTTCGAATCCAGTCACCCCGACCATAATAGCCCGGCCAATCGCCAGACATGCCAGGCTGGCAGGATCAGGGGTTTTTGAGCATGACCAAGGCGCGTATCTATCAACCGACCAAAACCGCCATGCAGTCCGGCAAGGCGCGGACCCGCCAGTGGGTTCTGGAATACGACACCGCGGACAGCCGTTTCGTCGAGCCGCTGATGGGCTGGACCGGCGCCGCCGGCACGCTGGGCCAACTGACGCTCAAGTTCGACACCAAGGAAGAGGCGGTGGCCTATGCCGACAAGCGCGGCATCGCCTACGAGATCGAAGAGCCGCAGGCGCGCAAGCTGAACCGCCGCGCCTATGCCGATAACTTCGCGTATACCAGAATCCGCTAAATCCGGTTGGCGAGGTGCCCGAAACGGCCGGCCTCGCCGGCCGTTGCCGTTTCTAGTGTTTTACCTAAGTGCCCTTAGCTCAGTTGGATAGAGCAGCCGCCTTCTAAGCGGCAGGTCGGTGGTTCGAATCCACCAGGGCACGCCATCCCTCCCATCGTGCTGCGCTGCACCCATAAACACGTGCAAAGCGGCTGCATTTCGCGCTTGCATGGATGCAGCCATATCTTGCATACAAGATATGGAAACAAGAGAGGCGCCGGATAACGGCGTCGCGTCAGGGAGGCGGGCAGTCAGTGCCACAGCCATCGCGCAAAGCAGCCGCCAAGCGGCAGCCCAACCGGCCGCGCATCGCGCCACCGGCGAAGGCAAGGCTTGGCCGCCCCAGTCAGGCGCCGCGCGCGACCTCGGCCGTGCTGGTGTATGAAACCCTGCATGAGGACATCATCGCCCTGCGCATCCAGCCGGGCGCCAGCCTGTCGGAAAACGATCTGGCCAGCCGATATGGCGTCAGCCGCACACCGGTGCGCGAGGCCTTGCTGCGGCTGGCCGATGAAGGGCTGGTTGAGATCGTGCCGAAATCCGGCACGACGGTCAGCCGCATCCCCTATGCGCAGTTGAATGAGGCCATCGTCATCCGCAAGGCGCTGGAAGAGGTGGCTGTGCGCGAGGCGAGCAGGCGGGCGACAAAGAGCCAGATCACCGGTCTGTGGTCTCTGGTCGAGCGCCAGCGTGAGGCGGCCAAGGCCGATGATCGCAAGGGCTTCCATGCCGCCGACGAGGCTTTTCACGCCGCCATCGCCGAAGCCGCCGGTTATCCGGGCATCTGGCAACTGGTTAACCAGGTGAAGGTGCAGGTCGACCGCATCCGCCACCTGACCCTGCCGGAAGGCGGCCGCATGCTGCGGGTGACCAAGGAACATGCTGCCGTGCTCACCGCGATGGAAAAGCGCGATGCCGAGCGGGCAATCGCGGCCATGCGCAGCCATCTGGATGGGCTGGACCACAGCCTGCCTGATATTCGCCGGCGCAATCCTGATTTTTTTGTCGATGAAGCGGGAGTTTTCCTTTTGCCCGGGCCAGCCGGGCGAAAAACCAGTAGTCAGTAAAACTCAGAAACAAGGGAGAGAAACATGAAAAGAATAGTAACGGGCTTTGCCATTGCGGCAGCCTTTGCCGTTGCGTTGCCGGCCGCAGCGCAGACCAAGCTGAAATGGGCACATGTCTACGAGACACCGGAGCCCTATCATACCGAGGCCGTTTGGGCGGCCGCCGAAATCGCCAAACGCACCAACAACAAGTATCAGATCGAGGTGTTCCCGGCATCGCAGCTCGGCAACGAGAACCAGATCAACGAAGCGTTGGGCCTTGGTACCGTCGACATGATCTATACCGGTGTTGCCTTTGCCGGTTCGATTCACAAGCCGATCGCCATCACCAATGCGCCCTTCATTCTGCGGGATTACAGCCATTGGAAGGCGTATCGCGATTCCAAGCTGTTCCGCGATATCGCGTCTGGTTATGA
>NZ_CALRUC010000144.1:0-9443 GCF_943371255.1 Ferrovibrio terrae | reverse complement strand
AGCGGCCGCAAGGTCGCGCTGCGGATTTTCGTCGAGCATGGCAAGCAGGGCCGCACGGCCTATGCGATGGATGCGCTGAAACGCTCGATGCGCTGGGACGAGACCCGCTTCGGGCTGGAATACGACCTCGACCTGTTCAACATCGTCGCCGTCAGCGATTTCAATATGGGTGCGATGGAGAACAAGAGCCTGAATGTCTTCAACGACAAATTCATTCTGGCCGATCCGGACACTGCCACCGATGTGGATTATGCCGGCATCGAGGCCGTGGTGGCGCATGAGTATTTCCACAACTGGACCGGCAACCGCATCACCTGCCGCGACTGGTTCCAGCTGTCGCTGAAGGAAGGTCTTACGGTCTTCCGCGACCAGGAATTCACCTCCGACATGCGCTCGCGCCCGGTCAAGCGCATCCAGGATGTACGTCTGCTGCGCAGCCGCCAGTTCCCCGAGGATGCCGGCCCGCTGGCGCATCCGATCCGGCCCGACAGCTACATCGCCATCGACAATTTCTACACGCCGACGATCTACGAGAAGGGCTCCGAAGTCATCCGCATGATCCACACCATGCTGGGCGAGGCGGGTTTCCAGAAGGGCATGCAGCTCTATGTCGAGCGCCACGACGGCGAAGCCGCAACCTGCGACCAGTTCGTTGCCGCCATGGCCGATGCCACCGGCACCGACCTGTCGCAGTTCCAGCGCTGGTATGCCCAGGCCGGCACGCCGGAGGTGACGGTGGCAGGGCGATACGATGCCGCCAGCGGCGATTATGAACTGACCGTGATGCAGCGGGTACCGCCGACCCCGGGCCAGCCTGACAAGCAGCCGGTGCAGATGCCCTTTGGTGTCGGCCTGCTGGATGCGCAGGGCCGCGATATTCCGCTGCGCCTTGAGAGCGGAAGCGCGGTCAAGGATGGCATCCTGACGCTGACCGCGCCGACGCAGGTGTTCCGCTTCAAGGGTGTGCCGGAGCCGAAGGCGATCTCGCTCAACCGCGGCTTCTCGGCCCCGGTGCTGGTGAAGGCGAAGCAGGATGGCGGCGCGCAGGCGTTTTTGATGGCGCATGATTCCGATGCCTTCGCGCGCTGGGAGGCCGGCCAGCAATATGCCACCGAGCTGCTGCTGAACCGCGTCGCCGATCCGGCACGGGCTTTCGATCCGGCCTTCATCGAAGCCATCGATTTGACATTGCGCGATGACGCGCTGGAAAAAGCCTTCATTGCCGAAGCGATCACCCTGCCGAGCGAGGACTACATCGCCGACCGCATGGATGTGGTGGATGTCGACGGGATTCACGCCGCGCGGCGGGCTCTGCGGCGGGAGATCGCGCAGACCTGTCGCCCGCAGTTGGAAGCGATCTACGCGGCGAATACCGTGCCGGGACCGTACAGCCCGGATTCCACTGCGGCCGGCCGGCGCTCGCTGAAGAATGCCGCGCTGTCCTATCTGTCGGAACTGGCCGATGTGGATGCGGGCCTGCGCCGCCTGATCCATGAGCAATACACCAAGGCCGATAACATGACCGATCGCGCGGCGGCCCTGCGCCTGCTGGTCGATCTGCCGGGCACGGAACGCCAGGCGGCGCTGGCCGATTTCTACCAGCGTTTTTCCGACGATCCGCTGGTGCTCGACAAATGGCTGATGCTGCAGGCGATCTCGGCTTTGCCCGATACGCTGCAGCAGGTGACGGCGCTGCTGACGCATCCGGCCTTCTCGATGCAGAAGCCGAACAAGGTGCGGTCCCTGATCGGCGGCTTCACCGCCAATGCGCTGCGCTATCACGCTGCCGATGGCACGGGCTATGCCTTCCATGCCGACCGCATCCTCGAGCTGGAGCCGATCAATCCGCAGGTTGCCGCCCGGCTGCTGGCGCCGCTCGGCCGCTGGCGCCGTTTCGATGCCGGCCGGCAGGCCAGGATGAAGGCCGAGCTGCAGCGCGTGCTGGCCAAGCCGAACCTGTCGCGCGATGTCTACGAGATCGCCTCGAAGTCGCTCGGCACTTAAGCGGGTTTGCTGTAGGCGCGCAGGAAAGTGCTGACCGCGCTGTCGACCCGGCGCCGGATTTCGGCCGCCGGCATCTCGCCGTCGATGCGCAGGGTGCGCCGCATGCTGCGATGGCCCATCAGCATGCCGAAGAACTGTTCCGCCGCCAGCACCGGATCATCCACCGCCAGGCGGCCGGTTTCGGTTTCGCGGTCGAGATAGGCGGCGAGGCGGGCCAGCCCTCTGCCGGGGCCATTGGCATAAAAGGTCGGCCCCAGCGTCGGGAAGCTGGCGGATGAGGTGATCAGCAGGCGTTGGAACTGCACGGCGCGGTCGGACAGGATCCTGCTGAGGAAGCCGATGCCGAGCGCGGTCAGCACATCGCGCGGCGTAGCTTCGGGCGACAGCTCGGCCAGGGCTGCGGTGATCTGGCTGGAGCTTTCCTGCACGATGGCGGCGAACAGGTCGTCTTTCGAGGCGAACAGGTTGTAGATGGTCTGGCGCGACACGCCGGCCCGGGCGGCAATCGTCTCCAGCCCGATGCCGTAGCCATGCTCGAAGAACAGCTCGCGCGCGGTCTCCAGGATCGCTTCGCGCTTGGCGGCATCGACCGGCCGGCCGCGCTTGATCGGTGCCTGCTTGTTCAATGGCCACCGCCGGCGCCGGCTGGCGCGGGTTTGGGCCGTTGCGCGAACACCACCGCAATGGCGGCGACGAAGAACAGCACCGAGAGAATCACGAAGACGTCGATGAAGCTCATGATATAGGCCTGCGCCTGCACCTTGTTGCCCAGCATCTTCATGGCAAAGGCGGTCTGGTCGGCTGCGGTGCGGTCGCCGAACATATTGGCGATGCTGTCGATATACTGCTGCACTTCCACCCGGCCGGGATTGACGAAATCGACCAGGCGGTTCCAGTGGAAATTGGTCCGTTCGGTCATGATCGTGTTGATCGCGGCAAGGCCGAAGGCGCCGCCGAGATTGCGGGTCAGGTTATACAGCCCGCTGGCATTCTTCAGTTCGTCCTGCGGCAGGGTGCCCAGCGCGATCACGTTGATCGGCACGATGCAGAACATCAGCGCCGCGCCGCGCATGATCTGCGGCAGCAGCAGCTCGTCGAACTGCCAGTCGCCGGTCAGGCCGGTCATGATCCAGGTGCTGGCACCGAGCAGGGCGAAGCCGAAGGCCAGCACCGGGCGCGGATCCACCTTGCGGGCCAGGATGCCAGCCATGGGTGCGGACATGAACTGCGCCAGGCCGGTGACGAACATGACCTCGCCGATCTGCAGGCTGTTCAGCCCGCGCACGCGGCCGAGATAAAGCGGCAGCAGGTAGACCAGGCCATAGAGGCCGATGCCGATGGTGAGGCTGAACAGGCAGCCGGTGGCGAAGTTGCGGTTGCGGAAGGCCTTCAGATCTACGATCGGGTTGGCGTAGGTGAGGCTGCGCCAGAAGAACAGCACGGCGCCGATGCCGCAGGCGACGGCGAAATTGCGGATCGCCGCATCGGCAAACCAGTCGTTGCGGGTACCTTCCTCCAGCACGTATTCCAGGCTGCCGAGGAACACCGCCAGCGCGCCGAGACCGATATAGTCGAAGCCCTTGAGCAGCGCGTAATTCGGCTTGTCGATATCGATGAAATTCCACACCAGCAGGCAGACGATGATGCCGGGCACGATGTTGATCAGGAACAGCCAGTGCCAGGAGAACAGCTGGGTCAGGTAGCCGCCGAAGGTCGGCCCGATGGTGGGGGCCAGCGTGGCGACCAGGCCGATGATCACCGTGGCGCCGGCCATCTTCTCGCGCGGGAACATCATGTAGGTGCTGGCGAACACGGTGGGGATCATGGCGCCGCCGAGGAAGCCCTGCAGGGCGCGCAGCACGATCATGGTCTCCAGATTCGTCGCCATGGCGCAGCCGAGGCTGGCGAGCGTGAAGCTGGCGGCCGAGATGGTGAACAGCACACGCGTCGACAGCAGGCGCGAGAGATAGCCGCTGAACGGGATCATGATCACTTCGGCGATCAGATACGATGTCTGCACCCAGCTGATCTCGTCGGCAGACGCCGAGAGGCCAGCCTGGATCTCGGCCAGCGAGGAGGACACGATCTGGATGTCGAGGATCGCCATGAACATGCCGATCACCATGGCGAAATAGCCGATCATCCGGCCTTTCTGCGTCGCCGGGGCGGCTGGGATCTGCGCCATGGTGGCAGCGGTGGCAGACATGGTCGCGCGGCCCGTTACTTCGCTGCCGTGCGCAGCGCGGTTTCGCTGCGCGTATCGATATCCACCACCACCGACATGCCGGGCACCAGGAAGGGCTGGGCTTCGGCCTTGTCGATCACCAGCTTGACCGGCACGCGCTGCACGATCTTGGTGAAGTTGCCGGTGGCGTTGTCAGGCGGTAGCAGGCTGAACTTGGCGCCCGAGGCCGGCGCGAAGCTCTGGATGCGGCCCTTGATGGTCAGGTCGGGGAAGGCATCGACATGCAGGCTGGCGCTCTGGCCCGGCTTCATGCCGCGCAGCTGCGTCTCCTTGAAGTTGGCGACGACATACACCTCGTCGGTCGGCACGATCACCATGATCTGGGTACCGGGCTTCACATACTGGCCGGTCTGGCCGGTGCGGTTGCCGATCACGCCATCGACCGGCGCGCGGACCACGGTGTTGTCGAGATCGAGTTTCGCGGCGGCAAGATCTGCCTCGGCCTGGGCGATCTGGGCCAGGCCCTGTTCGCGGTTGGCCTTCAGCACGGCGATCTGGTTCTGCTCGACAGACTTGGCGGCCTCGGCGCGGTCGACTGCAGCTCTGGCCTTGCGCTGGTCGGCCTGGGCCAGTTCCAGCTTCTGGTTGGAGACATAGTTGCCGACGGCGAGCTGGCGATAGCGCTTGAGGTCTTCCTCGCTGCGCACCTGATCGGCGCGGGTGCTGCGCCAGGAGGCATCGGCTTCGGCGATGGTGGCCTGCTGGCTGGCCAGTTGCTTGTCGATCACGTCGATGGCGGCGCGGCGCGCCTGCACGGCGGCAGCGGCCTGCGCCACCTTGGCGCGATAGTCGCTGGCATCGATCTCGAACAGCACGGTGCCGGCCTTGATCCGCTGGTTGTCGGCCACCGCCATGCTGGTGATGTAGCCGGTCACCTTGGGCGCCACGACGGTGATGTCGGCGCCGATATAGGCGTTGTCGGTGCTTTCGATGAAGCGGCTGTAGCTCCACCAGTGCCAGGCACCATAGGAGGCGCCGGCCAGCACCAGCAGGCCGGCAGCGGAGAGGATGGCTTTTTTCTTGGTCATGATTGTCAGTCCCGCGAAGGGTAAGGGGGCCCGGAGGTCAGGGGCGGAATGATCTATAGGATTAGTGGGCGGCCCTGTCCATTAAATCGGGGCTGAAAGCCGTGATGCCAGTCACAGGATGGGGCGCAGGCCCCGGCATGACAGCGCAATATCCGGATAGTTTGTGTTCCGCCAATGGCTTACTCCGGCTGCAGTCCCCTGGAGCCGACCATGCCGATGACCCCGTTGAACCGCCTCAGTCTCGCCAACCTGGCCGCCAATGGCGCCGAACAGCTCGCCATGGCGGCGATCCCGCTGATGGCGGCGCTGGCGCTCGGTGCCACGGCCGAGACCATGGGCGCGCTGAGTGCCGCCCAGACCCTGCCGTATCTGCTGCTGTCGCTGGTGGCCGGCATCTGGGCCGACCGGCTGCCGCGGCATTACCTGATGGCTGGCAGCGAGGCCGGGCGCGCGCTGCTGCTGGCGCTGGTGCCGCTGCTGGCCTTTGCCGGCTGGCTCGATCTGGTCAGCCTCGCGATCCTGGGCTTCGCACTGTCGGCTTGCACCGTGCTGTTCAATGTCGCGGCACAGGCCTATCTGCCGGCCATTGTGGCGCGCGAGGGCCTGCCGGCAGCGAATGCAA
This sequence comes from Ferrovibrio terrae, assembly GCF_943371255.1. GTDB lineage: Bacteria > Pseudomonadota > Alphaproteobacteria > Ferrovibrionales > Ferrovibrionaceae > Ferrovibrio > Ferrovibrio terrae_B. Next base: position 3,544 of record NZ_CALRUC010000144.1, on the reverse strand, counting down.
AGATCGAATTCACGCGTGCCGCCGCCGTCTTCCTCGGACCGGGCCTCGCCGGCGCGATTGCCGGCTGGACCTCACCGGCCCTGGCGCTGGCCGTCTCGGCAGTGACCTCGGCACTCGCCGTCCTGCTGTTGCTGACCCCGGGCATGCGCAGGGATCTGCCCAGCACCGAACGTCCGCCGATCCGCCATGCGCTGGCCGAAGGCCTCGCCGTGGTGTGGCGTCATCCGCTGCTGCGCGCGATTGCCGCCTGCGCGATGGCGTGGAATTTCAGCTGGTTTGTGCTGATGGCGGTGTTCGTGCTGTTTGCCATCAACACGCTCGGCCTGACGCCGGCACAGACCGGCATCGCGCTGGGCGCGCAGGGGCTCGGCATGCTGCTGGCCGCGCTGGCAGCGCCAATGATTCACGCCCGCCTGCGGCTCGGCCACATGATCCTGCTCGGCCCGGCCACCTCGCTGCTGGCTGCCCTTGCCATTGGTGCCACCACCGCGATGCAGGACGATGCGGCCTTCACGCTGCTGCTCGTCGGCTTTTTCCTGTTCGGCTTCGGACCGATGCTGTGGACCATCGGGCAGACCAGTCTGCGCCAGGCCATCGTGCCGCTGCGCCTGATCGGCCGCGTCAGCGCGATCCAGCAGGTGGCGACGCTGGGCATGCGGCCACTCGGTGCGCTGGTCGGCGGTTTTGTCGGAGAGCGGTTCGGTCTGGGGGCCGCGATCTGGCTGGCAGTCGCGGGTTATGGCGTGCAGCTTGCTGTCATCCTGCTGTCGCAGATGCCGGCGCTGGATGCGCTGCCGCCATCGCTGGACGAGGAGGGGGCAACCGCCTAGTCGCTGCTCTTTTCCATATTCGGCTTCGGAACCTTGAAGCCGATGGCGCCGCGCAGGTCGGCACCTTCCAGATCGGCGCCGCGCAGGTCGGTATTGGTGAGATCGGCATCGAGGAAGGAGCAGCCGCGCAAATTCGCGCTGCGGAAATCGGCCAGCGTCAGGATCGAGCGGTTGAACACCGCACCTTCCAGATCGGCGCCCTGGAACTTGGCCTGGGTCAGATTGCATTCCTGCAAGCTGGCCGACTGGCGGCGATGCATCGCGCCAGTGATGCTGACGGTCGACAGCTTGGCACCACGGAAATCGGCATTGGTCATGATGGCGCGGTCGAACTTGGCGCCCTGCAGATTGCAGGTGGCGAAATTCGCATTCAGCATCATGGCGCCGCGCAGATCCGACAGCACAAAGCGCGAGCCGGAGAAATCTGTGTTGCGCAGGATGGCATAGGAGAAGTCGCCGGCCGAGAAGTTGATGTTGGTCAGCTTGAGATCGGAGAGGTCATAGCGGCTGAAATCCACCCGCATGCCTTGTTTGCCCAGGGTCTCGATCCAGGTGAGATGCTCCTTGACGATGAACTGCAGCGAGCGGTCGAGACTCTCCAGGCTGCGCGGCATGATCGCCTTGGTGACATCGGCATCGCGCAGGTCGATCGGGCGGAAATAGGCAGCCGTCAGGTCGGCGCCTTCGAAATTGGTTTCGTTCAGCACGGCCCCTGCCAGAACAGAGCCATGCAGAATGCAATGCGACAGGTTGGACGCCGTGAGGTCGGCACCGGTGAACAAACATCCGGACAGGTTCGAACCTGACAGATCCGCCCCGTTCAGCTTGGCATTGGAGAAATTGCAGTTGCTCAGGTCGGTGTTGCGGCCGACCACCTTGCCCAGCTTGGCCGAGGTGAGGTTGGCGCCGGCCATCTTCGCATTGTCGATCGAGGTGGCGCGCTTGAGCACGGCAATCAGGTTGCCGTCTTCATCCGGGCGCAGCAGCACGCCGTCGCGGATATCGGCATTGGTCAGGTTGGCGGATTCAAGATTGGCATTGCGCAGGTTCACGCCGCGCAGGTCGGCCTTGGTCAGGTCGGCACGACGGAAATCGGCGCCCTGCATGTCGGCGGCGAAGAAGGACGAGCCGACCAGGGCGGCATGGCTGAAATCGGCATAGTTGAGCTTGCTGCCGACGAAATCGGCCGAGGTCAGCTCCTTGCCGCTGAAATCCACCCGCGAGGCATCGCGGAAATGCAGCACCATGCGCTTGCCGCCGCGCACGCCGCGCACGTAGTTGGCATGAGATTCGAACATCTCATCAACTTCGTACTGGGCAATGACCTTAACGGGATTGTTCATCGGGCGGCTTCTATATCAGGCTCTTGTCGGCCAGCCTAGCATAGGCAGGAATGGTTCACGACAGGTTGACGCCGCTGGCGCCGGTGAAGTCCGCGCCCGAAACCTTGGCATCGCGCAAATCGGCACCGGTCAGATCGGCGCCCCGGAAATTGGCGCCTTTCAGGTTGGCGTCGCGCAGATCGGCATGCATCAGGATCGACCGGGTCAGGTTGGCGCCCTCAAGGTCACAGGCGCTGAGGTTGGACTGGCTCAGATTGGCATTCTCCAGGTTGGCATGCCAGCGCTTGCCATGCAGGGAGGAAATCGGCATCGGCGCCAGCCTGGCGCCGCGGAAATTGCTGCCGATCAGGTTGGCGCCGCTGAATTTCACCCCGCGCAGGTCGGCCCCGGTGAACTGGGCATTCAGCAGCATGGCATCGGTGAAATCGCACATGGTGAGCGCCGCGCCGCCGAAATCGGCCTCCACCAGGGTGGACTGGATGAACAGCGCTGCCGAAAGATCGATCTTGGCCAGTTTGACCCCGGACATGTCGATGCGGCTGAAATCCGCCCGCTGCCCCTTGGCGCCGAGCGATTCCGTCCAGGCCAGATGCTCGCGCAGGATAATCTGCAGCGGCTTGTCCAGATCGGCGATGTTCTTTGGCAATTGGGCGCCGGCCAGGCGGGCATCGCGCATCTCGCTCTGGCGGAAGAAGGCGCCTGCCAGATCGGCGCCATCGAATTTGGTGCCGTTGAGCATCGCGCCGGCCAGCACGGCGCCCGACAGGCTGCAGCCGCTCATATTGGTGTTGGTGAGATCGGCGCCGACGAAAATCGCCCCGCGCAGATCAGAATTGGACAGGTCGGCATCGGTCAGGCGCGCATTGGCCAGATTGGCGTGGCTGAGATCGGCCTGCTGGCTCATCAGCCGGCCCAGCTTGGCGCCGATCAGCTTGGAATGGCTCATATGCGCTTTTTCGGTGACGGCGCCGCCGACCGCGATCGGCACCAGATTGCCGTCTTCATCGGGTTTCAGCAGCCGGCCATCACGCAGGTCGGCGCCCGACAAATCGGCGAATTCCAGGCTGGCGCCGCGCAAGATGGCGCCGCGCAGGTCGGCGCGGGTCAGGTCGGCCGAGGAGAAGTCGGCCATCTCCAGAACCGCCCCGTAGAAATTGGCACCGCTCAGCTTGCAGAACTTGAATACCGCCCCGCTGAACCGGCCGCCCACCATGGCAGCCTCGCGCAGGTCACGGTTGGCGAAATTCAGCCCGGAGGCGTCACGAAACTGCAGGTTGAGGCGAAGTCCGCCCCGCATGCCACGCGCGAAGCGCTCATGGCCGGCGATCAGGGGGTCGAGATCTTTCTGATGCACCACCGGGTCCGACATCG
>NZ_CALRUC010000143.1:0-9546 GCF_943371255.1 Ferrovibrio terrae | reverse complement strand
TGCTGCATGATCGCCGTATTGAAGGTCTTGGTGTAGCTGGTGCGGCGGGCGTCGCCGGCCGCATCCAGGCAGGGCTGCAGATGATTGTTGCCCACCAGTGTCATCACGGTGTCGAGCAGCAGCGGGAAGCCAAGTGTCTTAGTGCCATCCTCGGCTTGCAATTGCCGGATCGTGCGCGGGCCGTGTTCAAAGGCGGCGATGACCGGGTCGAAGGCCGCAGGGTTGAGACCGAAGCTGCCCAGGGCAGTCAGCAGATTGCGTGGAATCTCCGCCGGCAGCACGGTCAGCGCAAAGCGGGTATTGGCAATCAGGTCGTTGCGTTCAAACTGGGCGAGCGAGAGTCCGCCTTTTATATACAGGTCGCGGCGGAACTGGCGGTTGGCCAGGAAGTCACGCAGCACCTCGCGATGATCGGCATTCGGCGTTTCATTCAGCAGCTTCTGCTGTTCTGGATTCAGGTTGAAGTGATCCAGGTGGTCGAGCATCTGGACGCTGGCGGCGAAATTGAGCTTGGCATCCCGGAAATCGCGCGCCACATCGGTATGGTAGAAAATCGTCCAGTCGCGATTGAAATATTCATGGGCGACATAGGAGCGCGTCTGCTTGCGGACACTGTCAAAGCGGTCCTTGAGCATGGGGTAAACGCGGGTGTAGAGGCTGTTGGCGTCGAACAGGCCCTGCACCTTGTCGAGCGCGTGATCGATGCGGTTGAGGATCGGTTCGTCCGGGTTGCCGGCAAACATGATCATCAGATCGCGCAGCGGGCTCATGGCGGCCCAGCCCGGGTGACAATTGTAGCTGATATAGACAACGCCCCCAACTTTCAGGCGGCGCGCGATGAAATCGACGATATGCTTGCGGTTCTCCGCCGAGACCCAGCTGTATACGCCATGCAGGACGATGACATCGAAGTCGGGCAGGTCGCGGCGACCGAACTCCTCGAAGGAATCATCATAGAACGAGGCGTTGGCCACCCCGGTATCCACGGCCAGCTTGCGCGCATAGGCGATATGGCTGGGCAGGAAATCATTGGCATGGAATTCGGCATCGGGATGGGCGGCAGCCAACAGAAGGGTGCTGAAGCCGTGGCCGCATCCAAGCTCGCAGTAGCTGAAGCGCTCCGGATCGACGCCGGTTTGTATGTTGCGCGACAACAGCGCGAAGCGGTGCATGGCCGGGTTCAACTCACGGTAAAAATCGTGCGTATATCCGACGTCTACGTAACCTTCAGTCCAGTCCACACCAGCCTCCCTCACCCATTCCCTATCGTGCGGGAATGACTGCATTAATAGCAAGGACTTTCCCTGCTGCGTCACGACAACGCAGGGGGCATGGTTGACCATGGGCGTACCTGCACCGACTATTACAGGGATTCTATCCCGGCATTCGGATGAGGCCAGTTTGAAACCTACCCGGCGCACGATGCTTCTGTCCGGCCTCGCTGCCGCGCTGGCCCCGCGAATGGTTCTGGCGGCGCCCGAGTCGCACAGCATCACCGCGCGCGCGGTGCCCCGGACGCTGCCCGGCAATGCCGGGCCGTCGACCTTGTGGCTGTACAATGAAAAATACCCACTGATATTCCGTGCCAAGCGGAATGAGCCTTTCACGGCCGTATTCCACAATGAGCTGCGTGAGCACAGCACCATTCACTGGCATGGCGTGCGCGTGCCCTACGGCATGGATGGTGTGCCCTATATGCCCCACGACCCGGTGAAGCCGGGCGACAGCTTTACTTATCAGTTCAGCCCACCGGATCCGGGTACCTTCTTCTTCCACCCCCATTGCAACACGGTCGAGGCGCTCGGGCGCGGCCTGGCCGGGGTGCTGATCGTGGAAGACCCGCGCGACCAGGGCCTGTTTGATCTTGAGCATGTGCTGGTGCTGAAGGACTGGCGCAGCCGTCCTGATGGCAGCTTTGGCGATTTCCTGACTGACGCCGGCGCTGCGCGGGCCGGCACCTTCGGCGATTTGCGCACCGTGAACGGCGAGGTGATGCCGACACTCACGGTGCCGCCCGGCGCGCGGGTGCGGTTGCGCATTCTCAATGTCGATTCGACACGCATCCCGATGCTCAATCTGCGCGGCGCCGCCAACCCGGTGGTGATCGCCACCGACGGCAATGCCTGTGATCCCTTTGCGCTGAACGGCTGGCGCCTTGGTCCGGCCATGCGTGCCGATGTGGCTTTCATCGCGCCGACGAAGAGCGGCGCAGAGATCGTGCTGGAGGATGTGTTCAGCACGCGCCCACGTCCGCTGGCCAAGTTGGTGACAGCGGGGGATGGTCTGCGCTCCACCAAGGCGGTGCTGCGATTGCCGGCGGCAGAGTTACCGATGCCCGACCTCAAGGCGGCAACCACGCTGGATATCCAGCTGCTGGCCGGCAGTCTGGATCCGGCGCTGGAATCCTGGGCCAAGCAGAATGGCGTCAGTGTCGATGAACTCTGCCTGACCCAGAAAGTGTTCTGGTCGATCAACCGGCAGACCTGGCCGGGCGCGGCCCATGACCGCAAGCCGCCGCCGCTGTTCGAGCTCAAATCCGGCAGGAGCTACGTGGCCGAGCTGTTCAACGGCACGCCGCATCAACATCCGATGCATCTGCATGGCCACACCTTCCGGGTGCTTTCCTCGTCGGAACGCGACCTGCCGCCGCACTGGGCCGATACCGTTCTGGTCCGGCCCAAGGAGCGCATCCGCATCGGCTTTGTCGCCGGCCAACCGGGCGACTGGATGTTCCACTGCCACATCATCGAACACCAGGAAACCGGCATGATGAGCTATCTGCGGGTTGCCTAAGATTAAGAAGATTTAATCCGGCGTTCAGGTCCGGCGAAGCCGGCGCTTCCTATGTTGCAGGTGTGAGTTTCCCCCTGCCTCAAGGAGCAGATCAATGAAAACCATCTCCCGCCTCAAGCGTTCTGTTGCCGCAGTGCTGCTGGCCAGCACCATCCTGTCCGGTGGTGGCGGCTATCTGGCCGCCCGCGCCTTTGCGGCCGATAGCGCTCCGCTGGCCATGCCGGCCGAGCAGAGCGTGGCACCCGCCATCCGGCCGTCCTTCGCCGATCTGGTCGAAAAGGTGAAGCCGGCTGTGGTCAATATTTCCACCACCGAGAAGGCCGAAGCGCGCCAGCGTGGTCCGCAGCAGGTGCAGCCCGGCTCTCTGGAAGATTTCCTGCGCCAGTTCATGGAGCAGGGCCAGCGTCGCCGTGGCCCGCAGCATGCACTCGGCTCTGGCTTCATCATCGATCCCAGCGGCTACATCGTTACCAACAACCATGTGGTGGAAGATGCCACCAAGATCGTGGTGACGCTGGATGATGGCAGCGAGCATACCGCTGTGGTGAAGGGCCGCGACCCGAAGACCGATGTGGCTTTGCTGAAGATCGAAAGCAAGACGCCGCTGCCTTACGTGGCCTTTGGCGATTCCGACAAGGCCCGTATCGGCGACTGGGTGATTGCCGTCGGCAATCCCTTCGGCCTGGGCGGCAGCGTTTCCGCCGGCATTCTCTCAGCCCGCGGCCGCGATCTCAACAACGGTCCGTATGACAATTTCCTGCAGATTGATGCCCCGATCAATCCGGGCAACTCGGGCGGCCCGATCTTCGATGCAACCGGTCGCGTGATCGGTATTTCGACAGCGATCTACTCGCCAAGCGGCGGCAGTGTCGGCATTGGCTTCGGCGTGCCCTCCAATCTGGCCAACACGATCGTTGCCCAGCTGCAGAAAGGCGGCAAGGTCGAGCGCGGCTGGCTGGGTGTCAGCATGCAGCCGATGACCGAGAGCCTGGCCAAGGCCGTCGGCCGCAAGAGTGCCGATGGCGTGCTGGTGGCCGAGGTGGTGCCGGATGCACCGGCGGCCAAGGCCGGTCTGCAGCAGGGCGATGTGGTCACCATGGTGAACGGCCAAACGGTCCGCGATCCGCGTGATCTCGCGACCCAGATTGCCATGCTGAAAGCCGGGGACAGCGCCAAACTCGGTGTCTGGCGCGATGGCAAGGAGAAGACTCTTAGCGTCACCATCGGCGTCCAGCCGACCGACCAGACCGCCGCGCTGAATGATGCGGCGGGTGAGGAAGGCAAGGTGGGCTTAAGCCTGGCGCCCCTGACGCCGGAGTTGCGCAACCGGCTGGGGCTGGAGAATGGCGTCAAGGGTGTGGTGGTGGCCGAGGTCGCCTCCGACAGCAAGGCCGAAGACAGCGGCGTGCGGCCGGGCGATGTGATCGTCGGTGTTGCCGGCAAGACCATCACCAGCCCGACACAGGCGGTCGATGCCATCAAGACCGCCCAGCGCGAGAAGAAGGAAGCCGTGACCCTGCTGGTCATGCGCAACGGCACCACCTATTATCTGGCCCTGCAACTCGCTTAAGGCCGGTCGGCCGGGGTGCCCCCCGTCATCCCGGCCGCCGCTCAATCTGTCGGTCCATGAAAATCCTGCTCGTTGAAGACAATCCGCAGGTTTCCCAGTTCGTCCGCAAGGGGCTGACTGAATCCGGCCATGCGGTCGATCATGCCGATAACGGCCGTGACGGCCTGTTTCTCGCCACCACCGAAAGCTACGACGCCATCATTCTCGACCGCATGCTGCCGGGCGGGATCGACGGGCTGGGTATCATCGAGGCCTTGCGCCGGACCGGCAACACCACGCCGATCCTGATCCTGAGTGCACTGGCCGATGTGGATGAGCGCATCCGCGGCCTGAAAGCCGGCGGCGACGATTACCTGACCAAGCCCTTCGCCTTTGGCGAGCTGGAGGCGCGCCTGATGGCGCTGGCCCGACGCGGCCAGACGGCGGGCAACGAGACCATGCTGAAGGTTGGCGATCTCAGCCTCGATATCCTCAGCCGCAAGACCACCCGGGCCGGCAAGCCAATCGTGCTGAAACCGCGTGAATACAAGCTGCTGGAATATCTGATGCGCCATGCCGGCCAGGTGGTGACTCGCACCATGCTGCTGGAGAATGTGTGGGACTATCATTTCGATCCGCAGACCAATGTGATCGACGTGCATATCAGCAACCTGCGCCAGAAGATCGATGCGGGTTTCGAGCGCCCGCTGCTGCACACGGTGCGTGGCGCCGGCTACCGCCTGAGCGACAATGCCTAAAGTCCTGCGCTCAACCGCTATGCGGCTGGCCCTGGTGTTTGCCGGGCTGTTTATGATCGCGACGCTGCTGCTGGGCGGTCTGCTGTGGTGGAATACGGCAGGCTATCTCGATCGCGAGACCGATGCGGTGATTACCGCCGATACACGGGCCATCGGGGATCGATTGCGCGATTTTGGCCTGGCCGGTGCGGTACAGACCATGAGCGAGCGGATTGCTGCCGATTCCGATGGCCGTGCCATCTACCTGCTGACCGATCCCCGCCTGCGGCCGTTGGGTGGGAATGTCGATGCCTGGCCATTGAAAGTCGGCGCCGGTGCCGGCTGGTACGAGATTGAACTGGTGCACCGCGACCGGCTGCATGTCAGCCGCCTGCTGCATGTAGTGTTACCCGGCAATTTCCAGCTGCTGGTCGGCCGGGATGTGCAGGACCGTGTCGAGATCCGCAACCTGTTCCTGCGCGGCCTGGCCTGGGCCGGGGCGGCAGCGTTGGCTCTCGCGTTCTTCGGCGCCTGGCTGATCCGCCGTGCTGTCGAGCATCGCATCGAGGGCATCAACCGCACGGCGACGGCCATTGTGCAGGGCGATCTGGCGCGACGGGTGCCGCTGCGCGATACCGATGATGAATTCGACCAGCTGGTCGCCACCATCAATCGCATGCTCGACCAGATGCAGCATCTGATCGAGGGTGTCCGCAATGTCTCGAATGCCATTGCCCATGACCTGCGCACGCCGCTGGCCGAAACGCGCGCCCGGTTGGAAACGCTGCTGCGGCAGCCGGCGGGCACGGAAGCATCCCTGGATGGCATCGCCGCCGCGATTGCCGATATCGACCGTCTGATCGGTGTGTTCAATGCGCTGCTGCGGCTGGCCGAGCTGGATTCCGGCCTGCGCCGCGCCGGCTTCGCCCGGATCGATCTTTCGGCGCTGGTTGAAGATGCTGCGGAACTCTACGGCCCGGCGGCCGAAGCCAAGGGCATCACGCTGACCTGTGAGGCGGAAGCCGGGCTTGGTGTTGATGGCGACCGCTACCTGCTGGCCCAGGCGGTCGGCAACCTGCTCGACAATGCGGTGAAATATACCCCGGCCGGGGGCAGCATCCGGCTGAGTGCCGGGCAATCCGATGGGCATCTTATGCTGGCGGTGGCCGATAGCGGCCCGGGTATTCCGGATGCCGAACGGGGCAGGGTGACCGAGCGCTTCTATCGCGGCGATACCAGCCGGCATGCCGAGGGGGTGGGGCTGGGCCTGAGCCTGGTGGAAGCCGTGGCACGCCTGCATGGCGGTACCCTGCAATTGGATGGTAACAATCCGGGGCTAAGGGCGGTCTTGGCACTGCCGGGGCCGGCTTGATAGAGTTGGCCATGGCACATGACCACGACCACCATCATCACGATCACGATCATCACCACGACCACGGCACCGTGCTCAGCGATGTCGAGCTGCGGGTCCGCGCGCTGGAAAGCGTGCTGGTCGAGAAGGGCTATGTCGACCCTGCTGCCCTCGACCTGCTGATCGAGACCTACGAAACCAAGGTTGGCCCGCATAATGGCGCCCATGTTGTCGCCAAGGCCTGGAGCGATCCGGCCTATCGCGACTGGCTGATGAAGGATGCCACCGCTGCGATCCAGTCGCTGGGCTATATCGGCCGGCAGGGCGAGCATATGGTGGCGGTCGCCAACACGCCGGCGATCCACAACATGGTCGTCTGCACCCTGTGCTCCTGCTACCCCTGGCCGGTGCTCGGTCTGCCGCCGGTCTGGTACAAGTCGGCGCCGTATCGCTCGCGCGCGGTGATGGACCCGCGTGGCGTGCTGGCCGATTTCGGCGTTGCGCTACCCGAGGGCAAGCAGATCAAGGTTTGGGATTCCACCGCCGAAGTGCGCTATCTCGTGCTGCCTGAACGGCCGGCCGGGACGGATGGCTGGAGCGAGGAACAACTCGCCGGACTGGTGACGCGTGACAGCATGATCGGCACCGGCCTCGCCAGGGTGCCGGCATGAATGGCGGCGCGGATATGGGCGGCATGCAGGGCTTCGGTCCGGTGCGCCATGAAGGCGAGCATGAACCGAAATTCCATGCGGCCTGGGAAAAGCGCGTGTTGGCGATGACACTGGCCGTCGGTGCCACCGGCCAGTGGAATATCGACATGTCGCGTTCGGCGCGCGAAAGCCTGCCACCGCCGCAATACTTCGCCAAGACCTATTACGAGATCTGGCTGGCCGGCATCGAGAAGCTGATGATCGAGCGCGGCATGCTCTCGGCCGCAGAGATCGAGGCTGGCCATATGCTGGCGCCGCCCAAGCCGCTGCCGCGCATCCTGACGCGCGAGGCGGTTCCGGTCGTGCTGGCGAAAGGCGGGCCGACCGAACGCCCCAGCGACCAGCCGGCGCGATTCAAGGCGGGCGATCGCGTGCGGGCGAAGAATATCCACCCCACCGGGCATACCCGCCTGCCGCGTTACGTGCGGGGCCATATCGGCACCATCGAGCTGCTGCATGGCGCGCATGTTTTCCCCGACAGCAATGCCCAGGGGCAGGGTGAGCAGCCGCAATGGCTCTATACCGTGCGCTTCGCGGGTCGTGAGCTGTGGGGACCGGATGCCGACCCGACGCTCTCGGTTTCGGTTGATGCCTGGGACAGCTATCTGGAACCGGCGTGACGACATTGCGCGACATCCTGCCCGATCTGCCCTGCGACGATACTGCGGCGCCGGTGTTTCGCGCGCCCTGGGAAGCGCAGGCTTTTGCCATGGCTGTGGCCCTGCACCAGAAGGGCCTGTTCACCTGGCCGGAATGGGCGGCGGCACTGACGTCGGAGATCAAGGCTGCACAGGCCGCGGGCGATCCCGATACCGGCGCGACCTATTACCAGCACTGGCTGAAGGCGCTGGAGCGCCTGACGGTGGAGAAGGGTGCCGCGACGCCGGCGGCCCTGCAGGACAAGGCCGCGGCCTGGGATCGTGCCGCGCGCGCCACGCCGCACGGCCAGCCGATCACGCTTTGACTTAAACGGTCGGCGGCAACGCCACGCCGAGCTTGTCAGCCCAGGGCTGCAGGCTCGGCATGATTTCCGGATGCAGCGTCACGCCATCGGCCTGCTGCTGCGCCCGCAGCTTGAGACCGCGTTCGCCGGGCATGCGGACCGGTGGGTTGCCCGGCTTTACCGGCGCGGTGCGGCAGGCCTGGGCCAGCCATTCGGTTTCTTTGGTGAAGGCCTCTGTGCCGCCGAAGGCGGCCGGATCGATCACCTGCAGAAAAACGCGGGCGCCCCATTGTTTGGAGCCGATGGCGCGGCCCGAGCCGGCAAGACTAGACGTCAGCATCTCGACGAGCAGGCCCATCGCGAAGCCCTTATGGCCGAGGTCCATGCCGCCAAGCGGCAGCACGGCGCCGGGCGGATTGGCGAGGAAGCTGGCCGGGTCGTCGGTGGCATTGCCCTGGTTGTCGACCAGCCAGGGGCCGCCCAGTTTGCCGCCCGTGCGGTTGAGCCGCGCCACCATGCCGTTGGTGGTGGTGGATGCGCTGATATCGAAGATCACCGGTGCGCCCTTGGTGGGCCAGCCGCCGGCAAGCGGATTGGGCGTATAGCGGCCGGCAATGGCACCGAAGGGGGCCACCGAGCCGCTGGCAGGATCCGAGCTGGCGATCAGGAGCGCCATGCCGCGCTCGATGACGCGCAGCGGATAGGCGGCCAGACAGGCGATGTGATGGGAATGATTGATCACCACGGTGCCGGTGCCATAGATCTTGGCGCGTACCGTTGCCGCCTCGATGGCTTTCAGCACCAGCCAGGGGCCCGGCAGATAATGACCGTCCCAGGTCAGAACGGCGGGCCGTTCCGCGATGATGGTGGGCTCGCCGACCTTGGCCATGCGGCCGGCTTCCAGTTCACCCAGATATGGGCCCAGCAACTGCAGGCCGTGGGTGCTGTGCCCCATCAGATCGCCTTCGACCAGAATGGCGGCCGTGGCGCGGGACTTTTCCTTGTCCAGGCCGGCCTTGCGCAACAGATCGATGGCAAACGAGATGAGAGCAGTGGCGGCGTAACGGTCCGTCATGATGAATCCGGTGCTGGAAAAACAAACGGCGCGCCAGATGAAAGCGGCGCGCCGTCGGGTTGGGTAACGGTCTGAATCAGCCGAGCGCGTTCTGCACGGCCCGCTGGGCGACGACACCGACCAGATGGGCGCGGTATTCGCCGCTGCCATGGATGTCGCTGTTCATCTTCGACGGATCAGTCTTGATGCCCTTCAGCGCATCCGGGCTGAAAGACTTGGCCAGAGCCGCTTCCATCTCTGTATGACGGAACACGCAGGGTCCGGCGCCGGTCACGGCAACGCGCACACCGTTTGCGGTTTCGGCCACGAAGACGCCGACCATGGCATAGCGCGAGGCCGGATTGCGGAACTTCTCATAACCGGCGCGCTTGGGCTGCGGGAATTCGAT
>NZ_CALRUC010000142.1:0-9587 GCF_943371255.1 Ferrovibrio terrae | reverse complement strand
GCGGTGAAGCAGGTTAACGATATCGTGGCCGAGATCGCCACGGCCAGCAACGAGCAGGCCCGTGCCATGCAGGAGATCAACACCGCCGTCGGCCAGATGGATGAAATGACCCAGCGCAACGGCGCACTGGTCGAGCAAACCAGTGCCGCTACGCAGACGCTGGCGCATCAGGCGCGCGACCTGTCCGAGCTGGTCGGCTTCTTCCGCAGCGATGACACTGCCACGACCGAACGCCGGCGCGAGTCGCGCTTCGATTGCGGTGCGGACGATAGCGTCGAGATTGGTGGCACCGCCTATGGCCTGCAGAACTGGAGCGGGACTGGCCTGCTCGCCGGTCCGTTCGACCGCGCGCCGCGCATGGGCGAGAAATTCACTGTCACCGCCGATCTGCGCCGGGCCGGCCTGCGCTTCAAGGCGGAAGCCGAAGTGGTGCGCATCGATGGTGCCTTCGTCGCGCTGCGCTATCACGCGGGGAATGACGACAAGCGCAAGATCGCGGCATACTTTGCATGAAGGCTGTCGCCGAGCTCTTCGTGCCGCAGTACGGCCTGGCCTCGGCCCTGATCGTGGTCTTCCCGTCGCTGGCAGTACAGCCCGACGAGATGATGGCCGCCATGGCGGGGTTTCTCGGCAGCAAGCTGGTGATCGTCAGCGATACGAATGCTTCGGCTTCGACCCTGCCGCCGGTCGTGCAGCACTGCCTGGCCATAAAGGCCGGCAATGCCGTGGTGACCACGGTTTCGACACCTATGTTCGGCAATCGGCGTGGGCTGGTTCTGCCAGTGGATCTCGCCGTCGAGATCGTGGCCGGTGCCGGCCTCAGTGACACACAGGACCGCCTGCTGCTGACCGGCTGCTATCGCGGCTGGCTGCCCGGCAGCATCGATGTGCTGGCCGAAGCGCTGACGGCGATCCACTTCAGCGTGGATGTCGATACGCGGATATCGCGGCGCTAGAGCGGCCTCAGGCCGGAATGCCGGCGCCGATATCGATGCAATGCTGCGTCACGCCGGTCTGTTCCAGCCGCAGTCTTGTACCGCCGCCCTGTTGCTGGGCCGGCAGACGGCTGGCCACGGCCAAAACCTGCATCGGTGCCTCGGCGGCGTCGGGCCGGATCGGCAGGGCAAAGACTTCGATGTGATGCGTGCGGCCCACACCGGGATACGGCAAGGCATGAAAGCTGAGTACGCCGCAGGGCCGCGTCGCCACATCCCAGATCATCCGGCTGCGCATCGCACGCTGATCCATGGCGGCCATTGCGACGAAGTCGCGCCCCGTCAGGCGCATGCCGACCAGGCTCTCGATATCGCAACCCGCCAGACGAAACACCGCGCGGTCCGGGCTGAACACATCCAGCAGCACCAGCTTCGGCATCAGGCGGGCAATCGACACCAGGTCCATATCGGCGCGTTGCGGCACCAGACGGTCGCCGCGCCACTGTTTCCAGGCCGCCAGGAATTGACGGCTGTCATCGGACAGCAGGGAGGCCGCGGTGACCGGTTCAGTGCGGGCAATCGGCAGGGCAATGCCGTTTTGCCGGTCCAGCAGGCTGCGCAGATTTTGGGGTGAATAGGGCATTGTCTTCGCTTGCGGGTTCGTCACTGCACGCGCTGGGCGACATGGATGTCGGGGCCAACGGGCGGCAGTCCGGCACCGATATCGATGAAGCGCAGGCCTTCGCCTTCGGCATAGGAGTCGGGTGCCACGTCGCGGGCGGCATCGCTGCCCTTGATCAGGGGGGTGGCGCAGGCCAGCACCAGCGATGGCGTGGTCTCGCCATCGGCACAGAGCGGTGCCGAGACCAGCTCGACCGGCAGGATCGCGCCATTGCCGGTGCTGAGCCAGTAATAGATGACGGCGGCGCAGGGCTGCGCCACCTCGGTGAACAGCAGGGCAGCGCGGCGTGCGCGGTTATCCGGATCGGTGAGATCGAGGTAATTGCGGCCGGCCAGATTGGTGCCGATCATCTCGCCGATGCCCGATCCGGCAAAGCGGATCGGAATCTCCTCGCGCCCGCGGATCTCCAGCAGTAGGCAGCGCAGCAGCAGATCGCCCAGCTTGCCCGTATCCAGCACGCTGCGCTGCGGCACCAGGCCGCGACCGCGCCAGCGGTGCCATTCGGTGAAGAAGCGCCGGCTCGGTTCGGTCAGCGCCGTCGGCAGGGAGGCCACGAAATCCATGGCCGGAAACTATCAAAGCGCCGGCCGGTTGTATGGTGGCGATTTGATTACTCCTTGGAAAAATTGGGGAAAGTCAGAATTGATAAGATTCTGCGATATCGCTGAAATTATTGGAATTTCGGCACTTCCAGCGTCGTCTGCATAATCGGCTTGACCTTCCCATCATGGGAAGCCTTATCTGATGAGGCAGCGCAACGCTGTCCGAGGCTTCCCATGTCCGCATCTGAAACCCTGTCCCACAGTCTCGATCTGCCGGTTGCCGGCATGAGCTGCGCCTCCTGCGCCGGCCGGGTCGAACGCGCCCTGCGCGCCCTGCCGGGTGTCAGCGCGGCCAGCGTCAACCTTGCCGCCGAGACCGCCCATCTGGAATTTGCCGGTGCCTTGTCGCCGGCCACAGCCATTCAAGCAGTGGAAAAAGCCGGCTACAGCGTACCGCAGGACAAAATCCGGCTGCAGATCGCCGGCATGAGCTGCGCCTCCTGTGTCGGCCGCGTCGAAAAGGCACTCGCTGCCGTGCCGGGTGTCAGCCGCGCCAGCGTCAATCTGGCCGGCGAAAGCGCGGAAGTATCAGTGCCGCGCGATGCCGTCGATCCGGCCGCCCTGATCGCGGCGGTGCGCAAGGCCGGCTACGAGGCGCGCCCTTTTGACGATGCTGCCCGCACGGTTGCCGCCCGTGCGGATCAGGCAGCCAAAGCCATTGCGCGCGATCGCAATCTTGCGCTGCTGGCGCTCGCACTCAGCCTCCCGCTGATCGGCGGCATGGTGTTTTCACTGCTCGGCCGGCATGACCTGATGCTGTCGCCGCTGCTGCAGTTTCTGATCGCCACGCCGGTGCAGTTCATTCTGGGCTGGCGCTTCTATCGTTCTGGTTGGAGCGCGCTGCGAGCAGGCACCGGCAACATGGATCTGCTGGTGGCGCTGGGCACCACCGCGGCCTGGGCACTCAGCACCTGGCTGTGGTGGCAGGCGCTGCCGCATCTGGACCACGGGATGGTGCCGCATCTCTATTATGAGGGCTCGGTGGCGATCATCGCCTTCGTGCGGCTGGGCAAGTGGCTGGAGGCGCGTGCGCGCGGACAGACCGCCGCCGCGCTGCGCGCATTGCTGCAGCTGCGGCCCGCCACCGCACGGCGCCGCAAGCCCAATGGCACGGAAGAAACCGTCGATACCGCGCTGCTGCGTGCCGATGACATCCTGCTGCTGCGCGCCGGTGAAGCTTTTGCTGCCGACGGCATCGTGATCGAAGGTCGCGCCAGCGTCGATGAATCGATGCTGACCGGGGAATCGCTGCCGGTCGACAAACAGGTGGGCGACACCGTGCGTGCCGGCACGCTCAATCGCGACGGCCTGATCGCCGTGCGCATCGAGGCCACCGCCGGGGAAACCATGCTGGCCCGCATCCTGCGTCTGGTGGAAAGCGCGCAGGCCAGCAAGCCGCCGGTGCAGCAGCTGGTCGACCGCATCAGCAGTGTCTTTGTGCCGGTCGTGATCTTTGTTGCCCTGGTCACCTTCGCCTTCACCCTCAGTCTCAGCGGCGGCAATGTGGAAACCGCCCTGCTGCATGCCATTGCGGTGCTGGTGATCGCCTGTCCCTGTGCGCTCGGTCTGGCCACGCCGGCGGCGCTGATGGTTGGCACCGGCGTGGCGGCACGGCACGGCATCCTGATCCGCGATGCCGGTGCGCTGGAGCAGGCGCGCAATCTGCGGCTTGTGGCATTTGACAAGACCGGCACGCTGACCGAAGGCAAGCCGGTGGTCACGGCGATTCATGCCATCGATGGTGACGAGGCGGCCCTGCTGCGGTTCGCGGCAGCCCTGCAGGCCGGCTCGCAGCATCCGCTGGCGACCGCAATCCGCGCGCGCGCCGGTGATGTCAGTGTTCCCCCGGTGCAGGCATTCCGTGATTTTGCCGGTCGCGGCATCTGCGGCCAGATCGAAGGTCGCCATCTGCTGCTCGGCAACGCGCGGCTGTTGCAGGAGCATGGCATCAGCGTGCAGGGGCCGGTCGATGCGCAGGCGACCCAGCAAACCGTCCAGGGCCGCACCGTGTCATGGCTCGCCGATGACGACACCAAGGCCGTGCTCGGCTTCTTTGCCTTCGGCGATGAACCCAAGGCCCATGCCGCCGCGGCGATTGCCGGCCTGCAGGCGATGGGCCTGCGCGTGGCGATGCTGTCGGGCGATGCGCCGGCGGCGGCGGGCGCCATCGCGGCTCGGCTCGGCATCACCGAGGTGCAGGCCGGCCTGCTGCCGGAAGACAAGGCGGCGGCGATTGCGCGGCTGCGCGACCAGGCAGGTGGCGACATCGCCATGGTGGGCGACGGCATCAACGATGCGCCGGCGCTGGCCTCGGCCGATCTCGGCATCGCCATGGGCAATGGTACGGATGTGGCGATGCAGACCGCCGGCATCACGCTGATGCGCGGTGATCCGCTGCTGGTGGCTGACGCGATCGGCATCGCGCGCGCCACCGACGCGCGCATCCGGCAGAATCTGGTCTGGGCCTTTGGCTATAACGTGATCGGCAGTCCGCTTGCCGCCTTCGGCCTGCTCGACCCGATGCTGGCGGGTGCGGCGATGGCGCTCAGTTCGGTTTCGGTGCTGACCAATGCGCTGTTGCTGCGGCGCTGGAAACCGCATCACGCCCAGGAGGCAACGGCATGAATATCGGCCAGGCCAGCGGCGCTTCGGGTGTCAGCGCCAAGATGATCCGCTATTACGAAAGCATCGGGCTGATGCCGGCAGCCGGCCGCACGCAGAGCGGCTATCGTGTCTACAGCGAGCGCGATGTGCATCTGCTGCGGTTCGTGCGCCGCTCGCGCGATCTGGGATTTGCGCTGGAGGATATCCGCCTGCTGCTAGGCCTGTGGCAGGATGGCGCGCGGCCTTCGGCGGCGGTGAAGGATATCGCGCTCAAGCATATCGACGACCTGACCCGCAAGATCGCCGAACTGCAGGCGATGAAGCGCAGCCTGCAGCATCTGGCCGAGGCCTGTCATGGCGATGCGCGGCCCGACTGCCCCATTCTGGATGATCTGAGCGGCCTGGATGCCGGTCATGAAAAAGGCGGCGCGACCGAAGCCGCGCCGCCCCATACTGCCGACACGTCGTGCTGTCGCTAGACCCTCCGCCCCACCGGATGTACGGCGGAAGGCCCAGCGTCAGGCTTGCCGGTTAGAACCAGCTGCGGAAGCCCAGCCGGGCAACATGCTGGGTGCTGTCGTCCAGCCCGTTGGCGCCGTCGTTGATCCACTGGTAGCGATAGCTCGGCACGATCTCCAGGCTGCTGGCCAGCTTGTAGCCGACACCGACTTCGCCGAAGGCGGTGAGATCGGTGCTGCTGTCGCTGTTGCCGGGCAGCGTCGAGCCGTTGGCTGTCGCGGCCGGGCGATCGAAACGCTGGTGCATCAGGCCGGCGCCGGCACCGGCATAGGGCGTCAGCGGCGTGCCGGTGGCGATGTCGTAATAGGCGGCGCCGGTCAGCGAATACTGGTCGGTATCGCCGCGCACGCCGGTTCGGCCGCCATTGGCATGGTAGCTGTCGTTGTCGATGCTGCCGTAACCGAGTTCGGCTTCCAGGCGCAGGTTGTTCGGCAGGCGATAGCCATACTGGCCGGCAAAGGAATAGCCGTTATCGCGTTCCAGATGCGCCCCGCCATCGCGGTCGGTATCCGGCGTCATCAGATAACCGCCGGTGAAGCCGGCATAGGCACCGGGCTTCAGCGTGGTGGTGTCGGGCTTGTCCTGCGCGAAGGCAGGAAGTGCCAGCGCGGTGGTGGACAGCAAGGTGGCCGCAAGCGCGGCAGAAGCAAAGCGGGTCATTGATGATACTCCTGCAAGTGTGACGAAACACGGGCCGCCCTGTTGCAGCCAGGCGGGCGCTTGTAACTAGGGCGCGATACAAGGCGGAATCGTGGCATTGCGTGGGCAGCATCGCGGCAAGCGTGGCCATGGTAAATTCGTCACAGTTTTGCATCCGGCCGGGCAATCCGCGCTTTTTCGCCAGCTGACTTGTGCGAAGCTTGGCCGGGCTCTATGTGAAGCAGCCCGGTGTTACAAAATGTCTGATTGCAGGCCTTGCATGTCATTTTCTGAAAAATCCGTCCTGCAGCCCGTCGAGCAGCCCTGGTCGACGGCACTGGTGCTGGTCTGCTCCGAATGCGATGGCGGCCATGGCGTCGATCTTGCGCACCGGCTGAAGGATGCGGTGAAAGCGGCCGGCCACAAGAAGGATGTGCGTGTCGCGCGCGTGCGCTGCCTCGGCATCTGTCCCAAGCGCGGTGTCGCCGTCACCATCACCGGTACCGCCCAGCCGGCGCAGAGTCATGTGGTGATCGGCAAGGGCCACGACGCCGTTACGGCGCTGACCGCGCTTATTGCGCCAGCGTGATCCGCCCGGCGCGCTCAGCGCGCCAAGACAATACGATAGAGCTTCACGCCGCGCGGCGTGATGGTGTCGCGGAACAGGCCGCGCGCGGCATCCTGCGCGATCGTCTCGCCCTCGTCCAGACGGGTCAGGCTGCGGATCGCGCGCGCAAAACCGATGCGGAAATCCGCCTCGCCGGTGCCGGCATTCAGCACGATCAGCAGCAGGCCGCCATCATGGGGTTTCAGCAGGCTGCGCAACTGCGCCGGCGGTCGCGCGCCAGTGGCGGACGGCGGCGCGATCCGCATGGCGATGCTGTAGGGCTCGGGTGCATCGGGCTGCAGCAGCGCCGGCGCGATACGGCTGATGCGGCGGTTGAGCTGCGTCACGGCATCCCACAGCCGGCGCGATGCGGCAACATCGCCGGGTGTCGCCTGCAATGGCGCATGGCCGCCGGTCTGGATGCCGTAATCCAGCTGCGGCGTCGGCGCAATGCCAAGCCAGCCGGCGCTACGCGCCACGTAATTGTCTTCGCCTTGCCAGATCAGCCCGGTGGCGCCGCCCAGCAATGCCGAGAAGGCCAGCAGCCGTGCCTCGTCGGGATCGGGCATGGTCTCGCCATTGCCGACCCGCGCACTGGCCGGCAGCAAGGCCCAGACCGGTTTGCCCGCCTGGTGCCTTGCCGTCTGCGCAAAGGCATCGCCGGCCAGCGCGCCGCGCGGCATGGCGATCAGCGCCACATCGCTGGCATCCAGCAGGGCGGCATGGTGCAGCTCGCCCCAGCTGTCGCCAGGTCGCGCACGCAGCAGCATCAGGCGTGAGCCGTCGGCCGCTGCCAGCTGCGCGTCCAGCGGCTGCTCCGGATCGGCGGTGACGGCATTGAAGTCGGCGAGGAAGGCGGCGGTGAAGCCGCGCGCCCCGGGAGAGTTGGGAGCGCTGCGGCTGTAATCAACCAGCGCGCCGCTCAGGGCCAGCGGAAAGAAGGACCGCGCCTGGTCAAACTGCAGCAGCAGCTCGCCGGTGCGGGCGGTCTGTGGCACACCGCGGTGGTCTGCCGCTGGATACGGCCGCTGGATGCTGCTGGCATCCAGCGCTGCGTAATCGGCGAAGGGATCGCCGGCACACCCTGTCAGGAACAGGCCGGCCAGCAGCACCACACGGGACAGGACGGGATGATGCGACCGGCTCATCCCGGCGGCTTCACTTCGGCGCGGGCTTGTCGTGGTGATCGATCACATTGCCATCGACCACCTCGGTATCGGCGGGGATATGTGGGTCCTTGCCATGGCCATGGTTGGATTCGGTCAGGCGGTCCATCCAGGCCAGCAGCACGCCCGACACCACGAAGGTCAGATGGATGCCGACCAGCCAGGCCAGTTCGACATGATCCATCTCCTCGATGTTCATGAAGGCGCGCAGCAGCTGGATCGCCGAGATGGCGACGATGCTGGCCACCAGTTTCAGCTTCATGCCGGAATAATCGATCTTGCCCATCCACTCGGGGCGATCCTTGTGGTCGGCATTGTCGATCTTGGAGACGAAATTCTCGTAGCCGGAGAAGATCACCAGCAGCAGCAGATTGCCGGCCAGCGACAGGTCGATCAGCGACAGCACCGACAGCACCAGCTGGGATTCGCTCATGCTGAACACGATCGGCACCGTGTGCAGCAGCTCCTGCAGGAACTTGATCAGCAGCAGCACCAGCGCCACCGACAGGCCGAGGTAAAACGGCGCCATCACCCAGCGGGTGGCGAAAATGGTGTTTTCGATCCAACGTTCAAGCATGCTGCGGCAACTCCGGGTGAAACGATCTGGCGGGAAGCTATCCGAAGCGCCACAACCAGACCAGAGCGGGATCATGAACCAATTTCGGCCTTTGGTTTGCGTCGCCGCGGCAAAAAGGCGCCTTGCCAGCCCCGGTTCGCGGGTCTAGGTAAAACGTACACGATCTTTTCTGGCGACGCAGCCTCGCCCTGCCTGAGATTTGCCATGTCCCCGGTCCCTGCTTCCGTCACCGAACCTTCACCGGATCTCGGTCCGCCGGTGTTCAGCCACCAGGAAAAGATCGTCATTTTCCTCGGCCTGATGCTGGGCATGTTTCTCGCCGCGCTGGAGCAGACCATTGTCGCCACCGCGCTGCCCGGCATCGCTGCCGACCTGAAGGCGGCCGAGCATCTCAGCTGGGTGGTGTCGGCCTATCTGCTCACCTCGACGGCGGCGACGCCGATCTACGGCAAGCTGTCGGATCTCTATGGCCGCAAGCTGATGCTGCAGATCGCCATCGGCATCTTCCTCATCACCTCGCTGCTCTGCGGCCTGGCCCAGAGCATGACCGAACTCATCATATATCGGGCGCTGCAGGGCCTGGGCGGCGGCGGGTTGCTCGCCATGGCGCATGCCACCATTGCCGATGTGGTCAGCCCGCGCGAACGCGGCCGCTACCAGGCCTATATCGCCAGCACTTTTGCGGTGGCCAGCGTTGCCGGCCCGGTGCTGGGCGGGCTGTTCACCGAACATCTGGGCTGGCAGTGGATTTTCTGGATCAACCTGCCGTTCGGTCTGGCGGCCCTGCTGGTGGCGCAGAAGACGCTGAAGCGCCTGCATGTAAAGCGCGTGCGGCACAGGATCGACTATGCCGGTGCGGTGCTGATCGTTTCGGCGGTGTGCTGCGTGCTGCTGGTCACCACCATGGGCGGCAATGAATTCGCCTGGGCCTCGCCGCAGATTCTCGGCCTCGGCGCCGCCGCCATCCTGCTGTTTGCCTTGAGCGTGCTGCAGGAGCGCCGTGCGCCGGAAGCGATCCTGCCGCCGCGGCTGTTCGGCAACGTCAACTACATGATCGCCATGACCTCCAGCCTGCTGCTGGCCATGGTGATGATCGGCGGCCTGGTCTTCATGCCGCTGGTGCTGCAGATGATCTACCAGATGTCGGCCGGCGATTCCGGCCTGATGCTGATCCCGCTCACCTGCACCAGCGTGATGGGCGCCATCACCGCCGGCCAGCTGGTGTCGCGCACCGGCCGCTACAAGCATTTCCCCGT
>NZ_CALRUC010000141.1:0-9840 GCF_943371255.1 Ferrovibrio terrae | reverse complement strand
TCGCCGCGGTCGAAGCCGCGATAGACCGGCCAGCTGCCGGTCATGGTGGCGCTGAGCGAGGTATCGGGCTGGCCGATACGGGTGCGGTAGATCCAGTAGTTGGTCAGCACGCGCTGCACGAAATTGCGTGTCTCGCCCAGCGGAATGGTCTCGATGAACAGATACGGGTCATTCTGGTCGGGCGAGGCGCGCAGCCACTTCTGCAGATTGCCCGGCCCGGCATTATAGGCGGCGGCCAGATACAGCAGGTTCCCCTTGATCATCTGCATATCGAGCAGATGCTGCAGATAGCGCTGGCCCAGCTCGATATTATATTCCGGTGCGAACAGCTTATGCCGGCCGGTCTTGTGGTGCAGGCTCTTGTCGCCGGCGACAGCGCCCGCCGTGCGCGGCATCAGCTGCATCAGGCCGGTGGCCCCCGCCGTACTCATGGCGCGCGCATTGAAGGCGCTTTCCTGGCGCATGAAGGCAAACACCAGCGCGCGATCGACGCTGAAGCCGCCTTCGGGCTCCCAGGGTGGCAGGGGATAGAGCGCAGAGTCGTATCCTTCGCCC
Source organism: Ferrovibrio terrae (assembly GCF_943371255.1). Classification (GTDB taxonomy): domain Bacteria; phylum Pseudomonadota; class Alphaproteobacteria; order Ferrovibrionales; family Ferrovibrionaceae; genus Ferrovibrio; species Ferrovibrio terrae_B. Next base: position 9,285 of record NZ_CALRUC010000141.1, on the reverse strand, counting down.
TTCACCGTGTACCAGGCGATCGAAATTTTCATCGACGAGGCCGGTGCGGCCTGCATGCGGCTGACCAGCGCGAGCAGCGCACCGGCCAGCTGATCCGACGACTGCGAGAACAGGCGCAGGATTTCGCGGTCGGCACGTACCGCCTCGCCCACCTCGCTCAAGGCCAGCGCGCGGCGGATTGCCGGCATCTCGGCCAGCTTGCGCGCATCGGCCGGATCAAGCGGCGGCGGCGCCCAGCGCAGCGGCTGGTCGGCGCCAAGCTGGGCGAGCGCCAGCTGGCCATAGAAGGTGCGTTCCTGGTTGGCGCCGATCTCCAGCAGACGGATCGCTTCCGATGGCTGGCGCAGACGCAGCATCACGCGCGCGCCCCACCAGGCACCCGCCGATTTCTCCCAGCTGGTCGCGGTTTTCGAGAACGCCAGGTTCTCGAAATGATGGGCTGCATTGTCATACCGGCCCAGACGCCAGGCAGCGAGGCCGGCAACCCAGTCGGGCTCCGACAGTCGTGCCCGCGAGCGCTGTGCCGACGGAGCCGCAAGCGCCAGCGCACGCTCGTCCTGCCCTTCGAGCAGCGAGATCCAGGCGAGCCGTCGGCGCCAGTCGTCGTATTCCGTGGCACTCAGCTTGCTGCGCAGGTCAGGCTTGTTGATGAAGGCCTCGGCCTCTCCCAGCTTTTCGCGCTTGAGCAGGGCATTGAACTGCGCTTCAGCCTGCACGATGGCCGCGCGATGGGCGGGGTCGCGATCCTTGGGCTGCGGGATTCGGCGCGTGGTGGCAACCTGGCCCGGCTGCTCGCCGGCATAGTCGCCGAGATCGGTGCCCAGCGGCGCGACTGGTGCCTTGTCCTTGCGCGCCTTCTTTTTCAGCGCCATGCGATAGATTTCGTCCGCGCCGGCATGGTCGCGATATTTCGCCATCCACTCGACCAGGTCGTGATACGCAGCATTGTAGCCGGGATGGGTATAGCGCTGCTGCAGCACATGACCGATCAGCAGGCGATCCTTCAGGCGGGTGATTTCACGATCGGCCTTGGCCCAGTCGGCATCGGCCTGGAAATCGAAGATGCGCTGATAACGCTCGACCTCGGCCGTATCGAGCACAAGCGGAAGATCCGTTGCGGCCTGCTGCGCACGCACCGGCCCGCTGGCGGACATGATGCCAGCCAGCATCAGGCCGCAAACCAGAACGACGCCCCCCACCAGACGCATACTTCCCCGCCTCTTAAGCCTGCTTATTTGGTCGCCCGGGATAGCGCAGTTGCGGTTAACGGACAAGTAAAGTCGCCGCAACCAAAGGTGGCGGTGTGTGTTTTCAGAGACTTAAATGGTGCGGCAGGCGGAAAATCAACAACCCGGCCGCAACGCAGCCCAGTGCGCAGATCAGGATCGGCCACGCGTAGCTGCCCGTGGTGTCGAATACCCAGCCGGCAAGGGTCGGTCCCAGCAGGGTACCGAAAGCCACCGAGGTATAAAGTACCCCCAGCACAGCCGACATGGCACGCAGGCCGAACAGATCGGCGGTGAAGGCCGGCACCAGCGCAACGAAGCCGCCATAGAACAGGCCGAAGGCCAGTGCGAAAATTGCCAGCGCGGCAAAGCCCTGCGCCACGCTCCAATAGGCCAGCGCCACGCCGCTCAGCAGCATCATCAGGCCGAGACCGCGGCCACGACCGATGCGATCAGCAATGCCGCCAAGCACGAAACGACCCAGCGTGCTGCCGACGCCAATCAGGCCGACCAGCCAGACACCCTCGCTACGACTGAGCCCCATATCTCCGGCATAGGGCGCCAGATGCACGAAAGGCACGAAGGTACCGATGCAATTGAGTGCGCAGGCGGCATAGAGCAGCCAGAACACCGGATGCCGCAGCACGGCACCAAGTTCGAGGCCTGCCGGTGGCGCGGATGCCGCTGCCGCCGGCGCGACCGCGCCATCGGGCTGCAGTCCCATGCTGGCCGGCGAAGCCCGCATCATCATGGTGGCCAGCGCACCCAGCACCAGCGCGGCGATGCCAAAGGCGACATAGGCGCCGCGCCAGCCCAGCTGCTCGATGGCGAGGGCGGCGACGGGCGGCGCTGCCATGGTGCCGATGCCGATGCCGGCCACCGCCCAGCCTGACGCCTGTCCGCGCTTGGCCATGAACCAGCGCTGCACAGTGCCAATCGCCGGCACATAGGAAAACCCGACGCCAATGCCGATGCCGATGCCGTAGAAGATCACGATGGCCGTGAGGCTTTCGGCAAAGCTCGCCGCGATCATGCCGAGGCCGACGCAGGCGAGGCCGAAGCCAACCACCGGACGCGGCCCGATGCGGTCGGCCAGCCGGCCGCTGATGGCGCCGAGCGTGAAATAGAGAAAGCCGGCGGCGGAAAATACCAGCGACACCGTGGCGCGCGAGGCACCGAACTCGCGGCTTAAAGGCTCGAAGAAGGCTGGAAAGCTGTAGGCCGCACCAAAGCCGGTGAACATGACCAGAAATGCGGCGGCCACCACCACCCAGCCATAGAAGATGCCCGGAACGACACCCGGCATCAGACGCCGAGCTCGCCCAGCTTGGCGGCAAGCTCCAGCATGTCGCGCCAGGCCTCGCGCTTCACCCCCGGCTGGCGCAGCAGATAGGCCGGATGCAGCATCGGCATGGCGGGCACCGCAAGGTCGCCGCGCTTGTATTCATGCCAGCGGCCGCGCACCCGCGTGATGCCCTGCGTCGTCCCCAGCAATGTGCCGGTGGAGAATTTTCCGGTGCAGACGATCACCCTGGGCTGCACCAGCTCGATCAGGCGTTCGATGAAGGGGCGACAGGCCACGATCTCTTCGGACGACGGATCGCGATTGCCCGGCGGACGCCAGAACAGCAGGTTGGAAATATAGGTGTTGCTCTCGTCGCGCCCGATGGCCTTGAGCATCTTGTCGAGCAGCTGGCCGCTCTCGCCGACAAACGGCAGCCCTTGCGCATCCTCGTCGCGCCCCGGCGCCTCACCCACGATCATCAATGGTGCTTTCGGGTTCCCGCGCGCGATCACCGTATTGGTGGCCGTGGCCTTCAGCGCGCAACCATCGAAGGCTTTGATGGCGATTTCCAGCTCGGCAATCGTGTTGCAGGCCCGCGCCGCCGTGGTCGCAGCGGTTTCCGCCGCCTGCGCCGACAGGATGGCCGGGCCGGCCGGCTGGGCCTGACGGGAGGCCAGCGCGGCGGGGGCGGCGGTTGCCGTTGCGGCAGGAGCCGGCATCTGTGCCGGCTGCGCTTTTGGGGGTGGCGCGACGGTGCGATCGACCGGCTGGTCGCCGATAGCCTCATCCACCCCGGCCTCTGCGTAAAACAGCACGACCTCGAGCAGAGAGGGAGGAAAATCAGGGGTTTCCGTGGCGTTCATCGATGCTGTAAGGGGGTGGCGCCGTTGGCTTGCCCCCCATAGTCTGGTAAGCAGGTATGGAGCGTCAAGCTGACCGGCCCTGACGTTCCCAAATAAAAAAACGTTAGCAATATCCGAGGTGTCCCGTGTCGGAACGCGAAGCAATGGAATACGACGTGGTGATCGTCGGCGCAGGCCCGTCCGGCCTGTCGGCCGCGATCCGCCTGAAGCAGCTGGCTGCGGCGCAAAACCACGAGATTTCAGTGTGCGTGATTGAAAAAGGCTCCGAAGTCGGCGCCCATATCCTGTCGGGCGCGGTGATCGACCCGATCGCGCTGAACGAGCTGATCCCGGACTGGCAAGCCAGGGGCGCCCCGCTGAATACACCGGTCACCGACGACCGGTTCTGGATCCTGACCGAGGCGAATCACATCCCGGTCCCCAATATCGCCATGCCGCCGCTGATGAACAATCACGGCAACTACATCGTCTCGCTGGGCAATGTCTGCCGCTGGCTCGCCAGCCAGGCGGAAGAGCTGGGCGTCGAGATCTTCCCCGGCTTTGCCGCGGCCGAAGTGCTGTATGGCGACAAGGGCGAAGTGGTCGGCGTTGCCACCGGCGACATGGGCATCGGCCGCGATGGCGAGCATAAGTCGAGCTACACGCCCGGCGTCGAGCTGCGCGGCAAATACACCCTGATCGGCGAGGGCGTGCGTGGTTCGCTGGCCAAGAGCCTGATGCACAAGTTCAACCTGCGCGACGGCGTCGACCCGCAGAAATTCGGCATCGGCATCAAGGAACTGTGGCAGATCGATCCGGCCAAGCATAAGCCGGGCCTGGTGATGCATACCCAGGGCTGGCCGCTGGACAACAGCACCGGCGGCGGCAGCTTCATGTACCATCTGGAAGACAACCAGGTGGCGGTGGGTTTCGTCATCCACCTGAGCTACGAAAACCCCTATCTCTCGCCGTTTGATGAATTCCAGCGTTTCAAGACGCATCCCGACATCCGCGAATTCTTTGAGGGCGGCAAGCGCATCTCCTATGGCGCCCGCGCCATCAACGAGGGCGGCCTGCAGTCGATTCCGAAACTCACATTCCCGGGCGGCGCGCTGATCGGCTGCTCGGCCGGCTTCGTCAACCTGCCGCGCATCAAGGGCAGCCACAATGCCATGAAGTCCGGCATGCTGGCTGCCGAAGCCGCCTTCGAGGCGCTGAAGAATGGCGCCGCCGGCGGCGATGAGCTGACCGCCTATCCCGAAGCCTTCAAGGCTTCATGGTCGTTCACCGACCTGTGGAAAGTGCGCAACGTCAAGCCGGCGATGAAATACGGCATGTGGATCGGCACCCTGCTGGGCGGCATCCATATGTGGCTGAACGACCTGCATCTGGACTTCCTGGTGCCATGGACGACGCGCCACGCCAAAGCCGATCACGAGAGTTTGAAGCCGGCCAAGGACTGCAAGCCGATTGCATACCCCAAGCCTGATGGCAAGATCAGCTTCGACAAGCTGTCCTCGGTGTTCCTGTCGAACACCAATCATGAAGAGGATCAGCCGATTCATCTGCAGCTGAAGGATCCCTCGATCCCCATTGCCAGAAACCTGCCGATCTATGACGAGCCGGCGCAGCGCTATTGCCCGGCCGGTGTCTATGAAGTGCTGCGCGATGATGCGGGCAACAACCCGCGCTTCCAGATCAATGCCCAGAATTGCGTCCACTGCAAAACCTGCGACATCAAGGATCCGGCGCAGAATATCAACTGGACTGTCCCTGAGGGGGGCGGCGGTCCGAATTATCCCAACATGTGAGCCAGATGACAGATAAAGCCTCCCGCGATCGTTCCATCTCCCGCCCCTTGCGCAGCCTGCTGCTTGCTGCCGCGGCGCTGTTGCCGCTGGCGGCCTGCGGCGGCCAGGGCAGCATGATGTCCGGCACGTCTTCGTCGCGGGGCGCCTATCGTCTCGACAGCCCATACGGCAATTTCCTCGCCGCGCGCCATGCCCGCGAGATGAACGACAACACCAATGCAGCGAACTATTACCTGCGCGCGCTGCGGGAAGATCCGAACAGCGCGCTGCTGGCCCAGGGCGCCTTCATCGCCCTGATCGCCGATGGCCGCGTCGGCGAAGCCGTGACGCTGACCCCGGCCCTGCGCCAGGTCAATCCGTCGGAATACCTGCCACGCATGACCCAGGCCTCGGCCCTGATGCTGGCGCGCGACTACGATGCCGTGCTGCGCTTGGTGGCCGAAGGGCCGACCGGCGGCATTCATGCCGCCTTCAATCCGCTGCTCGCCGCCTTTGCCCATGCCGGTAACGGCAATGCGGACCAGGCGATGGCCAATCTGCAGCGGCTGGAACGCCACCCGCTGCTCAGCGGCGTCTATGCCCATCTCAAGCCGATCCTGCTCGATGTCCTGAACCAGCCGGAACCGACCGAGGCTGCCTATCGCGAGGCGATCGAGGGCCGCGAACGCGCCGGCACGCGCCAGATCGACGGCATGGCCCGTTTCCTGGAACGCCAGAACCGCGCTGCTGAGGCCCGCCGCCTGCTGGAAGAGCAGATGGTGTTCAACCCGGACAATCCGGTGCTGCTGCATGCTCTGCGCCGCCTCGATACCAAGCGCAGCCAACCCACCGAACCGCTGGTCGGCAATGCCGTCGAAGGCCTGGCCGAAGCGATGTTCGCCTCCGCCTCGGCGCTCGGCCGCAGCGACGGCGGCGACCTGGCCGAACTGCATCTGCAGCTGGCACTGTTCCTGCGCCCCGACCTGGACGATGCCCGCATGCTGCTGGGCGATATCTATGAAAGCCGCAGCCGCTTCGACCAGGCGCTGGCGATGTATGCCAAGGTCTCGCCGAACTCCGCTTATGGCGAAAGCGCGCAGCTGCGCCAGGCCTGGTGCATCAACGAACTGGGCCGCACCGATGAAGCGGTGCGCGTGCTGCGCCGGATGGTCAGCGCCAATACCGGCAGCCCGCGTGCCCTGCTGACCCTCGCCGACATGTATCGCCAGATGGAAAAGTGGCCCGAGGCGACGCGTGAATACACTGCAGCGCTGGAACGCATTCCGCGCCTGGAGCCGCGCCACTGGACCATCCTGTTCGGCCGTGGCGTCGCCTATGAACGCTCCAAGCAGTTCGACAAGGGCGAAGCCGACATGTTGAAGGCGCTGGAGCTGCAGCCCGATCAACCGCTGGTGCTGAACTACCTGGGCTATTCCTGGGTCGACATGCACCGCAATATCGAGCGCGCCACGCGCATGATCGAGCGGGCCGTGCAGCTGCGTCCCAATGACGGCGCCATCGTCGACAGCCTGGGCTGGGCACTCTACCGCCTCGGCCGCTATCCCGAAGCGGTGATCCAGCTTGAACGCGCTGTCGAGCTGAAAGGCGGCGACCCGGTGATCACCGATCATCTGGGCGATGCCTACTGGCGCGTCGGTCGCCAGGAAGAAGCCAAGTTCCAGTGGCGCCGCGCGCTCGGCCTGAAGCCCGAGCAGGATCTCGCCCTGCAGGTACAGCGCAAGATCGACCAGGGCCTCGATCCGGTCGCCGCCAAGTAACCGCATGACGATGCCGGGCCTGAGCCGGCTCGCGCCGGCCAAGATCAACCTGTTCCTGCATGTTACCGGCAGGCGCCCGCCCCATGCGGCGCAGGCCGGCTATCATGAGCTGGAAAGCCTGGTCGTCTTTGCCCAGGATCCCGTGGCCTGCGACCGCATTACCGTCGCACCGGCTGAGACCGTGAGACTGTCGGTGGAAGGGCCGCAGGCCTCGGCGCTGACCGGGGAAAACCTGGTGCTGCGCGCTGCCGACCTGCTGCAGGCCATGAATAGGACTCCGAAGGGCGCTGCGATCACGCTGACCAAGACCCTGCCGGTGGCTTCGGGGATCGGCGGCGGTTCGGCCGATGCCGCTGCCACGCTGCATGCCTTGCGCGCGCTCTGGCAGATCGAGATCGATGACACCGCGCTGGCACAGGCCGCCTTGCAGCTGGGCGCCGATGTCCCGGTCTGCCTGCTCGGCCACGCCACCATGATGAGCGGGATCGGCGAACAGCTCGCGGCCGTGCCACCGCTGCCGCCCTTCTGGCTGGTGCTGGTCAATCCCGGCGTCACCCTGGCCACCAAGGATGTGTTCTCGGCACTGGCCGGGCAGTTCGGGCCGGCGCAGCCCTTCGAGCGACGGCCTGACAGTGCCGCCGATCTCGCCATCCTGCTGCGCGCACGCCGCAACGATCTGGAAGCGCCGGCCCGCTTCCTGGCGCCGGAAATCGATCCGGTACTGGCGGCCCTCAAGGCCCAGGCCGGCTGCCTGCTGGCACGCCTTTCCGGCTCGGGGGCGACCTGTTTCGGACTCTTCACCGAAAAGAAGGAGGCCGACTTCGCCGCCCGCAACCTGGGCCGCGCCTATCCGAAATGGTGGGTCGCCGCCACGGCAGCTGGCTGATCGGCGGCAGCTGACATCAAACGTTACACATCCGGCCGCAGGCCTTGGCCCTGCCGCCCGTAAGATGCGGTATGAACCCGTCTCGCCTCTCCCGCTTATCCCTTCTCGTGCTGCTGGCCTTTGCCCTGCCCGTCATCCCCGCGCTGCCGGCGCGGGCCGATAGCGTGGTTATTGTCAGTGGCGGTCCGCCCTATGGACCCCATGGCCCGCATTTCGGCCCCCGCCATCGGCCGCCACCACCGCCGGTCGTTGTGGTGGAACCGGCCCCGCCGCCGGTGGTCGTGGTGCAACCGGCGCCGGTCGTCGTCACCCCGGCGCCGACAGCCGTGGCCCAGCCCTATTGCCGCGAATTCCAGACCCAGACCGTGGTCGCGGGCCAGGTCCAGCCCAGCTACGGCACCGCCTGCCAGCAGCCCGATGGCAGCTGGAAAATCGTCAGCCAGAAGCCCTGAAATCCGCCCCGGCGGACCGGGCGTAAAGGCTGGAAATTTCCGGCCACGCCGCCTATTGTCCGCCCGCGCCGCGCCCTGCGTTTCAAAGGGTGCCTGCTGGGGCGTAGCCAAGCGGTAAGGCAGCGGTTTTTGGTACCGCCATTCGGAGGTTCGATCCCTCCCGCCCCAGCCAATTCTTCATAAGTGCCGCGCGCTGCTCACTCCCGGCGGGGTGGCCACAGTTTCCGCCAGTCGATGCCGGCCGGCAGTCGCAGCAGCAGAAACATCGCAAAGCCCAGCATTGGCCAGAAAAACCACAAACGGCTGGGGTTGGTCGCCAGGTTGATGATGAGCAGGAAAACCGTGAGTACGCCAAGGCGCCAGGCATGGCGCCGCCATTTCGCCAGCGCAACGTCCGTATCGGCGGCTGGCGCTTGCAGACTGGCGCGGGTCACCGCAACACCCGGGCTGCCCTGTCCGAGCAGCACACGATAGGCCGCAACTGGCTCCGCGATATTCTTGATCTCGCGGTCGCCAAGAAAATCGAAACCGATATCCAGCTTCTTGCGCACCTGTTCAAACACTGTGCCCGAGATGCAGATGCCGCCCGGTTCGGCGAGCGATTCCAGTCGCGCCGCGACATTCACGCCTTCACCGTAGATATCATCGCCATCGAGCATGACATCGCCGAGATTGATGCCGATGCGGAACCACATTGGCGGCAGGGTCGGTTCCTCGGCATTGCGCGTGGCCAGGCGACGCTGGGTTTCCACAGCGCAGAAGACAGCCTCCACCGGCGAGCCGAACTCGGCCACCAATCCATCGCCCCAGGTGTTGATCAGGCGTCCATGATGACGACCGATCAGATCGACCATGACCTCGCGATACTGCTTCAGCCGTGTGACGGTGCCAACCTCATCGCGCTCGACCAGCGCGCTGTAGCCCTGCACATCGGCGCAGAAGATCGTGATCAACTTGCGACGGATTCCTGAAGCTTGCTCGGTCATGGGGCCATCTTGGCGGATTTCCGCGAAGCATATACGCAGC
>NZ_CALRUC010000140.1:0-9937 GCF_943371255.1 Ferrovibrio terrae | reverse complement strand
GCATCATGGCTGTAATGCACATGGGCATCGATCAGCGGCAGCATGGCGGGCTGGGCCATGGCAGGCGCCGCCGCCCCGAGCAGAATTGCGAATATGCCGTATCGAATCATGGTCAGCTCCGTTTACGCGGAGTTTACGTCAGAAATCCGACGCCGCCATTGTCACAATTCCGACAGAAGCCAAAGAAAACGGCCCCGCAGTCGCCTGCGGGGCCGCCAGATACCCGGATGAACCCCGGCCTCAGGCCTTGCCCCAGACCTCCTCGGCAATCTCCACGATCATGCGCAGCTTGGCCCACTGCTCTTCGTCGGCCAGCACATTGCCTTCCTCGGTGGAGGCAAAGCCGCATTGCGGGCTGAGGCAGAGCTGGTCGAGATCGGCGAATTTCGCCGCCTGCTCGAGCCGGCGCTTGATGTTGTCCTTCGATTCCAGCTGGCCGGTCTTGGAGGTAACCAGACCGAGGATGACGGTCTTGTTGCCCTTGGGCAGATGGCGCAACGGCTCGAAACCGCCCGAGCGCTCGTTGTCATATTCCATGAAGTAGCCGTCGACCTTGATGGTGTCGAGCAGCGTCTTGGCGACCGGCTCGTAGCCGCCCTTGGAAATGAACGTAGAGCGGAAATTGCCACGGCACAGATGCATGGAGATCACCATGTCGCTGGGCCGGTCGGCAATCGCGGTGTTGATCATCTCGGCATACTTCTCCGGCAGGCTGTCCGGATCATCGCCGCGCTGGCGCGACAACTCACGCTGCTCGGGGTCGCAGAGATAGGCCAGATTGGTCTCGTCCAGCTGCAGGTAACGGCAGCCAGCATTGGCGAAATCCTGCACGGCCTTCTTGTAGGCCTGGCCGAGGTCGTTAAAGAAATCGTCGAGGTTCGGATAGATATCCTTCGGGATCGCGTTCCGGCCGCTGCGGAAATGCAGCACGCTGGGCGACGGGATGGTCATCTTCGGCGTTTCCTTGGTATGCGCCTTCAGGAACCTGAAGTGATCGACCATCGGATGGCCCGAATAGCCGATCTTGCCCTTGACCTTGACGCCTTCGGCGCGGGTCTGCACGCCAGAAAACTGGATGCCCTGTTCGGCATGGGTGTAATACTCAACGCCATCCAGGAAACCGAGAAAATCGAAATGCCACCAGGAGCGGCGGAACTCGCCATCGGTGATGCTGTGCAGACCGACTGCTTCCTGCTGCTTGATGACTGCCTTGATCGCCTCATCCTCGACGGCCTTCAAAGCCGCGGCATCGATCTTGCCGTCCTTGCGCTGGGCGCGGGCTTCTTTCAGCACCTGCGGACGCAGGAGGCTGCCGACATGGTCGGCACGGAATGGTGGTTTTTTGCGTTGCATGGTTTCACTCCCTCAGTTTTGATGGCATTCAGTCTGCGGCATCGGAGACGGCGAGCCAAGCCTCCAGCCTGGATGGATCGTCGCGCAGATCGGCGCTCTGTGCGGTATGCACGATACGGCCACGCTCCAGCACCACCACCTGGTCGGTGATCGGCAGCAGCTTGCGGGCATTCTGTTCCACGATGATCGCCGACAGGCCTTCCTCACGGGTGATGCGCCGCAGGGCAGCCAGCAGCTCCTCGACAATGATCGGCGCCAGGCCTTCCAGCGGTTCGTCCAGCAGGATCAGCTTCGGATTCAGCATCAGGGCACGGCCAACGGCCAGCATCTGCTGCTCGCCGCCCGACAGCTGGTTGCCCATATTGCGGCGGCGCTCGGCCAGACGCGGGAACATCTCGAAGACCTGCTGCACACCCCAGCGGCCGGGCCGGGCCACGGCGGTGAGATTTTCCTCCACCGTCAGCGATTTGAAGACATTGCGCTCCTGCGGCACCCAACCGATGCCGGCGGTGGCGCGGCGGTCGGAGCGGTAGCCGGTGATATCGGTGCCGTTGAGGCCGATCCTGCCACCGCGATAGCGGGTGGCGCCGACCAGGGTGTTGATCAATGTGGTCTTGCCCACGCCGTTGCGGCCCAGCAGGGCCAGCGAGTCACCGGCCGCCAGAGTGAAGCTGACCCCTTCCAGCACGATGGCCTCGCCATAGCCGGCGCGCAGATTCTCGACCGTGAGAAGCTCAGACATCGACCACTTCCTCACCGAGATAGACTTTCTTCACCCGCGGATCGCGCGCGATCTCCGCCGCCGGGCCTTCAACAAACAGCCCGCCATTAACCAGCACCGAGATGGTCTTGGCGAAGCGGAACACCAGCTGCATGTCATGCTCGATCAGCACCAGAGTGACCGAAGCCGGCAGGGCGGCGATGACATCGAGGATTTGATGCCGCTCGGTCTCCGGCACGCCGGCAGCCGGTTCGTCCAGCAGCAGTACGGCCGGCTTACCGGCGAGCGCCACGGCGATTTCCAGCAGGCGCTGCTTGCCATAGGCGATGGTGGCCGTGCGCTGGTCGCGCACGTCGATCAGACCGAGCTGCAACAGCAGGGCCTCGGCCTCGTCGACCAGATCCCTGCGGCCGCCGATCGGCCGCCACCAGCCGGTAGCGGCATCCTCCCGCTGGGCAATCGCCAGCACGATGGTCTGCAGCGGCGTGAGATCGGGGAACAGCTGGTTGATCTGGAAGGTGCGCGCCAGGCCAAGCTTGACGCGCTTGTATGACGGCAGGCCGGTGATGTCATGACCCTGCAGCAGGATGCGGCCCGCAGTGGGCTGCAGCACGCCGGTCAGCAGGTTGACCAGCGTGGTCTTGCCCGCGCCGTTGGGCCCGATCAGGGCATGACGCGCACCGGCCGGCAGGCTGAAGCTCACGTCATTGGTGGCGATCAGGCCACCGAAGGCCTTGCGCAGATTCTGGGTTTCAAGGACGGCCGTCACTGCGCACCGCCCGTCTTGAAGCGGCGAGCCAGCCAGTCACGGCCGGTCTGATAGAAGCCGATCAAGCCGCCGCGGCCGAACAGCACGGTGAGTACCAGCACCAGGCCGACCCAGAACAGCCAGTATTGCGGCGTGATGTCCGCCAGCCAGTCATACATGAACTTGAAGGCGATGGCGCCGATGACCGCACCCCAGAGCTGGCCGCTGCCGCCCAGCACCAGCACCAGCATCACATCGGCGGAACGATGGAATTCCAGCACATCGAGCGAGACGAATTGCGTGGTCTGCGCCAGCAAAGCCCCGGCGATACCGGCATAGGCCGCGGCAATGGTGTAGATGGTCACCAGCCGCAAGTCGGTCGGGATTCCCATGGCGCCGGTGCGCAGGGCATTGCCCTTGATCGCCCGCAGCAGCAGGCCGTAAGGCGAATTGACCAGGCGGCGCGCGATGTAGAACAGGATGAACAGCACCGCGAGGCTGTAGGCATAGGCGGTCTTGCCGAAGATATCGAATTCGAACAGGCCCAGCACCGGGCCCATGGTCACGCCGGTCAGGCCATCGGCGCCGCCGGTGATATTGCTGAACTTGTTGGCCAGCTCGCGCAGGATCAGCGCCACGCCCAGCGTCACCATCAGCTTGGTCAGATCCGTGCCGCGCAGCACCAGGAAACTGGTGACAAAGCCAAGCAGCGCCGCAACCGCGCCGGCAATCAGCAGACCCGCGATCGGGTCGTGCAGCCCATGCTTGCCGAGCAGGCCGGCGACATAGGCGCCGAGGCCGAAGAAGGCCGCATGGCCGAGCGAGACAATGCCGGCATAGCCAAGGATGAGGTCGAGCGAGAGCGCGAACAGCGCCAGGATGGCGATTTCGTTGAGCAGCAGAACCTTGCTGGGCGCCAGCCAGAACAGCGACAGGGCAAACAGCCAGAACAGGATTTCCAGCGGACGCCAGCGCGCCGGCGCCAGCAGGGTGCCGCTGGCGGTGCTGGTATCGGGTTTGAAATAGGCGAGCAAAGCGGACATTCCAGAAGCCTCAGCGCGCATTGACACGGCCGAACAGGCCCTGCGGCCGCACGATCAGCACCACCACCATGATCGTGTAGATGATGAAGCTGCCGATCGTCGGCACATAATATTTACCCGCCACATCGGCCATGCCGAGCAGGATCGAGGCCAGGAAGGGGCCGGACAGCGTGGTGGTGCCGCCGACGCTGATCACCACCAGGAAATAGATCATGAACTTGAGCGGAAACGTGGGGTCCATGCCGAGGATTTCTGCGCCGAGCACGCCACCCAGGCCGGCAAGACCCGAGCCGAAGGCAAAGGTGAAGGTGAAGATCAGGTTGACGTTGATACCTAGGCCGCGGGCGACACGCGCATCATCCACGGCGGCGCGCAGCTGGCTGCCGAAGCGGGTCTTGCTGAGGATCAGCTGCAGTACCAGGGCCAGCACCAGGCAGATGGCGATGACGAACAGGCGATAGACGCCGACGCTGATGCCGAACACATCGACGCGGCCCTGCAGGGATGGCGGCAGGGTGATCAGCTGCTGCTGGGCGCCCATGAAGAAGTCGATGGCGGAAACCGCCATGAAGACAAGGCCGATCGAGAACAGCACCTGGTCGAGATGGCTCTTGGTGTAGAGCCGGGCATAGAGGGTGCGCTCGAGAACGCCGCCCAGCACGGCAGATGCAAGAAAACCGGCAGGCAGGCAAAGATAGAAGGAAACCCCGAAGCGGTTCATCAGCACGACGGTGAGGTACCCGCCGGCCATGGCGAAAGCGCCATGGGCCAGGTTGATGAAGTTCATCAGGCCAAGCGTCACCGACAGGCCGCAGGCCAGCACGAACAGCACCATGCCATAGGCAAAGCCGTCGAAGAAAATGGTCAGCACGGGAGTCTCTTCTCGAAAAACGGCCGGCGGTGAAAGCCGCCGGCCGCCATGACTTCAGGCGTGCAGGATTACCGCGCCTTGACGTTGTTGATGGTGGCGAATTCTACGTTGAAGAGTTCGCCGTTCACCCGCTCGACCTTGCGGATATAGACATTCTGCGTGATGTCACGCGTCTCTGGATCGATGCTGACCGGGCCACGCGGGCTGGTCCAGCTCTGGCCCTTCATGGCTTCCAGCAGCTTGGTGCCATCGGCATCGCCATTGGTCTTCTTCAGCGCCTGGTAGATCAGGTGCATGCCGTCGTAGCCGCCGACGCCATGGAAGCTGGCACGCATACCGGTCGCTTTCTTGAATTCTTCGACCAGCTTCTTGTTCTCCGGCGAGTTATGCGCCGCCGAATAATGGAAGGAGGTCACCACGCCGAGCGCAACATCGCCCATGCCGTTCAGGATATCGTCGTCGGTGACGTCGCCGGTACCGATCAGCCGGATGCCGTCCTTGGCCAAATCGCGCTCGCCGAACTGCTTCATCACCGCGGAGCCGATACCCGAGGGAACGAAGACGAACAGCGCATCCGGCTTGGCATCCTTGGCGCGCTGCAGGAAAGGCGCAAATTCCGGGTTGGCCATCGGCACGCGCAGCTCGGCCAGCACTTCACCGCCAGCCTTGGTGAAAGCTTCCTTGAACGATTTTTCGGCGTCGAGGCCCGGGCCATAGTCGGAAACGAGCGTGACGACCTTCTTGATGCCGTTCTTCGTCGCCCATTCGCCCATCGGAGCGGCAACCTGCGGCAGGGTGAAACCCGTGCGCACGATATAGGGCGACTGGGCGGTGATCATCTGGGTGGCAGCAGCCATCACAACGGTCGGGATCTTGGCCTGGGTGGCGATCGGCGCGGTGGCCAGCGCCAGCGGGGTGAGGCCGAAGCCGGCCAGCACGCTGACCTTCTCGTTGACCACCAGCTCCTGGGCGATGCGCTTGGTGACATCGGCGACGCCGGTATCGTCCTTGACGATCAGCTCGACCTTCTTGCCGGCAACCATGTTGCCGTTCTGCGCCATATAGAGCTTCGCCATGCCTTCGATCTGGCGACCGGTGGAGGCGAAGGGACCGGTCATCGGCAGGATCAGGCCGATCTTGACGGTCTGCTGCGCATAGGCGCCGGCCGAGGCGACGAGGCCCAAGCTGGTCACGGCTGCCGCCGCAATCAGGGGGGCTGCAAGAAGATGTCTGCGGTTCATGTGGTCTTTCCTCCGTTTTGCTTTTTTATATGTCTCGTTCGCTATCCGCACACGAGTACATCTATCCAACACCAGTTCCCGGACTTTGGCGAAACCGGCAAAAGATGCAAGGGGAATCTATAATGACTTTAATCTGTGGAATTGATGAGCCACTTGCATGAGATAATCCGTCATGGGTTCACATGAGTGAACTTGCCTACTGGTCTGCCCGCCAGGCTGTATCGATCACAATCCCACCATGCACCGCGCGCGACACGCAAGCGCAGATGCGGCTGTTATCGCGTTTTTGATGCTCGCTGAGAAACACGTCGCGGTGGTCGATCTCGCCCTCCAGCGCCATCACATCCACCGCACAGAGACCACATTCACCGCGACGGCATTCCGCCATCACCTCGACGCCGGCGGCTTCCAGCGCATCCAGCATCGACTGGCCTTCAGGCACCGCCACCTCGACACCCAGGCGCGGCACCTTGACCCAGAAGGGCTCGTTGGGCCGCAGGCCGCCGCTGCCAAAAGTCTCAAAGCGCAGATTGGACAGCGGCCGGTTCAACGCCGCCATGGTGTCGCGTACCGCCTGCAGCAACCGCGCCGGGCCGCAGAAATAGACATCGCCATCGGCGGGGAAAGCCGCCAGTTCACGCTGCAGATCGATACGATTGCCCTCTTCCGAGATGAACAGCGTCACCCGGCCACCCAGTGTCTCTTTCAGCTCCTGGGCAAAGGCCAGCTCACGCTGGCTGCGCGCAGCATAGAGCAGACGGAAATCGACACCCCGCTGCATGAGCGTCTGGGCCATGCCGAGCAATGGCGTGATACCGATGCCGCCGGCAATCAGCAGATAACGCGATGCGCCAAAATGCAGAGGAAAATGATTGCGCGGCGAGGTGACCTGCAACCGCGCGCCGGGCAGCAGATTGTGCAGCCAGACCGAGCCGCCACGGCTCGGATTCACGCGCTTGACGGCAATGCGGTAGACATTGCGCCGCGGCTGACCGACCAGCGAATAGGAGCGCACATCGCGGCGACCGCCGATATCGACGGCAATATTGATATGGCTGCCCGGCTCATAGGCCACGGTGCCGCCGGCCGGCGCGATCTCGAACATGCGGATATCGGGTCCGAAGTCCCGGGTGCTGACAAGCGTGGCATCCATCCAGTCATTCTGATCATGCATCTTCCACTCCCTCAGGCAGACTGGCGGATCAGCGCCATGCCCGGCACCAGATCGCGCGCACCCTGATGCCCCAACGCCATCACCAGATTGCGATGGGCAACGCGCGAATGCTCGCGCATCAGCGCCTCGGCCCGCGCGCCTTCGCGCCGCTCAATGGCCTCCACCACGCTGCGATGCTGTTCCTGCGCCACCAGCAGGATGGCACGCGATTCCGGCAGCATCGCCTGCACCTCAACAAAGGCGCTCGGCGAGGCAAAGGGCAGCGCCACGGCACGCTCGATCTGGCGCGCCACCACGCGGCTGCCTGACATCTGGATGAGCAGCTGATGGAACTGTTCGTTCAGCTCGACATAGCCGGTCAGCGTATCGTCGCCATGTTCGTCCTGAATCAGGGCATCCAGCTTGCGCAGGCAGACTTTGATCTCACCAATCTGGCCGGGGCTGGGGCCGCGCTCGGCCGCCAGCCGCGCGGCGAGACCTTCCAGGGTGCCGCGCGTTTCGATGGCGTCAAAGATATCGGCCTCGGAGAAATGCCGCACGGCATAACCGCCAGACGGGATCGCCTCCAGCAGCCCCTCCTCCTCCAGCCGCACCAGCGCCATGCGCACCGGTGTGCGCGACACGCCGAGCCGGTCGACGATGGACAGCTCCGACAGACGCTCGCCCGGCTTCAGCGCGCCGCTGAGGATCAGCTCGCGCAGGGAGAGGATGGTTTTGAGCGACTGCGACATGCTATTCGGCCGCTTCCGCGATACTGCCGCCACGCTCGACCGCGATCATGCGATCCAGCTTGCGCCGCGCCCACATCGAGCCGGCATCGATATTGAGGTTGTAGAACAGCTTGCCCGGATTGGCCTCGATGGCTTTCTGCTGCGCCTCGAGAATGATCTCATCCTCGCGGAAGATTCCGGACACGCCCTGGCGCAGTTCCGTGGTCAGGCTCTGCTCCTCCAGGCGGTAGTTGCGCACGAAGGCCCAGAAGTAATGGCAGGTGCCGGCGGTCTCCGGCGTGATGGTATTGAGCACGAAGCCGTTGACGCCCTGGCTGCGGTCGCCGTCGGGGGCACCGCTGCCGGTGGGTGCCACGCCGACATCGATGGTCACCGTGCAGGGCGCCTCGAAGCGGATGATCTGCCAGCGGTCGACCCGGCCCGGCTTGCCCAGCTGCTTGGCCCAGAAGGGCGGCGCCTCGATATCGCGCATCCAGCGGGTGACGGTGGCAAAGCGTTCGCCATGGGTGACATCGAAGGGGGCTTCGGCCACGGCGCGGTTGCCGATGCTGGAGCCGTGCACGAAGGTCTCATGTGTCAGATCCATCAGGTTGTCCACCACCAGGCGGTAGTCGCAGTTCACATGGATCAGTTCGCCGTCGCCAGCCCAGGCCGGATCATGGTTCCAGTGCAGGTCGGGCACCCGGGCCGGATCGGCCAGCGCCGGATCGCCCATCCAGATCCAGATAAAGCGATGCTGTTCGACCACCGGATAGCTGCGCACGCAGGCCGAGGGATTGATGGTTTCCTGCGACGGCATATGGGTGCAGCGGCCGCGCGCGTCATAGACCAGGCCATGATAGCCGCAGACCAGGCTGCCATCTTCCTGCAGATGACCCTTGGACAGCGGCAGCAGGCGATGCCAGCAGGCATCCTGCAGGGCGACCACACGATTGTCGGGCTGGCGATAGACCACCAGCTTCTCGCCGCAGATCGTGCGCGGCAGCAGGCTGCGCTTCACCTCATGATCCCAGGCGACCACATACCAGGCATTCAGGGGCCAGGGCGCGGCACCCGCATCCATCGTGAAAGGCTGATTGGCGGCCATTCCGACGTTTCCTCCGGTTCTTATGACTTGTCGCCTGTATACATTATAGCTGTGAAAGTGGCAAATTTTCATATTTTGTTCTCATTTTCATGCATTTTCGGGATACATAAACACTGAATCTTCCCGGTTATTGCCCCGGTGAGCCTCAATGCGTATTCAGGACTGAACCGATGAAATGAGGACGGCATGACCGAAGCGGCCTGGCGCCTGAGCGCCGCAGACCTGCACAAGGCCTATACCAGCGGCACCCGCTCGCCGGTGGAAGTGACGCAGGCGATCCTCGACCGTATCGCCGCACTCAATCCGAAACTGAATGCCGTCGTGCATCTGGATGCCGCCGGCGCCCTGAAGGCGGCCGAGGCCAGTGCCACGCGTTATCGCGAGGGTCGTGCACTCGGGCCGCTGGATGGCATCCCGGTGACGATCAAGGACAGTCTGGTGGTTGGTGGTATGCCCGCCACCTGGGGCAGCCAGCTGCTGCAAGACAATCTGCCGCCGGCCGATGAACTGCCGATTGCGCGCCTGCGTGCGGCCGGCGCCGTGCTGCTGGGCAAGACCAATGTGCCGGAATTCACCGTGCAGGGTTACACCTACAATCTGCTGTTCGGCGCCACCGGCAATCCGTGGAATCCTGCGCTGACGCCGGGTGGGTCCAGCGGCGGCGCGGTGGCGTCTGTTGCCGCCGGTTTCGGCCCGATTGCACTCGGCACCGACGGCGGCGGCTCGACCCGCCGCCCCGCCGGCCATACCGGCCTGGTCGGCCTCAAACCCAGCATTGGCCGTATTGCCCGCACCGGCGGTTTCCCCGAGATCTACAATGATCTGGAAGTGATCGGCCTGTTCGGCCGCAGCCTGGATGATGTCGCTGCCACGCTCTGCGCGCTGTCGGCACCCGATCCGCGCGACCGGCATTCGCTGGCCTTCCCTGCGGCCGTGACGATGGCGGAAACCCATGCCAGCCCGGCCCG
>NZ_CALRUC010000139.1:0-9999 GCF_943371255.1 Ferrovibrio terrae | reverse complement strand
GAAAAGCCCCGCTCTGTCGGGGCTTTTCTTTATCGGTCGTTGTTCTGGTTAACCTGATCCCGTAATCTCCCCCCATCGTCTGACGCAGCGCGAGTCTGCAAGGACGGTCGGTAATCGGGCCGAAAGTGTCCGGCCCGCCAAACAGGGAGAAGATAAAAATGCAACGACGCAAGTTCCTTAAAGGCGCCGCCTTGGCGGGTGCCGGCAGCATCGGTGTTGCCGCCAGCTTCCCGATGCCGGCAGTGGCGCAGAGCCAGCCTGAAATCCGCTGGCGCATGGCATCGAGCTTCCCAAAGAGCCTCGATACCATCTATGGCGCCGGTGAAGTGGTCGCCAATCGTGTGAATGCCGCCACTGGCGGCAAGTTCCAGATCCGCGTATTCGCCGGTGGTGAAATCGTGCCCGGCTTGCAGGTGCTCGACGCCGTCCAGGCCGGCACGGTGGAATGCGGTCACACGGCGAACTACTACTATGTCGGCAAGGATCCGACCTTCGCCTTCGATACCGCCATCCCCTTTGGTCTGAACGCCCGCCAGCAGAATGCCTGGATGCATCACGGCGGCGGCCGCGCCCTGATGAACGAGTTCTTCAAGGACTATAACTGCCATGCAATTCCGGCCGGCAATACCGGTGCGCAGATGGGCGGCTGGTTCCGTAAGGAAATCAAGACCACCGAGGATCTGAACGGCCTGAAGTTCCGCATCGGCGGTTTCGCCGGTCAGGTGCTCACCAAACTGGGCGTTGTGCCGCAGCAGATCGCTGGCGGCGACATCTATCCGGCGCTGGAAAAGGGCACCATCGATGCGGCCGAATGGGTCGGGCCTTATGACGACGAGAAGCTCGGCTTCAACAAGGTTGCCAAGTACTACTACTACCCGGGGTGGTGGGAAGGTGGCCCGCAGCTCTCGGTCATGGTGAACATCGAGCAGTGGAACAAGCTGCCGAAGGAATACCAGGCCATTCTCGAAGCAGCCTGCGCCGATGCGAATGTCTGGATGGTGGCGAAGTACGATGCCCAGAATCCGGCCGCCCTGCGCAAGCTGATCGCCGGTGGTACGCAGTTGCGTGCCTTCCCGCGCCCGGTGATGGAAGCCTGCTTCAACGCCGCGGTTGAACTCTATGACGACACCTCGGCGAAGAACCCGAAGTTCAAGAAGGTGTTCGACAACTGGGTCAAGTTCCGCGACGAGCAGGTGTCGTGGTTCCGTGTTTCGGAAAACACCTTCGACAACTTCATGATCGCGGCATCGCAGAAAAAGCGGGCCGCACCGGCGAAAAAAGGCTGATCGCGGCACGCCCGCATCACCGAAAAGGGCCCCGCTTGCGGGGCCCTTTTTTTGCCCGCTGGGGCACGGGCAGAACATTCCGCTAACCTTGGTGAGGTTACCAAGGCTTAAGCCTTGCGCAACTATTTGTATGCAATAGTGCTGGCGCACCTCGGAGTTGTATCGCACTATGCGAGCAGGCAGGCAGTTCCGACGGATGCCAGAAAGGGCCGTCAGTTCAGGGTCATGTGGTCCAGTGTCGTCAAGCGCGCAGCGAAAAAGCCGTCGGAACCTGATCTGGCTCCGACGCCGCGCGACCGCGAGCGGGTCGACGGCATTATCAACCGCATTTCGGAAGAGACGTTGCTGGTCTTCGACCTGCTCAAGGATGGCATGGTCAAAGAAGCATCTTTCAAGACTGTTGAAGAAAGCATCACCCGGCATTGCATCCTGTCGACCTTCGAGCAGGTGCGCGTCGATGCGTTTCGCGATGCGGCCGGCCTGGCACGACAGCAGTCACGTAAATTTGCCGAAGCCGCGCTGGAAATGGCCGAGCCGCAGCAGCGCCAGTTCGTGCTTTCGGTAGCGCAAGCCTTTGAGCGTTTTGCCAAGCAATTGCAAACAATTGAACAGAAAGCGATCGCCGAGCGTCAGCGCCGCGATAAGCAGGATTAGCCGTGGGGATGTGGCCCTTGAAAATATGTTTCAGGGGCGCAAAAATTCTATAAATCTATCGGGCAGACAGGCCGAAGTGGTGGGGACGAGTCATGGTATTTGGGTCGATATTCGGTGCGGGATCGCGCGCATTTTCATATGAAATCTACGTGCAGGTCGATGGCCGCTGGCGCCTCGACAAACGTCTGGAAGGCGAAACCAGCAACACCCAGCATGCCAATGAGCAATTGGAAAAGAATGCCATCGCGCAGGCCAATGCCCTGCTGAATATGGGCGATTTCCAGGCCGTGAAAGTGCTGCGGTCGCGCGAGCGTTCAGATGGTTTCGGTACACAGTCGGAAATTTTCAACAAGGTTGCCACCGCGCGGCCCAAGACAATGACGACGCGCCCGTTCAAGGGCCCCTATCCGGCACTGGAAACGATCCACGATTTCAGCCGTCGCCCGTCGGTCAAGGGTATCAGCACCGTCTTTCGTGAATTCCTCGACAAGCAGAATGCCACCGCAATCGAACTGCTGCATTCGCCGCAGCATCAGCGCAAGCTGAATGACATGAGCAGCTTCCTGCGTGCCGGCATCTACGCCCTTGCCGGCGCGCAGACCCAGCCCGGGTTGCCCGGCCAGGCTGAACGCAGCAAGAAGCTCGAAGCCCTGTTCGACAAGCTGATTGCCCATACGCGCAACCTGCTGGCCGAGAAAAACCTGCCTGCCTTTGAAGGCAATGATTTCGCCCGCCTGTATGAACGGCTGGCGAATAAATATCAGGGCGACGAGTTGCGCTTCCTGTTTTTCTTCCAGACATCGAAAGTCACGCAGTCGCTCTCAAGCTATGCCGGGCGCCTGGATATCGCGCTGACCGACATGATCGACCGGCCGATGAATGGCACCAGCGAACTGCTGGATGAAGTCTCGGCCGCCTGCCTCGATTCAACCACGCTGATCCAGGACATTCTCGGTTCCCGCGCCAGCCTGTCAGAGGCTCTCATCGCGCTGGCCGATCTGTCCGCCGGCAAGCTGGAAATGCCGGCGAAGCCCGACCCGATCCTTGAAAAGCTCAACCGCATGCTTGGTGAGAATCGCCTGCCCCACTGCGCTGAAACGCTGTGGGAGCGCATCCTGTCCAATCTCAATTCCAAGGCCCTGCTCAGCAAGAGCGACCCGAAGAAGGAATGGCAGATGACGCGAAGCCTGAGTCACAAGCTTTCTTCGGTGGCACCTGAATCCTACAAGGAAGCAATCGACCATGCCGGCCGCATGCGCATGGAGCGCGTGCGCAACATGGAAGGCTAGATCGAGAACTCAATCCTGCGGCGGCAACTGGGCGCCGGTCAGGTCGGCACCGTTCAGATCGGTGTTGACCATTTTGGCATCGGTCAGATTGGCATTGACCAATCGGGCCCGGTTCAGTTTGGCATCAATCAGGTTTGCCCCTTTGAGCAGCGCATCAGAGAAGTCGGCATCCGAGGCATCTGCTGCCGCTAGGCTGGCTGACCAATAGCGGCCAATCGGCTTGCCGTCTGGCCCGCGCAGCGGCACCTGGCCGAGCTGGGCACGCTGCAGGATTGCTTTCTGCAGGATGGCACGGGCGAGATTAACACCATTGGCCAAGGCGCCGATCATGTTGGCGCCGGTCAGATCGGCTTCTGAAAGATCGGTCATCACCAATGTGGTGTTCTGCAGCTTGGCGCCGGCCAGCTTGGCACCTTTCAGGTTCGCACCGCTCAAGTCCTTATTCGACAGGTCGATACGTTCCATGTTCAGACCGGCCAGATCGGCGCGCGTGCCTTCGCGGCCATCGGTCTTGATCCACTTCTCGTGCTCCTGAAGGATACCGGCCACGGTGTCGCCAAAGCTGGAAACATCGACGAACAGCTCTGCCCCGGTGAAATTCGCCGAGTCCATGTCGACGTCTTCCAGGATCGCGCCCTTCAGGTCAGCCCCCTGGAAGTCGGCGCCGTCGATCAGCGCCAGAGACATATCGACGCCGCGCAGACAGGCGCCCTTGAAATCGGCGCCAGCCAGGTTGGCCTTGCGGAGCGATACCTTGGTCAGGTTGGCACGCGACAGGTTGGCGCCCGCCAGATTCACGCCGTTCATGTTCGAACCGGTCAGGTTCGAGCCGCGCAGATTGGCTTCCGCCAGGTCGGCGCCCCCGGTATTGGCCTTGGGCTTCTTACCCTGGGAATCAGGCCCGCCGAAGCCCACACCGTTATCGGAGGCCTGCATCAGGGCGCCCCCCCGGAAATCGACCCCCATCAGGCGGGCGCCGGCCAGGGTTGCCCCGCGCATGGAGGCACCCCGCAGGTCGGCCTTGGTCAGGTCGGCCTTGGAAAGGTCCGCTCGTTCCAAATTGGCAGCAAAAAGATCGGCTTCCGAGAGGTTGGTCTCCACCAGTACGGCACGCGACATATTGGCACCGGACATCTTGGCGGCGCGCAGGTCCGCGCCGCTGAAATCATACCCCTGCAGATCGGCAAGCGAGAGATTTAGGCGGGCACCGCGGGGACGCTTCATCAGCCACTCACGGTGGCGAGCCAGCATCCGTTCGACTTCCATGGGGTTCATACTGCCCCTCTGCCCCCTGTTTTCATCGCTTTAAGCAGCCTATTTCTTCGGCCGCATGAAATCTTCAACGATTTTAATGTTTTTATCCAGTTCTGCAATCTTTCCGGTCAGTTCCGCAATTTTTCCCCGCAGGCTCTGGATACCCCCGGCAGCCCCCTGCGCGGCCTCTTTCGCATTGCGCAGGTCGGTTTGCAACTGCTGCGACGGCCCCTTGGCGTTGCGAAGCTTTGCCTGGATATCGAGAATCTGCTTGTCGAGTTCAGGCCGCTTCTTGGCCAGACTGGCCATATCGGCCTCCAGGCGGGCCTTGTCCTCCTGAAGCTTGCGGATTTGCTCCCGCATCTGGGTAATCGCGTCGCTCACCCTACTCTCCCCACTGGTTCGGCTACCGCCCGGCACCCCGGACAAGTGGCGCAGCCTTCATAAACTGAGGCTGGTGTCGCGCCAAGCTGTCCGAAAGGCGTACCCGCGGGAACAACAACCTCGCCCCAGATCCAGTGCAAGTCCTGGGCAGCCACCAATTCAACCGCGGCCAACGAAGGGCATTTTGGTCGCCATCACCGTCATGAACAGCACGTTGGCATCCAGCGGCAAGCTGGCCATATGCACAACGGCATTGGCCACATGCTCGACATCCATGCGCGGTTCAACCCGCGTCGAACCGTCGGGCTGCAACACGCCATTCTTCATCCGTTCAGTCATATCGGTGGCGGCATTGCCGATATCGATCTGGCCGACGGCGATATCATAGGCACGGCCGTCCAGCGAGCTGGCCTTGGTCAGGCCGCTGATTGCATGCTTGGTCGAGGTGTAGGGCGAGGAGAATGGTCGCGGTGCGTAGGCCGAGATCGAGCCATTGTTAATGATGCGACCGCCGCGCGGCGTCTGGTCCTTCATGATGCGGAAGGCTTCCTGGGTGCACAGGAACGGACCGGTCAGATTGACATCGACCACGGCCTTCCACTGCTCATACGACAGGTCTTCCAATGGCATCGCCGGCGTACCCATGCCGGCATTGTTAAACAGGACATCGAGACGGCCGAAGGCTTGCTTGGTTTTCGCAAACAGCGCCTTCACCTGTGAATGATCGCCCACATCGGTTGCCACGGCCACAGCACGCACGCCATGCTTCTCGGCATCACGCGCGGTGGCATCCAAAGCCTCCAACCGGCGACCGGCCAAAACGACATTGTACCCGGCACGGGCCAGCGCTACGGCCGAAGCCTTGCCAATACCCGTGCCTGCGCCAG
The DNA here is from genome assembly GCF_943371255.1 of Ferrovibrio terrae. Classification (GTDB taxonomy): domain Bacteria; phylum Pseudomonadota; class Alphaproteobacteria; order Ferrovibrionales; family Ferrovibrionaceae; genus Ferrovibrio; species Ferrovibrio terrae_B. The sequence continues at coordinate 4,245 of NZ_CALRUC010000139.1, read as the reverse complement.
TAATCAGGGCGACTTTGCTGCTGCTCATGACTGGATTTCCTCCGGCTTTTCTTCAACGCGAAATAACGCTGATAGGATAATAATTTGGCTGGTCCTGCAAGCCCGCCCGGTCAGATCTGGGCCGGTTTCAGCGGAAGCCATAGAGCCCGCGGGCAGCGTAAAGATCATAGATTGTCCTGCCATAGACCGGATCGATCTTGATGGCAGCAAAAACCGCGTCGGACCGCTCCCCAGCCTGAAGCCTGATGGCGGCGGCCTGCATGCCTTGACCCAGAGCGAGATAAACGCGCGCCATACGTGCCTGCTCCACCATCAGCAAGATGGCCACGAATAAAAGCACGACTTGCAAAGCACGACGATCCAGCCATTGCAGGATAACTGGCCGGCGTATCACGGTCAGGATGATGCCGGCATGGACCAGGGCGGTCCAGAGGGCATACCTCCCCACCGCCCCCATATGCTCGCTCAATTCCGGTCGTCCGATGGCGGCCAACATGATCGATCCAAGACCAAAGAGAATCAGGGCGACAGCCATGGCATCGACGCCTGCAAGCCGGGACCGTAAAGACGCTGCAAGGCAAGCCAATGCCAGCAGAGCGACAATCAGACCGACGGCCTGCCCCGCCACGGTCGCTTTCAGAACCCAGGGCGCGCCGAATGCATTAAGCAGCGCCTGCAACAGCAGGCCAACGTCAAATGACATCTGCGATGCACCGATCATTGGTCCTTTCACATACAAAGCCACCGCAATCATGCCGCCGGCCACAAATGGAATGGCGGCAAACAACGAACGACTGCGCAGCACCGCGATTCCCGCTGCAATCGGCACCGCCAACACGCCGTTCAACAGGCACAGGCTGCTGCACAGGGCGGCCATTGCAGCCAGCCATGCCACCGGCTGGAACGGCCGTGCAGGGTCCAGCCTGGCTGCAAGCGCAAAGGCAGAGACTGCGAAGATCGCTGCAACGGGATAGTTGAAGCCGTTATTGAGGACGATGCTTTCCAACAGAAAGGCTCGGAACAGCGCAATCGCCAGCAGCGCATATCCAAAGGTCTGCCAGGGGGAAGCCGCGCTGTCCCTGGATATCTGCCGTGCCACGACACCGTAAACACCAATCCAGGCCAGCAGACCCAGAGCGACAAACACCTCCATATGCCCACCGGTGATCGCAAGATCGGCAACCAGCAATAGCCGTGGCACGAGGATCTGATGCTGGTTGTGAAGTTCCAGCAGCCAATGCCATGACAATCCGTCCGCCAGATAGCCGTGGGTAATGTTGAGGATGTCGAAAACCGGGATAGGCACTGCCGCGAGCGCAGTCAGCACGGCAAAGCTGACAAACTGCAAACCTGCTATTGCCAGAAGAATGCGAAAATGGTTCGGCAAGATTATGGATACCCGTGTTGCAAACGCGGCCTACCCCCGCAAATCGGAATGGCCAATTCGCCTGAGTGGTTACGGGCCCATCAATAGGCATTACGCGAAAGCTCTGCAAACGAAGACAGCCAGCGGAGAAACCATCCCGGTCGCTCCGCTGGCTCAGATCATACACAGAAAGAACAATGCAGAAACGCCGGCCGCCCGCCGAAGCCTGGAAACTTACCGATACCAGAGCGTCGGCAGATAGAGCGTCAGGGCCGGGATCGCCGAGATCAGCACCAGAACCGCAAGCAGCGGCACCAGGAAGGGCAACACCGCCATCACGGTCCGGTCGAACGACATCTTGGCGACCCGTGACAGCACGAACAGCACCATGCCCACCGGGGGCGTCAGCAACCCGATCATCAGGTTGAGCACCATGATGACGCCGAACTGTACCGGGTCGATGCCCACCTTGGTGACGGCCGGCATCAGCACGGGCACCAGAATGGAAATGGCCGCGATCGTTTCCATGAAGCAGCCGATCACCAGCAGGATTAAATTGATGATCAGCAGCAGCAGCAACGGGTCCGTGGTGATCGCCAGCAGGGCCTCGGAAACCGTTTCGGTGACCTTGGTGGTGGTCAGCACCCAGCCGAAGAGGGAAGCCGCCCCGACGATGATCAGCACGCTGGCCGTGGTTTCGATGGTTTCCAGCGAAATCCGGTAGAACTGCTTCCAGCTCAGCGTCTTGTACAGCAGCAAGCCCAGGAACAGGGCCCAGGCGCAGGCCGCAATCGCGGCTTCTGTCGGCGTGAACAGCCCGGCCGACATGCCGCCGATGATAATTGCCGGCGTCAGCAGGGCGGGAATGGCACGCAGGAATGTGCGGCCCAGTACGCCCCAGCGGAAGACCTGGTCACGCCCGATGCCGTTCCGGTGTGCATACCAGGTGACATAGGCCATCATGGCGGCGGCCATCAGCAGGCCGGGAATGAAGCCCGCCGCAAACAGCTGGCCGATCGACACATTGGCCATCACGCCGAAAATCACCATCGGCAGCGAGGGCGGAATGATCGGGCCGATGGTCGAGGATGCCGCCGTGATGCCAACGGCAAATTCATCATCATAGCCGTGATCCCGCATCGCCTTGATCTCGATCGTGCCAAGGCCGCCAGCATCGGCGACCGCCGTGCCTGACATGCCGGCAAAGATCACCGATCCAACCACATTCACATGGCCAAGACCGCCGCGCAGCCAGCCGACACCGGCGGTGGCGAAATCATAGATCCGGTTGGTGATTCCGGCCGTGTTCATGAGGTTGCCGGCCAGAATGAAGAATGGCACCGCGATCAACGGGAAAGAGTCAACGCCACCGGCCATACGGTGCAAAGTGACGAAATCCGGCATGGTCGAGAAGAAATGCGTGTAGGTCAGCGACGCGCCACCCAGCGCGATAAAAATCGGCACGCCGACAAGAAGCAGCAAAAAGAAAACACCAAAAAGGGCAGTCATACTGCGAGGCCTTTCAATCGATGATCAGGTCAACTTTATTGGGATCGGGTTGCCAGCGACGGCGCGCGTTCGCCAGCAGCACACCAAGACTGCGGTACAGCATGAGGAAGCAGCCGCAGGCGACACCCGCATAGACGACGCTCATGGGCACATCGACCACCATCATTGTCTGGATCTGCATCCGCTCGGTGATCTGCACGGCAAACCAGCAGAGCAGTGCGACAAATCCGACCGTGATGATATCGATGACGAAGCGCAGCACCCTGACCGGACCTGATGGCAGGAAATGCAGCAAAACTTCGACACCGATATTCGTGCCTCGCCGCATGGCTATGGCACCGCCGACAAAGGTGACCCAGATCAGCAGATACCGGGCAATTTCCTCGGTCCATGCCATCGAATCATTCAGCACATAGCGCGTGAAGAACTGCAGAAAAACCACGCCGGACAGCGCCCAAAAAATGATGAATGCGAGCACGTCCTCGATATAGGGCTTGATCACGTAATCGGGGTCTTCGGCAGCGATCAGGGGCGCGCCATCATCCGGCTGGTTCAAATGTTGGGATTGTGTCACGGACAACTCCTGTTACAGCATGGTTTGGCAGGCGCGACATCCAGTGCCGCGCCTGCCATTCCGTTTACTTCAGTGCCTGCAGAGCGTCGTATTCCGCCTTGCTCCAGCCCGCGCCCGCACCGGCGTCGTTATGCAGCGGCATCGCCGCCTTGCGGAAGGCCTCGCGATCGACCTCTACAACGGTCTTACCCAGCTTGCGGAATTCATCCGCCAGCTTCTGCTCGGAGGTGCGGATCTGCTCGCTGGCGCGCGATGCCGCCTCCAGCAGAACCTCCTGGAAGATTTTCTTCTCGGCGTCGTTCAGCTTGCTCCAGACATGCCCACCGACATTGGCAACCAGCGATTCCGTAATATGGCCGGTCAGCATGATATGGCTCTGCACTTCGTAGAACTTCTTGGCCATGATGGTGGGCAGCGGATTTTCCTGACCGTCCACCGTCTTCTGCTGAAGCGCGAGATACACTTCCGCGAAAGCAATCGGCGTGGCATTGGCCCCGACCGACTTGGTGAACATGAGAAATAATGGCGCCGGCGGCACCCGCAGCTTCATGCCCTTCATGTCTTCCGGCTTCTTGATTTCTCGATTGGCCGTCACATGGCGCTGACCGTAATAGGTCAGCGACACCACCTTATGGCCGGTCTTCTTTTCATAACCAGACGCGATATCGCGGAACAGCTTGGAATCGCGATACGCCTTCCAATGGCTGTAATCCCGCAGAATGAAGGGCGCATTGGTGATGGCGATCGGCTTGTGAATCGAACCGGCAAAGGCAACACCGGTATAGATCATGTCGAC
>NZ_CALRUC010000138.1:0-10386 GCF_943371255.1 Ferrovibrio terrae | reverse complement strand
CTATCGCTGCCGCCGATCGATGCTGCGATGCTGGAAGACGAATCGGCGTTCCGGCTGATGCTCTATCGCCTGGGGGCGGAACGGTGCCGCGATGGCATCCTGCTGGCGGCGAGCCGTCAGCAGGTCGATGGCGAGCGCGCCGTCACCCGGTCCATAGCCAGCACGACCTGGCAGCGTCCGGTCTTTCCGTTGCGTGGTGCCGACATTCTGGCCGCCGGTTTCGCACCCGGGCCGACGGTCAGCGCCCTGCTCAACGAACTGGAATCCTGGTGGGCGGATGAAGGATTCCGCCCCAATCGCGAGGCTTGCCTACAGCGCCTGGGCGATCGCGTGCGTCTGGCCCCGGAAGACGAGGATTAAGACGCTAAATGTTTGATTTTATTTTGTTTTGATTTCGGCGCGGCCTGCCTGAGCAGGGATGGGACTGTAGTCAGCGCGGAATTACTACAGCCCTAAAAGAGCTTGAGCTCCACGTCGGCGCCGTAAACCCGGTCGCCGACGTGGAGCTCAAGACCACATACTAAAACTCTAACTTTACTTCTTCTTGGCGGCCTTCTTCTTGGCAGCCTTCTTCTTGGCCTTCGGGGCCTTCTTAGCCTTCACAGCCTTCTTCGCCACCTTCTTCTTAGCGGCCTTTTTCTTCGCAGCCATGAGTTTCTCCTCCATGGATTAGAGTGCGGTTTTCACCGCAACGAAGTTTTCGGGAAATGTTTCCCGAACACGTATATCTGTAGCACAACGCTGCAGTATTAACCACTAAATCTTGCGCGCGCTTAAAAAATGGTTAAGCGCATTCCCAATCCGATAGCGGAATCATGCACGCGGCACGAACGAAAAAGCATCGCTCAAGTAAAACGCGCGCGATGACTTGAGAAAAACGCGACATGCAAAAAACCCGCATGAAATCTGGTGTTTTTTAATCACGGCCATTTCACGCTCGGTGGCATCGACATCAGAATCGCTTCGGTGTTGCCGCCGGTTTTCAGACCGAAAGTTGTGCCGCGATCATAGAGCAAATTGAACTCAACATAGCGTCCGCGACGGACCAGTTGATGCTCTCTTTCGGCCTCCGACCACGCCTCATCGAGGTGTTTGCGGGCGATTTTTGGATATGATTCGAGGAACGATTCGCCGACCGCTTTGGTGAATTCGAAATCGCGTTTCCAATCGCCGCTGTCGAGTTGATCGTAGAAGATACCGCCGACGCCGCGCGGCTCGTTGCGATGCGGCAGGTAGAAATACTCATCGCACCATTGCTTGAAACGCGGGTAGTAGCCCGGATCGAAACGATCGCAGGCGCCCTTCAGCGCGGCATGGAAGGCGGCAGTGTCGGTTTCATCGGCAACCATGGGGGTCAGATCGGCACCGCCGCCGAACCAGGCCTTGCTGGTGACGATGAAGCGGGTGTTCATATGAACCGCCGGCACCTTGGGCGACTGCAGATGGGCCACCAGCGAGATGCCTGAGGCCCAGAAACGGCCGTCGGCCGCGGCGCCGGGAATCTGCTTGCGGAAGTCCTCGCTGAACTCGCCATGCACGGTTGAGACATTCACGCCGACCTTCTCGAACACCCGGCCGTGCATCACGCTCATGACGCCGCCGCCGCCGCCGGGCCGCTCCCAGGGCGTGCGTTCGAAACGGCCGGCGGGACGGTCGCGCAACGGTCCGTTCAGGTCGTCTTCCAGTGACTCGAAAGCGGCGCAGATCCGGTCGCGCAGCGATTCGAACCAGTGTCTGGCCTGTGCCTGGCGTTGGGTGATGACGGAGTCACTCATGGGTTTTACTCCTTGTTGCGCGGCGGTGCGGTGACGGCGCTGCGCGGGAAGGCATCGCATTGTCGCAGGCCTTCGCCAAGGACGATGGCGGCGGCGGTGGCGACATTGATCGAGCGCAGGCCAGGTCGGATCGGGATCAGCAGCCGCGCATCGGCGGCGGCATGGACATAATCCGGCGCGCCTTTGCTCTCACGGCCGAACAGCAGGATGTCATCGGGGGCGAAGCGGAACTCCGTATAGGGAACGGCGGCCCGGGTGGTCATCAGCACCAGGCGGCCGGCCGGCCGTTCAGCCAGGAAATGCCCCCAGCTCAAGTGCCGGTGGATCTCGGCATGTTCGAGATAGTCCATGGCACTGCGGCGCACGGTCTGCACCGAGAAAGGGAATCCGCAGGGCTCGATCACGTGGACCGGCGTTTCCAGGCAGGCGCCCAGGCGCAGAATCGTGCCCAGGTTCGGCGGGATGTCAGGTTCAAAAAGCGCGAGCCGCATGGCCTTCCAATGGGGGTTCTGAATCGGGTTCCGGGGCGGGGGGCAAGAGGGGCATTTTTTTCGCGGTTTCCCGAGGTGATTCCAAGGACAAGACCCCTGCGGCAACCTGTCGCATCCGTCGGGCTAAGTGCTGGACTTCGCCAACATATAGTGAGAAATATCGCGACACGTTTCCAAGTCTTATTATCTTCGAGGGATCTATGGCAGGGACAGCGACCCAAGCGGCCGGTACGACCGAGCCGACCCGGCGCGACTTTATCGTCGTTTCCGCCGGTGCCTTCGCCGCGGTGGGAGCGGCGGCGGCGGTATGGCCGTTCATTCATCAGATGAACCCGTCGGCCGATGTGCTGGCGCTGTCGAGCACCGAAGTCGATCTGAGTCAGATCGCTGCGGGCCAGAGCGTCACCATCCTGTGGCGCGGCAAGCCGGTCTTCGTACGTCACCGCACCGCCGCCGAGATCGAGCAGGCGAAGAAGGATGACGCGGCGGCCCTGCCGGACCCGGCCAAGGATGCCGATCGCGTGAAAAAGCCGGAATGGCTGGTCATGATGGGCGTGTGTACCCATCTGGGCTGCGTGCCGCTCGGCCAGCAGGGCGAGTTTGGCGGTTGGTTCTGCCCTTGCCACGGTTCGCACTACGATACCTCGGGCCGCATCCGCAAAGGCCCTGCGCCGGCGAATCTTCCGATTCCGGAATACGCCTTCCTCAACGATACCCGCATCCGTATCGGCTAAGGCTAAGGACCAGCACCCATGGCTGACAATAATTCCGGTTTCATGAGCAACCCGCTCGTCAAGTGGATCGAGTACCGCCTGCCGGTCTTCTCCACCCTCGATCATATGGTCGGTAGCCAGTATCCGACGCCAAAGAACCTGAACTACTGGTGGAATTTCGGCTCGCTGGCCGGCCTCTGCCTGGTGATCCAGATCCTCACCGGCATCGTGCTGGTGATGCACTACACCCCGCATACCTCGATGGCCTTCGATGCGGTCGAGCACATCATGCGCGACGTCAACTACGGTTGGCTGCTGCGCTACATGCATGCCAACGGCGCCTCGATGTTCTTCATCGTGGTCTACATCCATATCTTCCGCGGCCTGTATTTCGGTTCCTACAAGGCGCCGCGCGAAATCCTGTGGTTCCTCGGCCTGATCATCTTCCTGCTGATGATGGCGACCGCATTCATGGGCTATGTGCTGCCCTGGGGCCAGATGAGCTTCTGGGGCGCCACCGTGATCACCAATCTGTTCTCGGCCATTCCGGTGGTCGGCGAGCCGATCGTGACCTGGCTGTGGGGTGGTTTCGCCGTCGATAACCCGACGCTGAACCGATTCTTCTCGCTGCACTACCTGCTGCCGTTCGTGATCGTCGGCATTGTCATCCTGCATATTCTCGCCCTGCACCAGCACGGCTCGAACAACCCGCTGGGTATCGATACCAAGGGCCCGCAGGACCGCATCCCGTTCCATCCCTACTACACCATCAAGGATGCAGTCGGCGTCGGCGCCTTCCTGATCTTCTTCTGCTTCTTCCTGTTCTACGCGCCGAACTTCCTGGGCCATCCGGACAACTACATTCCGGCCAACCCGCTGGTGACCCCGGCGCATATCGTGCCGGAATGGTACTTCCTGCCGTTCTACGCGATTCTGCGTTCGGTGCCCGACAAGCTGGGTGGCGTGCTGCTGATGTTCGGCGCCATCCTGATTCTGTTCCTGCTGCCCTGGCTGGACACCAGCAAGGTGCGGTCGGCCAAGTTCCGTCCGATCTACAAGCAGTTGTTCTGGGTCTTCCTGATCGCCTGCATCGGCCTGACCTATGCCGGCGGCCTGCCGCCGGAAGGTCTGGCCCTGGTGATCGGCCGGGTCTGCACGGTGTATTACTTCGCGCATTTCCTGATCCTGATGCCGCTGGTTGGCTGGTTCGAGAAGCCGCTGAAGCTGCCTGCCTCGATCAGTGAGGCTGTGCTCAAGACCGAGCCCGGCGCTGCCGGCAGCAAGGCGTAAGGGGGATCGGACCATGAAGGTGACAATGATGCGCACGATCCTAGCCGCGGTGGTAATTGGCTTCGCCGCTCCGGCTCTCGCCGCTGGTGACAGTGTCGCGCCGCCGGCACAGAAGTGGAGCTTCACCGGTGCCTTCGGAACCTATGATCGCGCTGAACTGCAGCGCGGTTATCAGGTCTACAAGGAAGTCTGCGCGGCCTGCCATGCCATGAAGTATGTGGCGTTCCGCAATCTCGCCGATCCGGGCGGCCCGGGCTTCACCGCGGCCGAAGTAAAGGCGCTGGCGGCCACCTTCGAGGTGACCGACGGCCCGAACGATGCGGGCGATATGTTCAAGCGTGCGGCCCTGCCGTCCGACAAGTTCCCATCGCCCTTCCCGAACGAGAAAGCGGCGCGGGCCTCGAATGGCGGCGCCTATCCGCTCGATCTGTCGCTGATCGCCAAGGCCCGTGATCATGGCCGTCGTGAGGGTGCCGGCGCCGATTACATCAAGGCGCTGCTGACGGGTTACAAGGATGCCCCGGCTGGGTTCGCCCTCGGCGAAGGCCTGAACTACAATGAGTACTTCGCGGGCCACCAGATCGCCATGCCGCAGCCGCTGAATGCGGACCAGGTGACCTATGCCGACGGCACCAAGGCGACCGTCGACCAGATGGCACACGACGTTTCGGCTTTCCTGATGTGGGCCGCCGAGCCCAAACTGGAAGAGCGCAAGCGCATGGGCTTCAAGGTGATGATCTTCCTGGTCGTGCTGACTGGCCTGTTCTTCGCTGCCAAGAAGCGCATCTGGGCCAAGCTGCACTAGGCCTGATTTGATCGAGACACGGAAAAGGCCGCCTTCCGGGCGGCCTTTTTTGTTGCACTGCTACAGGGGGTTTGCTTAAGTCGCGCGCGGCATTCGGCCCGAGTCCGGGGGACATCATCCATGGCAAAAGCGAAGAAAAAAGCGGCAAAGAAGGCCGTGAAGGCACCTGCGAAGAAGGCTGTCAAAAAGGTCGTGAAGAAGACTGCCGCCAAGCGCCAGCCGGTGAAGGCGGTTCGCGCGACCGCAGTCAAGGCCGGCATTCCCAAGCCACATGTCGCCAAGCCGGGCGATCCGGTGCGCATCGGCGTACTGGGCGGCAGCGGTATCTACGGCATGGCCGGGCTGAAGAACACCAAATGGCGCAAGGTTTCGACCCCCTGGGGCGATCCCTCCGACGAACTGCTGTTCGGCACGCTGGATGGCGCCGAGCTGGTCTTCCTGCCGCGCCATGGCCGCGGCCATGTCCATTCGCCGTCCGAGGTGAACTACCGCGCCAATATCGATGCGCTCAAGCGCGTCGGCTGCCAGGATGTGCTTTCGGTTTCGGCCTGCGGCTCGTTCAAGGAAAACCTGGCGCCGGGCACCTTCGTGATCGTCGACCAGTTTATCGACCGCACCTTCATGCGGCAGAAGAGCTTCTTTGGTACCGGCCTGGTCGCGCATGTCTCGGCCGGCCATCCGGTCTGCCATCGCCTCGGCGATGCGCTGGAGAAGGCTGCCCGGGAGGCCGGGATCACGGCGCAGCGGGGCGGCACATACCTCTGCATGGAAGGCCCGCAATTCTCGACCCAGGCGGAAAGCTTCCTCTACAAGAGCTGGGGTTGCGACGTGATCGGCATGACCAATGCGCCGGAGGCCAAGCTCGCCCGCGAGGCCGAGCTTTGCTACGCTTCAGTCGCCATGGTCACCGACTACGACTGCTGGCACCCGGATCATGATCATGTCGATGTCGCCGCCGTGATCCGCGTTCTGCTGGATAACGCCGAAAAGGGTCAGAACCTGGTCGCCAAGGCCGTGCCGCATCTGAAGCATCGCCCCGGGCATTGCCCGCAGGGCTGCGGTCATGTGCTGGATACGGCGCTGATCACCGCGCCGGAAAAGCGCGACCCCAAGATGAAGAAGAAACTCGATGCGGTCGCCGGCCGCATGTTCAGAGCTTAAAGATAAAGGACAGACCTGCCATGCAGGGTATCAAGGAAAAGATCCGCGCCATCCCCGACTATCCGAAGCCGGGCATCATGTTCCGCGACATCACCACGCTGCTGCAGGACGCACGCGGCTTCCGCAAGACCGTCGACGAGATGGTGCAGCCGCTGGCCGGTACCCGCATCGACAAGGTGGTGGGCATCGAGGCGCGCGGTTTCATCCTGGGTGGTGCCATCGCGCATCAGCTCTCTATCGGCTTCGTACCGGTGCGCAAGCGCGGCAAGCTGCCGTGGAAGACCATGTCGCAGGAATATCAGCTGGAATACGGCACCGATTCGATGGAAATCCATGTCGATGCCATCCAGCCGAATGAAAACATCCTGATCGTCGATGACCTGATCGCCACCGGCGGCACCGCCGAGGCGGCGATCAAGCTGATCCGCGCCCATAAGGGCACCGTGGTCGGCTGTTCCTTCATCGTCGACCTGCCGGAACTGGGCGGTCGCAAGCGGCTCGAGGCGCTGGGCGTACAGGTGCTGTCGCTTTGCGAGTTTGACGGGCACTGAGCCTGTCGGAGCAGAGCAGTGGCACATCGGATTACCGGGCTCGACCACACCGTATTGGCGACGACGGATCTTGAGGCGGCGCGGGAAACCTACCGCAGGCTCGGCTTCACCATCACGCCGCGCGGGCGACATATCGGCTGGGCCACCGGCAACTACTGCATCATGTTCCCGCGCACCTATCACGAACTGCTCGGGATCGCCGAGCCGGGCGGCTATACCGCCGGGCTGGAAGACACGCTCAGGATCAAGGGCGAGGGCGTGCACAAGGTGGTGCTGGGGATCGACGATGCCGTCACGGCAGTCGCCGAACTCAAGGCTTCGGGATTGAATCCGTCCGCGCCGCAGAATCTGAAGCGCGAACTGGAGTTGCCCGAAGGCACCGTGCTGCCGGCCTTTTCACTGGTGCATCTGCCCCCCGAAGCGACCCCGCAGCTATCCATGTTCCTGTGCCAGCATCTGACGCCGGAACTGCTGCGCAGGCCGGAATGGCTGGTGCATCCCAATGGCGCCGAGCAGATCAGCAGTGTGATCGTGGTGACCGATAATCCGGTGGCACTGGAGCTGGCTTACGAAACCCTGGTCGGCGCCGGCAACACCGTGCGCACCGACCGTATGGTGGCGGTGCGCAGCGGTACCGAGACGATCCTGTTCGTCACGCCCGATGATCTCGATACCCTGTTCCCCGATCTCGCCCACCCGCCACGACCGACGCCTTATGTGGCCGGCCTGCGCTTCCGCGTGCACAACACGGACGCTGCCGCGGCCTATTTCAAGGCGGCTGGCGTGGACCATGCGCGCAGCCTGGACGGCACCGTGTTGGTGCCGGCCTCAGCCGCCCATGGCTGCTTCCTGGAATTCTCCAGCCGCGCCTGACCGGAATTCAGAGCAACGCTTCGAAGAAGGCCAGCGTGCGGCGCCGTGCGGTCACGGCAGCTGCGGCATTGTAGGTCGCGCGCTGATCGCAGTTGAAGCCATGATCGGCATCGTAGATATGCGTGGTGATGAAGGGGTGCTTGGCCTTCAGCTCATCGGCCAGGCTGGTCGGGATCATCTTGTCGAGCGCACCGAAATGCAGCAGGCAGGGTGCCTTCGGCGCCTCGTCCTTCAATTCGCCCCAGGGGCCGCCGTAATAGCCCACCGAGGCCGCCAGGCCGGGCAGAGCGACCGCCATCTTCCAGGTGACGCCGCCGCCATAGCAGTAGCCCACAGTGCCGACGCGGCCGGCGCGGGCGGCAGCGGCAAAGGCCACGGTCACGTCCTGCATCACGGTATCCCAGACCATCTTGCCGCGAATCTCGCGACCGGCGGCCACATCATCGGCGCTGTAGCCCAGATCGACATTGGCCTGCACGCGATCGAACAGGGCCGGCGCCACGACGTAATAGCCATCGGCGGCATAGCCGTCGGCTACCGCCTTGATGTGACTGTTGACGCCGAAGATCTCCTGGATCACCACGACGCCGCCCTTGGCCGTGCCCTTCGGCTCGGCGATATAGGCAGCAAGGCGATGGCCGTCGGCGGCGGTCAGGCTGGTCATGGCACCCATGATGGACTCCTCAGGTCTTGGCTTCAGGTCTGGGCCGGATTGCGGAAACGCATGATGCCGATACTGGTGAAGCGCATCACCAGCTCGTCCTTCTGGTTGATGGCTTCCACCATAAAGCGGGCCGAGCCGATGCCGGGCCGGCTGCGCGATGGCGTCTTGTCGATGCAGGTCATGCGGCCGCGGATGGTGTCACCGGGCCGCACCGGCTTCAGCCAGGCGAGGTCATCGAAGCCGGGCGAGCCCAGGCCGGCCTCCAGATCGATGGCGGAATCGACAAGCAGGCGCATCACGACCGCTGCCGTGTGCCAGCCAGAGGCGATCAGGCCGCCGAACGCAGTCTTGCGGGCGGCTTCCGGGTCGACATGGAAGGGCTGCGGATCGAACTGCCGGGCAAAGGCGATGATTTCCGCTTCGGTGAAGGTGCGGCTGCCGAAGTCGCGCGACGCACCGATTTCAATATCCTCGTAATACTGCATGGCAGCTCCGGTCACACCGGCCGGCGGGCATACATGCCCTTGGCCTGCATGGTCAGCACGGTTTCGCCCTTCTGATTGCGCATCTCGTAGCGCGAGGTGATGACGCCGCGATCGGGCTTGGACTGGGAGACCCGTGCCTCGACCACTTCGCCCCTCAGATGCAGGGTGTCGCCGGGGAAAACCGGCTTGACCCAACGCAGCTGGTCGACGCCGGGCGATCCCATGCTGGCAGACTGGCCGATCATGTTGTCGACCAGGATGCGCATCATCAGGCCAGCCGTGTGCCAGCCGGAAGCGCAGAGGCCGCCAAACAGCGACTGTTTGGCGGCCTCCTTGTCGAGATGGAAGGGCTGCGGATCGTAGTCCCGCGCGAAGGCGATGATCTCTTCTTCGCTCACCGTGCGGGGCGGGTAGTCCATGACCTGCCCGACGATGAAATCTTCCAGATATTTCATGGCTGCTCTTAAGTATTGAACCGGAAATGCATCACATCGCCATCCTGCACGATGTAGTCCTTGCCTTCCAGACGCAATTTTCCGGCATCGCGCGCGCCGGCCTCGCCCTTGCCGGCGACATAGTCGACATAGGCGATGGTTTCGGCGCGGATGAAGCCCTTCTCGAAATCGGTATGGATGACGCCGGCCGATTCAGGAGCCTTGGCGCCCTTGCGCACGGTCCAGGCGCGGGCTTCCTTTGGCCCGACTGTGAAGAAGGTGAGCAGTCCCAGCAGGCCGTAGCCGGCGCGGATCACCCGGGTCAGGCCGGTTTCCTTGAGGCCGAGATCGGCCAGGAAGGCGGCCTTCTCCTCGTCGCTGTCGAGCTGCGCCACTTCGGATTCGATGGCAGCCGAAATCACCACCATGGCGGCGCCCTCGGCGGCGGCCTTGGCTTTCACCCGTTCGGAGAAGGCATTGCCTTCGGCGGCGGAAGCTTCCTCCACGTTGCAGACATAGAGTACCGGCTTTGCGGTGATCAGCATCAGCTCGGTATAGAGCTTCTTTTCATCCTCGGTCGGCACCACGGTGCGGGCCGGCCTGCCTTCACGCAGCGCCACCAGCACCTTTTCCATCACGGCCAGCCGGGCCTTCTCTTCTTCGTTGCCCTGCTTGGCGCGCTTCGCCGTCTGGTCGACGCGGCGCTCCAGGCTTTCGAGGTCAGACAGCATCAGCTCGGTCTCGACCGTTTCGGCATCGGCGATCGGATCGACCTTGCCTTCCACATGGGTGATGTCGCCGTCCTCAAAACAGCGCAGCACATGGCAGATCGCATCCACCTCGCGGATATGGGCGAGGAACTGGTTGCCTAGGCCTTCGCCCTTCGAGGCGCCGCGCACCAGGCCGGCGATGTCGACGAAGGTGAGCTGGGTGGGGATGATCTTGGCCGAGCCGGCGATCCCGGCCAGCACATCGAGCCGCTCATCCGGCACGCCGACCAGGCCGGTATTCGGCTCAATGGTGCAGAAGGGATAGTTGGCTGCCTGCGCGGCGGCGGTCTGCGTCAGCGCATTGAACAGCGTCGACTTGCCGACATTGGGCAGGCCGACAATGCCGCATTTGAAACCCATGTTACGCGTCCTTC
>NZ_CALRUC010000137.1:0-10474 GCF_943371255.1 Ferrovibrio terrae | reverse complement strand
GGCATCGCGCCAGCGCGACTGGCGGCCTGCATCCGCAGGTCCGGCAAATGGAGACTCACGATGTGCAACGGAGTGAACTGCATGCACCAGACGCTTTTCAACACCGGCCTAAGCCTGCGCGCGCCCCTCAGCCCCGATCATGTGGTCGAACCGGCGGATATCCTCGACACCAAGAAGGCGCTGATGACACTGGGCTATTACCAACCGCTCGATGGCGCCGAGCCTGGCGCGTGGGTGGATCGCGATCTCTTTGCCGGGATCAAGCAGTTCCAGCGCGATAATGGCCTCAAGGTCGATGCGCTGGTGCGGCCGGGTGGCCCGACGGAGAAAGCACTGAATGAAGCATTGGAAGATGCGCCCAACGCGCCAGCGAACGATGATCGGCCACCGGCGAATGACGACAATCCCAATACGGCATTGCTGAATTGCGACTCACTGCTCGGTCGAGATCGATTTATATGTGATCGATTGGCAACAAGACAGTTGTCAGCGATATGTCACGGGTCTGCGATGAGTCGATACAGCAACTGCTTGGTAAACAGGCCTCTTGGGCCGTTGACCACCCGAGTTTAATTTCGATGGGTTTTTGATGCTGTCAGCACCGTTCCTTAAGCGCATTACGCTCGATCCGTCAAAAACGGATCGAGCAGTATTCCCGTTTGATACGGTTCAATATCTTACAGAAGATTTCGAGCTGACATTTGATAGCGCGATTACGATTCTCGTCGGCGAGAATGGTTCGGGCAAATCGACTCTGATCGAAGCCATTGCCCAGGCGGCGGGTTTCTCCGCGCAAGGCGGCAGTCAGGATCACCTGACGGGTTCGGCGGAAGCCGGCAATGCGCTGACCAGGGCCCTGCGCTTGTCCTGGCTACCCAAGGTCAGCCGCGGCTTCTTCTTTCGCGCTGAAAGTTTTTTCAATTTCCAGAGCTATATCGATACGGCGCATGTCGAATCCGGCTATGCGTCCCCCGGCATGCATCGCCGCAGCCATGGCGAGGCCTTTCTGCAGGCATTTGAAGACCGCCTGCATGCCCGTCAGCGTGCCATCTATATCCTCGACGAGCCGGAAGTGGCCTTGTCGCCGCAGCGCCAGCTGGCGTTTCTTCGCATCCTGCGCGCATGGCAGGTGAGCGGTCAGGTGCAGGCGATCATCGCCACCCATTCGCCAATCCTGATGAATCTGCCGGATGCGGCACTGCTTTCGCTCGATGGCGGCGCGATTCGGCCAATTGCACCAGCGGCTACCGAGCATGTGCAGATCACACGGAATTTCCTCGCTAATCCTGCAGGCGTGATGACCGAGCTGTTTGAGGACATTGAGTGAAATCCTTTACCTTTTCCCTCGTCGCCCGCTACACCGATGGCGTCACGCTGCCGCTGACCGGCCATGTCAGTGCGCCGGTCGCCGATGACACCGACCATTATATCTGCAGTTTCGATTGCCCGCTGATCGGCGGCGGCGGTCAGTTCCGCTCGCGCTATCCCGAATGGGCCTATTCCAAGGCCGTGCTGTGGCTGCGGTTCAACATGGAAGGGCTCGGTTTCGAGATCCGCGATGCCGCAGGCCGCAAGGCGGATATCGCCGCGCCAGTGACGGACGACTTCGGCATTCCCTGTTTCGTGCCGGCGCGGTTTCATGGCCGTGCGCTGCACAAGGGCGCGCTTGCCGACTTCACTGCCGAGGTGCAGCCGCCCGAGCCCGATCCGCAGGGCGGCTGGGGCTGTCCGGTCCGCTGCTCGCTCTATGGCGGTCGTCTCGGCCCGATCCATTCCGACTGGCCTGAACATGCCTATGAGCTGAGTTTCGCCCTGCTGCGCAATCTGCTCGGTGGCAATCTGCGGGATGAAGTGCAGCCGGTGGATATGAGCGGCGCGCCCCTGCTGATCCGCGCGCCGGTGCGGCCGCCGCGCAGCCGGTGAGGCGGCTCGCGCGCAAGCTGCATGATCCTGCGGGATGGACAGGGAGACGGCGAACGAACCCCAACGAACCCCAACGAACCCCAACGATCCCCAACGATCCCCAACGAACCTCAACGAACCCCAACGAACCCCAACGAACCTCAACGAACCTCAACGAACCTCAACGGACCAGAATGGAGCAGATCGAACCCCGGCGACTATGCAATGGCCCGGAGGCCGCCTGGCCCGCCGGACCGCCTTGCTTATGGGGGGCCTGCTCGGGTATGGTCCGGCCCGTTCGCGACTGGCGGGGTTTTGCCGGTCCGCCGCCGGCACCCGTAGCTCAGCTGGATAGAGCGCTGCCCTCCGAAGGCAGAGGTCACAAGTTCGAATCTTGTCGGGTGCACCATCTTTTCAATGACTTGGCCGGGCTTCCGGCGCTGTCAGGCCGCCGGGCCGCGGGCAAAGCAGGCGCAGTCATGCCCGGCTGCCAGCGGCGCCAGCACCGGGCTGTCGGTGGCGCAGCGCGGCAGCATCGCCTCGGGGCAGCGCGTGTGGAAGCGGCAGCCGGGCGGCATGCGGCTCGCGGTCGGGATGTCGCCGCCCAGCAGGCTGTGGCCGGCCGGCACGCCGGGTTTGGGAATCGCCGCCACCAGGGCCTGGGTATAGGGATGCTGCGGCCGGTCGAACACCGCGGCCACCGGACCCTGCTCCAGCACGGCGCCGAGATACATCACCGCCACGCGGTCGCACAGATACCGCACCACCGCCAGGTTATGCGAGATGAACAGGTAGGTGAGCTTCAGCTCCTGCTGCAGCTCCTTCAGGAAGCTCAGGATCTGCGCCTGCACCGAAACATCCAGCGCCGAGGTCGGCTCGTCCAGCACCAGCAGCCGGGGTTTCAGCGCCACGGCGCGCGCGATGCACACGCGCTGCTTCTGGCCGCCCGAGAGTTCATGCGGATAGCGGTAGATGAAGCTGCGCGGCAGGCTGACCAGATCCATCAGGGTCGACACGCGGTCGATCAGCGGCTGGCCGCGCAGGCCGTCCTGCACCACCAGCGGTTCGGCGATGGCATCGAAAATGGTGTGGCGGCCGTTCAGCGCCGAATGCGGATTCTGAAACACGATCTGCATGTCGCGCCGCAGGGCGCGCAGCGTATCGCCATCAAGGGCTGTGATGTCCTGGCCGTCGAACAGGATGCGGCCCGCCGTGGGATCGGTCAGGCGCAGCAGCACCTTGGCCACGGTCGATTTGCCCGAGCCCGACTCGCCGACGATGCCGAGCGCCTCGCCCGGCATCACATGCAGGCTGACGCCATCCACCGCCTTCACCGTCGCGGTGGCAAACGAGCCGCGCTTGACGGTGTAATGCTTGGTCAGGTTTTCCAGTCTCAGCAGCGCTTCAGGCATGATGGCAGGCCACGCGATGGGTCTCGCTCAGCCGGCGCAGCAGCGGCTTTTCGCTGCGGCAGCGTCCGTCCGCCAGCGGGCAGCGCGGATGAAAGCGGCAGCCCTGCGGCGGGGTGAGCAGGTTGGGGATGCTGCCCGCGATGCCGACCAGGGTGGCCTGGTCGCCGTCGATATCGGGCAGGGCGGCCAGCAGTCCCCTGGTATAGGGATGGCGCGGCTGGGCCAGCAGTTCGGCGGTCGGCGCATCCTCCACCACGGTGCCGGCATACATCACGGCGATGCGGCGGCAGACTGCGGCCACGGCGCCCAGGTCATGGCTGATCATGATGACGGCCAGTTTCAGGCGCTGCACCAGGTCGTCGATCAGCGCCAGCACCTGGGCCTGGATGGTGACATCCAGTGCTGTCGTCGGCTCGTCGGCGATCAGCAGGCGCGGCGAACCGCTCAGCGCCATGGCGATCAGCACGCGCTGGCGCATGCCGCCCGACAGCTGGTGCGGATAGCGGTTCAGCAGCTCGGCGGCATCGGGCAGGCGCACCAGTTCCAGCATGCGGGTGGCATGGGCGCGGATGCCGGCGCGGTCCAGGCGTGCGGCTTTCGGCTTGCTGCCCTGCTGGGCGGCGATCACGTCGCAGACCTGCTGGCCGATGGTCAGCACCGGGTTGAGGAAGGTCATCGGGTCCTGGAAGATCATGGCGATGCGCTGGCCACGGATGGCGCGCCAGTCGGCGGCCGTGGCCTTCAGCAGGTCATGCTCTTCAAACATGATGCTGCCCGACAGCACGCGTGCCGGCGGCGATGGCAGCAGGCCCATGATGCTTTTCGCCAGCACCGACTTGCCACAGCCGGTCTCGCCGACAATGCCCAGCGTCTCGCCTTCGGCCAGGCTGAGGTCGATGCCGTCCAGCACCTTGTAGGCGCCGTCGAAGGTATCGAAATCCAGGCGGTAGTCGCGAATATCCAGCAGCGCGTTCATCGGCCGCGGCTTTTCGGATCGAGAATATCGCGCAGGCCGTCGCCGAACAGGTTGAAGCCCAGCACGGTCAGATAGATCGCCAGGCCGGGGAACAGCGCATACCACCACCAGTCCGGCATGTAGCTGCGCGCCACGCTGATCATGGCGCCCCATTCCGGGCTCGGCGGCTTGGCGCCCAGACCGATAAAGCCGAGGCTGGCGGCCGAGAGGATCGCCATGCCCATGTCCATGCTGGCCTTGACGATCAGCGGCGACACGCAGTTGGGCAGGATATGGTGGAACAGGATGCGCGGCGTGCGGGCACCGATGGCGCGGGCGGCTTCGATATACAGCTCTTCTTTCAGGGCCAGCGTCTTGCTGTCGATCAGCCGCACATAGCCCGGCCACCAGACCAGCGACAGCGCGATCACGCAGTTGGTGATGCCGGGACCCAATGACGCGACGATCGCCAGCGCCAGTGCCAGGCCGGGCACGGAGAGGAACACATCGGTGATCCGCATGATCACCTCGCGGATGCGGCCGCCCATATAGCCGGCGAAGATGCCGAGCGGCACGCCGATCAGGGCTGCCACGCCGGTGATGATCAGGCCGATCCACAGCGAGGTGCGGGTGCCGACGATCACCCGGCTGAGAATGTCGTTGCCCATCTCGTCGGTGCCGAAGGGATGCGCCAGCGACGGCGGCTTCAGGCGGTTGTCCAGATGCACCGCGCCCATGGTGTCTTCCGGATAGGGTGCGAGTGCGGGTCCGGCAGCGGCCAGCACCAGGAACAGCACGACCAGGAACAGGCCGAGCATGGAGGAAAAGCTGCGCCGGAACAGATGGGCATAGAGCCGCCACTGCCGGATGGTGCCGGCATGGCGGGCGCGCCAGCCGGTCGGGGCCGCAGAGGTGGTATCGGTTGCCATCACTGGGTCCGCAGGCGCGGATCGAGCCAGCCATAGGCCAGGTCGATCAGGAAGTTGATGAAGATGAAGCAGAAGCCGATCAGCAGGGTGACGCCCAGCACCGGCTTGAAATCGGAATACAGCGCCGACTGCACCGCATAGAGCCCGATCCCGGGCCAGTCGAACACGGTTTCCACCAGCACGGTGCTGCCCAGCATCCAGCCGAAACGCAGGCCGATGATCGCCAGTGTCGGCAGCATGGCATTTTTCAGCGCATAGACGGTGATGATGCGGAAGGCGGGAATGCCGTTGGCGCGCGCGGCCACGATGTAGTCCGACTGCAGCACTTCCAGCATCTCGGCACGATTGACGCGCAGGATCGAGGCCAGGCAGGGGAAAGACAGCACCAGGGCGGGCAGGATGATGTGCTGGAAGGCTTCGCGGAAGGTGTCGAACTCGCCGCGCAGCAGGCTGTCGATCAGATAGAGCCGGGTGAGCGGTTCCGGCGGCGGCGTGATCAGCTCCAGCCGGCCCGAGACCGGCAGCCATTCCAGATGCACGGCGAAATACAGCTGCAGCAGCAGGCCGAACCAGAAGGCCGGCAGCGCCACGCCGGAAACCGAGAAGATGCGGGTGGCATGATCGATCCAGCTGTCGCGATAGACTGCCGACAGCATGCCAAACGGCACGCCGATCAGGATGCCCAGCCCCATCGCCACCAGCACCAGCTCGAAGGTGGCGGGGAAATAGCGCAACAGTTCCTCGACCACCGGCTTGGTGGAGACGATCGAGCGGCCGAGATCGCCGCGCAGCACGCCGCCGATATAGACCGCATACTGCTCGGGCAGCGATTTATCCAGGCCGTATTCGCGGCGGATCGTTTCGACCATGTCCTGGGTGGCATTCTGGCCGGCCATCAGCTTGGCCGGATCGCCAGGCGCCACATTGGTGATCAGGAACATGATTGTCAGCAGGCCGAGCAGCATGAAGCCGAACAGCACCAGCCGTTTGCCGACAAAGAGAACCATGGGGCGCTTTCCGTTCTGGGCGGCCGACCCTGCAGCCGGCCGCCCTTACGATACTCTGCTTACTTCGCGTCGATCCACAGCGGATACAGATCGACTTCACCGGTGAACCGGACCGGGCTGAAGGCAAAGCCCTTCAGGTAGTCGCGATGGGCCCAGCGGCGGTTCTGGATCATGCCGAAGACTTCCGGCTGGTCGGCCACGATCTTCTTCTGGATTTCGGCATAGAGCGGGGCGCGCTCTTCCCACTTGCCCAGCGTGCGCGCCTTGTCGATCAGCGCGTTCACATCCGCGTTGTCATAGTGGCTCATGGCGAAATACTGGCCCCAGGCATTGCGGTGATACTGATAGGCCACCGCATCCGGGTCAGTCGAGATCGGCGTCACGTAAACGCTGGTCATGTTGGGTGCCGTATCGGGCTTCGAGCCCTTGGCGACCATGTTGGGCCACTGTTCCGGCGTCACATTCACCTTGATGTTCAGCTTCGACAGGTTGTCGAGCAGCACCAAGCCGATGCGGCGCGCCTCTTCCAGGCCGGCGACATGGTAGTAGTCGAGTTCGATACCGCCATTGGGATAGGCCGACTTGGCCAGATATTCCTTGGCCTTAGCCAGATCCTGTTTCGGGCGCTCGGGCACATCGACATGGCCCTGCATGCCCTGCGGGAAGGGGCTGGTCTCAAGGATCGCGGCGCCGTTATAGACTTTGACGAAGCTGTCGTAGTCCACCGCATAGGCAATCGCCTTGCGCAGGTTGATATCCTTGGTCGGGCCGGTCTGGGTGTTGAACTTGATGCCGAAGGTGGTCATGCCGGCATGGCTCTGCACCACGATGCCCTTGGTGCTCTTGATCTGGTCGTAATCGTCGGGCGTCAGGCCTTCGACGATATCGGCTTCGCCACGCTGCAGGGCGGCCTTCTGGGCGGCCGGTTCGCGGATGATCTTGTAGATGATGCCGGCCGGGCGGTTCTTCTCGCCCTGCGGCCAACCCTTCCAGTAATCATCCGCGGCGACCAGCTCGTACAGCACATTCTGCTCCCAGCGCTTGGTCTTGAACGGGCCGCTGCCGGCCGCATTCTCGGTCAGCCACTTCTGGCCGTAATCGCCGTCCACCTCATTGGCCTTCACCTGCTTGGGGTTGACGATATACCACCACGGAATCCAGCTGATGAACGGCGCATAGGAGGATTTCAGGTTGAAGCGGACGGTATGGGCGTCCACCACCTCGATGCCCGACGGATCGAGCACATCCTTCAGCATCCAGGCCACGCCCTTGTTGAGCTTCAGGCCGCGCTCAAAGGAATAGCGCACCGCTTCGGCATCCACCGGATCGCCATTGTGGAACTTGGCATTCTTCACCAGATGGAAGGTCCAGGTCTTGGCATCAGGGCTCGATTCCCACTTCTGCGCCAGCCAGGGTTCAATCTTGGCCGGATTGCCGTTGTATTTGGCCATCGCGTCATAGAGCGACTGCTGCATCATGCGGATCGACCAGTCGTAGCGCACATGCGGGTCGATCACGGGCACCTGCTGGCGGCCGCCGAACACGATCACCTTGCGATCGCCGACGCGTTCAAAGGCGGCAGCCGGCAATGCGGCTGTGGACAGAAGTGCTGCGGCAAGGCCGAGCATGACGATTTTCTTCATGATTAACTCCCCGTTCTATGTTTCCAGAATTATCAGATGATCTGCTGTACCGCGCCGGCAACGATGCGGCGTGCAAGCAGGACCGGCTTGTTGGTAAGGGCGGCAGTCTTGGCGCGCATGGCTTCCGAATAGCCCATGCAGTGCAAGACGACGAGATCGCAGTCGGCGACGTCTTTGGCGGCCACTTCCAACCGGTCGTCGCCATAGGGCGAGTAATGCGTAGCCTTCACCTTGCGGGTTTCGTCGGATTGGACGTGGAACTCTGCGATCTGGCGTTCCAGCGGCAGGATGACGCCGAGATTCTGACAGCCAAGCGAGAAGGCATCGACGGTGGCATCGACCACGCGCTGTGCTTCGATCAGTAACGTCTTGCTGCTCAGATGGTCGAAATATCCGGTGCAGAGCAGAGTGATGGCATCGAAGCCTTCGGTATCCAGCCGGTCGAACAGCTTTTGCAGACGATCACGGGTCTGGGTCTTGCCGATCACCACTTCGCTGCCGTCGCGCATGCGGGTGCACAGGCTGTCTTCGCCGGCTTTCGGCGCCATGGCGGCCACCTCAGTGGGGCTCAGGTCATCCAGCGCGCCGAATTCCACCGCTTCGATTTGGCCGCGGAGCCGTTCGAGGATTTCCGGTGTCAGGTCGATGCGCGGCGACTGGCCGATGGTGACGAAAGCGATACGCGGGGCATGCGGCATGGCCGGCCTTCCTGTGAGATGCGACTCTGTCGTCTACAGTCAGGAAGGCTATGCGATGGCCGGCACAGGGCAAATACGGGTGAACACTTACAGGGTCGGCTCAGGGCCCTGTCCTCGCTGCGCATTTTTTGTGCGCTGCGGTATAATTTCGCTCTCGGCCGAACCGGTCAGTGGTCGGCGTGCTGTGCCGCCAGGACCAGTCTGATCAGGGCGCCAACGGAGCTGGCTTCCATCTTTTCCATCACCTTGGCGCGATGGATTTCAACCGTGCGCGGACTGATATCCAGCTGGCGCGCAATGGCCTTGTTGGACAGTCCCTCGGTAACCAGGGACATCACCTGCCGCTCGCGCGGTGTCAGCTTGCCGATACGGTCATCCACAGCGCTGCGGGCCGGCACGACTTCCGCTGCCGCCGGGGGCACAGCCCGCATGCCGGGGTCCAGCAGCAGGCGGATCGCGCCGGCCACCATGCGCCGGGCCAGGATCACCTGCTTGCCGGTGTGGCGGGTAATGATGCTGCGGTCTGTTTCGGTGAAACTGACCGAATTCAGCACGATCAGGTCGCAGGAATCGAGATCGGTGGCGGCTTCGCGCAGGCTGTCCGCCACGCCGCTTTCGGCATAGCTGAAGCGCAGCGACAGACCGGGCACGGAATAGCCGGCATTTTCGGCGATCTGGCGATGAGTGGGATAAATCACGCCGACGGTCTGGCCGGCCGCGGCGATGGCGTCGATCGAGGCCTCCATGGCGCGCTGGGCATTCACCATCGGGCAGGGGCTTTCGAATTCACGGAACAGGCCAGTCGACAGGATCACCACCAGGTCGAACCGCTGGCTGTCGAGCGAGCGGCAGATCGCCTCCAGCCGTTCGGCGACCCGGGGCTTGGACACCAGTACCTCGCGGCCGTCGCGCAGGCGTGTGATCAGGCAGTATTCGTCGGCCTGCGGGGCCAGAGCGGCGATCTCGCCATCGCTCAGGCCGTCCAGCGCGCCAAACTCTTCCACCTCGATGGGCACCGGCATATGGGCCAGGATATCGGGCAGCACATCGGCCCGCGGTGTCTGCCCCACGGTCAGGCTGGCCACACGGCGGCGCAATGATGAATTCGTAGGCAAAACAGCCGTTTCTCGCTCCGCAATCATGGGATCATCTAAGCCCCTCGGCTGCGGGGGAACAAGCCTTTCATACGTATCCATCCTGATACCCGAGCGGGGAGCGGACGGCGTAGCGTGGCGGCCATCGGATTCGGCAAAAGTCGGGATAAGGATTGGGGCGCAGATGCGCGAAATCGGCGAACACGAGATTGAACCCCTGGCAATCGGGGCCTGGATTCTGGGCACCGGTGGCGGTGGCAGCCCGTATCTCAACTATCTCAATCTGCGAAAGCTGTATGCCCAAGGGCATCGCATCTCGCTGATGGACCCCATGGACCTGAAGGACGATGACCTGGTCGCCGTGGTGTCCAACATGGGCGCGCCGCTGGTGGGGCAGGAGCGGCTGAACGATCCGGCCACCGCGGCCCGTGCCGTGGAAATGATGGAAGAGTATCTCGGCCGCAAATTCCGCGCCGTCATGAGTGTGGAGATCGGTGGCGGCAACGGCCTGCAGCCCCTGCTGGTTGCCGCCCAGATGCGGGTACCTGTGGTCGATGCCGACGCCATGGGGCGCGCCTATCCGGAAGCGCAGATGACCAGCTTTGCCATCGGCGACCTGCCGATGTACCCGCTCAGCCTGTGCGATGTGCGCGGCCATGAAAGCTTCGTCACCAAGGTCACGACCTGGAAGTGGATGGAGCGGATCAGCCGCAAGATCTGCGTCGAGGTCGGCTCGATCGCTTCGACCTGCAAGGCGCCGCGCAGCGGCAAGGAGGTCAAGCAGTGGGGCATCCATTACACGACCACCAAGGCGATCCGCATCGGCGAGGCCGT
>NZ_CALRUC010000136.1:0-10598 GCF_943371255.1 Ferrovibrio terrae | reverse complement strand
GGTCCCGCAGCCGGCTCAGTTTCGCAGCAGGAAGGTCAGCCGCGCCGGGCCCTGCTGGCGCTCCTCCAGCAGCGCGAAGCCGGGCGGGATGGCGAATGATCCCTTGGCGTCGGTCTCCACCATCACCAGCGCATCGGGTTTCAGCCAGCCGGCCTGCGTCAGCGCGGTCAGCACCTGGGTGCCGATGCCCGAGCGATACGGCGGGTCCATCAGCACCAGGTCGGCGGGGGCGATGGCGGGGCCGGGGTTCAGCGCATCGGCGCCGCGCAGGGTGATGCGTCCGGCCATGTCCAGCTCGCTGGCATTGCGCAGGATGGTGCGCCGCGCCGCCGGGTCGATCTCGAACAGGTAGGCATGATGGGCGCCGCGCGACAGCGCCTCGAAGCTCAGCGCGCCCGAGCCGCCGAAGGGGTCGAGCACCACGCCGCCTTCCAGCCGCGTCTTGCCTTCGTCGGTCATCAGGCTCGGCGAATGCAGCAGCATGTTGAACAGCGATTCCCGCACCCGGTCGATGGTCGGGCGTGTGGTCTTGTCCGGCGGCGCGATGATCGGCCGGCCGCGATGGCTGCCGCCTACAATGCGCACGGGGCGATCCTCATGACTGCTTCGGGGCGGCCTTCGGCTTGGCGCTGCCCAGCTGTTCCTGCAGCACCTTGCCGGGCACTTCCTTCACCTTGCCGGGCTCGATGGTGCCCAGCTGGAACGGGCCATAGGCGACGCGGATCAGGCGGCTCACCTGGTGGCCGAGATGCTCCATCACGCGGCGCACCTCGCGGTTCTTGCCCTCGCGCAGGCCGACGACGAGCCAGGAATTGTCGCCCTGGCTGCGCTCCACGCTGGCGGTGATCGGGCCGTAGGCCACATCCTCGATGGTGATACCCTGGGCCAGCTCGGCCAGATGCTGCTTGTGTGGCAGGCCGTTGACGCGCACGCGATAGCGCCGCAGCCAGCCGGTGCTGGGCAGTTCCAGCCGGCGTGCCAGTTCGCCGTCGTTGGTCAGCAGCAGCAGGCCTTCAGAATTGAAATCGAGCCGGCCGACCGAAATCACCCGCGGCAGTTCGGCGGGCAGGTTGTCAAACACGGTGGGACGGCCCTGCGGATCCTTGTGCGTGGTCATCAGGCCGCGCGGCTTGTGATAGAGCCACAGCCGCGTCTTGGCCGCACCGGCAATCGGCTTGCCGTCGACCCGGATATCGTCGCCCGCATTGACCAGGAAGGCTGGCGTATCCAGCTTGTGGCCGTTGACCACGACGCGCCCCTCGGCGATCCAGCGTTCGGCATCGCGGCGCGAACACAGGCCGGCGCGCGCCAGCCGCTTGGCGATGCGTTCGCCTTTCTCAATTTCGGCATCACTCATGCTTTGCACGCGGCGATGAAGGCGGCGAACAGCTTGCGGTCGCCCTCGCTGATGAAGAATTCCGGATGCCACTGCACACCGATGCAGAACTTGTAAGCCGGATGCTCGATGCCCTCGATCACGCCATCGGGGGCAATCGCATCGCAGACGGCGCCGGGCGCCACCGCATCGACCGCCTGGTGATGCGCGGAATTGACCGGCAGTTCATCGGCCCCGACGATGCGACGCAGCAGCGTGTCGGCCGCCACCTTCACCGGATGGCCGGCCTGGTCGCGCGGATTGGGCTGTTCATGCGCCAGCGGCTCTTTCACGCTGTCGGGGATATGCTGGATCAGCGTGCCGCCCAGCACCACATTCAGCAGCTGTTGCCCGCCGCAGATGCCGAAGACCGGCTTGTTGCGGTCCAGCATGCCGCGCGTAATCGCCCATTCGAACTGGGTGCGGGCGGCCTTCACCTTCACGGTGTCATGGGTTTCGGTGGCGCCGAACAGCGCCGGATCGACATCGAAGTTGCCGCCGGTGACGATCAGGCCGTCCAGCAGGTCGAGATAGGCCGGCACGGCATCGGGCTCATGCGGCAGCACCACGGGCAGGCCGCCGGTGGCGGTCACCGCCGAGCAGTAATTCTGCCGCAGGGCATACCAGGGAAATTTCGAATAGCCGCCGGGCTCCTCGGAATCGAGGGTGATGCCGATCAGGGGCGGGCGGGTCGGGGACTGCTGGTTCATGGCCATCTTATAGGCCGGGGCAGCCGGCTTGACGAGAGGGAGTGGCTTCCCGCACCCTGCCACGGCAATGGTTACCGCCCCGAAAACGCCCATGGATATCGCATTGGACGAGGCCAGGCTGGCCGCCGAACGCGGCGAGGTGCCGGTCGGTGCCGTGATCGTCGATGGCGCCGGTGCCGTCGTGGCCTGTGCTGGCAATGAAACGCGGCAGCGCAACGATCCCACCGCTCATGCCGAAATCCTGGCGATCCGGCAGGCTGCCGCCGCCCTGGGGGCCGAGCGGTTAAGCGGTTGTGACCTCTACGTCACCCTGGAACCCTGCGCCATGTGTGCAGGTGCGATCAGTTTCGCCCGCCTGCGCCGGCTGTATTACGGTGCCGATGACCCCAAGGGCGGCGGTGTCGCCCATGGCGGCCGGTTCTTCGCACAGCCCACCTGCCATCACCGGCCGGAGGTGTATGGCGGCATCGGCGAAGCCGCCGCCGCCGATCTCCTGCGCGGGTTTTTCGCCGCCAAACGCTAATCCCGGTCCAATTCCCGGTATTGGTCCAGTGCCTAGCCGAAGCCGCCGCCCGGGCCTAAACTCCGTGCCGTATCCGCTATCGGTTAACTTGAAATAAGGGATGGAAACAATGGACTTCACATTCTCGGATCGCGTGAAAGAGCTGCAGGACAAACTCAGCCGCTTCATGGACGATCATGTCTATCCGAACGAGCATCGCTTTCACGCTGAAGTCGCCAAGGGCGATCGCTGGCAGCCCACCGCCGTCGTGGAAGAACTGAAGGAAAAGGCCAAGGCGCAGGGGCTGTGGAACCTGTTCCTGCCGGAAAGCCATCGTGGCGCCGGCCTGAAGAATCACGAATACGCCACGCTGTGCGAAATCATGGGCCGCATCCATTGGGCGCCGGAAGTGTTCAACTGCTCGGCACCGGATACCGGCAACATGGAAGTGCTGGAGCGTTACGGCACCGAGGAGCACAAGAAGCAGTGGCTGGAGCCGCTGCTGGCCGGCAAGATCCGCTCGGCTTTCGCCATGACCGAGCCGGCCGTGGCTTCGTCGGATGCGACCAACATCGAGTCTGAAATCCGCAAGGACGGTGATTCCTATATCATCAACGGCCGCAAGTGGTGGACCTCGGGTATCGGCGATCCGCGCTGCAAGATCCTGATCTTCATGGGCAAGTCGGACGCCAAGAATCCGAACAAATACCAGCAACAGTCGATGATCCTGGTGCCGCGCGATGCGGCGGGCGTCAAGGTGGAACGCATGCTGCCGGTGTTTGGCTATGACGATGCACCGCATGGCCATGGCGAGGTGACCTTCGACAACGTGCGCGTGCCGGCCTCCAACATGCTGCTGGGCGAGGGCCGCGGTTTCGAGATCGCCCAGGGGCGTCTCGGTCCGGGCCGCATCCATCACTGCATGCGATTGATCGGCCAGGCCGAGCGCGCGCTAGAGAAGATGTGCAAGCGCGCCAAGAGCCGCGTCGCCTTTGGCAAGCCGGTGGCGGAGCAGACGGTGACGCTGGAGCGCATCGCCGATGCCCGCATCATGATCGACCAGGCCCGCTTCCTGACGCTGCATGCGGCCTGGAAGATGGACACCGTGGGCAACAAGGCGGCGCGCAAGGAAATCGCCATGATCAAGGTGGCGGCGCCGGTGATGGCCTGCCAGGTGATCGACTGGGCCATGCAGGTGCATGGCGCGGCCGGCGTGTCGGAAGACTTCGGCCTTGCGGCGGCCTATGCCCAGGCGCGCACGCTGCGCTTTGCCGATGGTCCGGATGAAGTGCATCGCAACCAGATCGGCCGGCTGGAGCTGGACCGCTGGAACTGAGCCAAAGAGCTTGAGTTTGTAAACCGCCCAGAAAAGAGAAGCCTCCCCATGACTGTTGAATCGTATTTTTCCGCCACCTATGCCGAGGCGCGGGACAAGTTTCGCAGTGCTGCCACTGAAGCAGGCGCGAAGCTCACCACTTATGAAAACCCGAATGCCAAGGGACCGAACGGTGAGGTCCTGACCACCGATGTGGCCTGCCTGGGTTCCGATGATGCCGAGCGCGTCTACCTGACGATCTCGGGCACCCATGGGGCCGAGGGTTTCTGCGGCTCCGGTGCGCAGATCGGCCATTTCAAGGACAAGCTGTTTGCCGCCATGCCGCCCAAAAGCAAGGCGGTGATGATCCACGCGATCAATCCCTACGGTTTCGCCCATGTGCGGCGCGTGACCGAGGACAATGTCGATCTCAACCGCAACTTCCAGGATTTCACCAAGCCGCTGCCGCAGAACAAGGCCTATGCGGAAGTGCATGACCTGCTGCTGCCGTCTCACTGGGAAGGGCAGGGCCGTGCCGCCGCCGACCAGGCGATCCTGGAGTATCAGCAAAAGCACGGTGCCTTCGCCTTTCAGGCGGCAATGTCGGGCGGGCAATATTCGCATCCCGATGGCCTGTTCTTCGGCGGCCAGAAGCCGACCTGGTCGAACACCACCTTCCGCCGCATCCTGAAGGAACTGGTACCGGCCAGCACACGCAAGCTGGTCAGCATCGATTTCCACACCGGCCTCGGACCCATGGGCTATGGCGAACCGATCTATGTCGGCCCGGAAGACCCGGCCTATTACGCCCGCGCCAAGACCATGTTCGGGCCGGAAGTGACCAATCCGAATGACGGCAGCTCGACCTCGGCGCGGGTTACCGGCACGGTGCCGGAGGCTTTCCTCGATCTGCCCAAGTCGATGGAGGTCACGGCCATTGCCCTGGAATACGGTACGCAGACCTGGCAGCAGGTGACTGAAGCCCTGCGTGGCGATCACTGGCTTTATGCCCGTGGCGATGCCACTGCGCCGTTGGCCAAGGAGCTGAAGCGGAAAATCCGCGATGCCTTCTACACCGATACCCCCGCGTGGAAGGCGGCAATCTTCGGTCGCGCCGCCGATTTCGCCCTGCGTGCGTTCCGCGGTCTGGAATAAGCGGATTGCAGGCACGAAAAATGGCGGCAGGATCGCTCCTGCCGCCATTCTTTTTTCCAGTGACCGTTTGCTAGTGACGTCAGTGGGAACGCAGTGGCTTGGACCTCAGTGGTGCAATTCGGCCAGGCGGGTTTCGCGGCTGACCTGGCTGCGCGGAACCGAGCTTTCGCCCAGCATCTTGGCTTCCAGTTCCTGGCGGGCGCGGGCCAGACGGCTGCGGATGGTGCCGACCGGGCAGCCGCAAACCTTGGCGGCTTCCTCGTAGGACAGGC
Source organism: Ferrovibrio terrae (assembly GCF_943371255.1). Classification (GTDB taxonomy): domain Bacteria; phylum Pseudomonadota; class Alphaproteobacteria; order Ferrovibrionales; family Ferrovibrionaceae; genus Ferrovibrio; species Ferrovibrio terrae_B. The sequence continues at coordinate 5,269 of NZ_CALRUC010000136.1, read as the reverse complement.
CGTTACCGACCACCAGCGTCAGCGTTTCGCGCTGCGCCTTGTTGAGCGTGCCAATGGCCTGCAGCAACTCGCCCAGCACCATCTTGTCTTCCTGCGGCGCCTTCACCGCCATCAGATTCTCGATGGCACTGGCATCGCCAAAGGTGGTCGCTTCGCGACGGCGACGTCGGGCCTGGTCGATATGCTGGTGCCGCATGATGGTGAAGGCCCAGGCCTTGAAATTGGTGCCCGGCTGGAACTGCTCGGACTTGGATAGCACACGCAGCACGGTTTCCTGGGTCAGGTCTTCGGCCCAGTTGCGATCGCGCGTCAGCATGATTGAAAAGGCTTTGAGCGAGGGCAGGGACTCCAGCAGCAGGCCGTGAATTGCGTCGGTCATGGGGAACATCCTCTTTATAAGTTCGACGTAAATGACTGGATGAGTAGTCTTCGTCTGTGAGCTAGAGGATGGCCGTGCAGCCGCACTGCAGCCAGCAACAATGCCGGGGCATGCTGTGACAAAACCGCGATGGGAAATCGCAGTTTTCCGTATTTTACTTAGGGAAATTCAGTGCTTAGGCTTGGTTCCCGGCGATGTCACAGCGCCGGTTGTGCTGCCGCCGAGATGCTGTTGCAGCTGCGGCACTGCGCGATCGAGCCAGGCATTGAACTGACGCGATTGCTCGTCTTTCGCCAGATCAGGGCCGACAGCCTGCAGCCGATATTCCGCAGATCTCTGATGTTCCGCCGATTCATGGGCGCACTCTGTCGCTGCCCCTGAGGCGGAGGGGGGAGTTTCTAGCGAATTCCTGTCCTGCTTCGACATCCCACATCTGTAACGGCTTTTAGCCCGCCACACCCTGACTGCGCCGCTGCACAGGCGTCTGCCCATGCAGCCCGCCGTCCCGCCTGCCGGTATTGTCCACCGGCATCTCAATCCATGCAATTCCAAATGACTGAAAGGTTACAAGGTTCCCCGCCGCGCCATACGGTCGCGGCCCGCCACAATCATATCCGTGTGAAGCGCCTGAAATACGGCAAAAACTGCGATCTGGGGGCGGAGTCATTTGTCACAGGAACCCTTTGATTCTTCAACTGTTATCCCCTGCATGAACAGGGCGGGTGTGATCCCAGCCGGTTCTCAAGTCCATGTCATGATCAACACGGAGGATATCCCCTATGACGGATCGTCTGATCTCGGCCGACAAGGTCGAAGGCACCACTGTTTACAACCCGAGCGGCGATAAGCTCGGTTCGATCAATACCGTGATGATCGACAAGATGTCGGGCAAGGTTGCCTATGCCGACATGTCGTTTGGCGGTTTTCTTGGCATCGGCGACAGCCACCATCCGCTGCCCTGGAGCATGCTGAAATACGACGACAACAAGGGTGGTTATGTCGTCAATCTCGACAAGAAGGTGCTCGAAGGCGCGCCGACGTATAACGCCAAGGATCGCGTGAACTGGGAAGATGAAGCCTGGGGCCGCAAGGTGCACGATTATTACGGCGTGCCGCCCTTCTGGATGTAAGGGCAGCAGATCGCACTAGGAGGAAGGCGCCCCATTGTGGGCGCCTTCTTTTTTGTGCTGCGCTCAGTCCTCGTCGCTGCCCACCAGGTTCCAGGCCTGGTTGGCCACCGAGCGGACCAGTGCGCTGTATACCTTCAGGGCCTGGGCCGCTGCCGGTGTTGTGGCATTGCCGCGCTTGACGATGCCTTGCGCCATCACGGCAACGCGGAACAGTGCAAAGGCCAGATAGAAATTCCAGTGTGGGATTGTCTCGCGCGCACTGTAGCGGCAATAGGCATTCAGATAGTCGGGCTCGCCGGGAATCCCGCTTTCGATGAAATCGATACCCTGCAGGCTGCCCATGCCGGGGATGGTGACGCGCCATGGCATGCAGTTGATCGCCAGATCGGCCAGCGGATGGCCGATCAGCGCCAGATCCCAGTCATGCACGGCAACGACGCGCGGCTCGCTGGCATGGAACACCAGGCTTTCGAGGCGGAAATTACCGTGCATAAGGCTGGTGACATCATCGGTCGGCACATGCACCGGCAGCCAGGCGAGCAGCCGGTCCATGGCCGGAATCGCATCGGTGGCATTGACACGATATTGCTCGATCAGGGCGTTGACCTGACGGTTCAGGTAATCCAGTCCGCTGCCGTTGGCCGCCAGGCCGGTTTCGCTCGGCAGCAGGTTGTGCAGGCGCGCCAGAGTTTCCGCCATCGCCTCGTAATGCGCCTGGCGCTGCTTGGCGTCCATGCCAGGCAGGTTAGGGTCGCGGAAATGCCGTCCGGGCACATAGTCGAGCAGGTAGAAGGGGGCACCGATCACGCTGTCATCGGTGCAGGCGAGCTGTGGATGGCCAATGGGCAGGCCGGCATCATGCAGGGCACGCAGCAGGCTGAAGTCGCGCTCGATCGACTCTGCCATGCTGCAGCCCTTCTTGGGCTGGCTGCGCTTGCGCAAGACGAAATTGCGCCCTGGACTATGCAGCATGAAAGCCGGGCTGGCGGCCGGACCCTTGAACTGCTGTACCGTCAGCGGCGGTTTGAAATCCGGCAAATGCCCGGCGAGATACGCCGCCAGCCTGGCCTCGTCGAACCGATGGTGCGGTTGTACGGGGATCAGGTCGGCGGCTGCCATCGGCTATTTGCCTCCTGTGATGCGCTCCACCAGCGCCCAAGCCTGTTCGGCGATCGGTTTTGCCCGTTTGCCGGACTCGATCGCATGCTGGCTGGCGGCGGTGCCGTCTTTCACCCGTCCCATGATCCCCTGCAGGATGCCGGCGATGCGGAACATGTTATAGGCCATGTAGAAGTCGAGATGCGCAATCCCGTCCCGGCCAGTGCGCTTGCAATAGGCAGCCGTGTAGGCCTGTTCGGTCGGAATCCCCAGATCGGCAAAGTCGATGCCGGCAATGCCACGGAAAGTCTCCGGTGCCAGCCGCCATGACATCAGATGATAGCTAAAATCGCCAAGCGGATGGCCCAGCGTGGATAGTTCCCAGTCCAGCACCGCGATCACGCGCGGCTCGGTGGGATGGAAGATCATGTTGTCCATGCGGTAGTCGCCATGGACGATGCTGGTTTCCTCGCCCGGCGGAATATGCGCGGGCAGCCATTCGATCAGCTTGTCCATCGCCGGGATCGATTCCGTCTCGGATGCCTTGTATTGCTTGCTCCAGCGGCTGATCTGGCGGGCGAAATAGTCGCCGGGCTTACCGTAATCGCCCAGCCCGATGGCGGTGTAATCGACCTTATGCAAGGCGGCGATGGTGCGGTTCATGGCATCGAAGATGCCGGCGCGTTCCTCGCGATTCATACCGGGCAGGCGCTGGTCCCAGAAGATGCGGCCTTCGACGCAATCCATGACATAGAAGGCTGTGCCGATCACACTGTCGTCTTCGCACAGGCCGTAAGTCTTGGCGACCGGCACATCGGTCTGGCCCAGCGCGGTGATGACGCGGTATTCGCGGTCAACAGCATGGGCCGATGGCAGCAGTTTGCCCGGGGGCTTGCGCCGCAGCACGTATTTGCGATCGGGAGTGACCAGCATGAAGGTCGGGTTCGACTGTCCGCCCTTGAACTGCTGGAGGGTCAGCGGGCCGCGGTAATCTGCAACATTCTGCCTGAGCCAGTGCTCCAGTGCGGCTTCATCGAATTTATGGCGCTCCTGCACCGGCATGGTGCCAACGAAGCGGTCTTGGTCGCTCATGCTATCGTTTCCTCGTCTCATTGGGACGCGACAACTGAGCGTCCGGGGCTACGATAGCCATGCGGCAGCACCCGGCGCAACCGCCGATCCACGATCCCGCCTTTCGTCCTATGGCCGCGGGGCCGATGCCGTTGTTATTGTTGGCCTGTGGTCAGGCCTTTTCGCGGGCGATAGCCCGCCAGCCCCATTATTGCTGTTCGCGGGCGATAGCCCGCCAGCCGATGTCGCGGCGGCAGAAGCCTTCGGGCCAGCGGATTTTGTCCACAGCCGCATAGGCGCGCGCCTGAGCCGCGCCGATGGTTTTGCCCAGGCCGCAGACGCCCAGCACGCGGCCGCCATTGGCGAGGATTTCGCCATTGGCACCAGCCTTGGTGCCGGCATGGAACACAATCGTATCGGCCTCGGCCGCAGCGGCATCAAGGCCTTCGATCCGTGTGCCCTTGCGCGGCTCGCCCGGATAGCCCTCGCCAGCCATCACCACGCAGAGTGCAGCTTCATCCTTCCAGCGCAGGTCGAAATCCTTCAGTACACCATCGCGCGATGCCATCAGCGCCGGCAGCAGGTCGGATTTCAGACGCAGCATCAGCACCTGACATTCCGGATCGCCGAAGCGGACATTGTACTCGTAGAGTTTGGGGCCAGACTTGGTCAGCATAATGCCGGCGAACAGGACACCCTTGAACGGCATGCCTTCAGCAACCATGGCATCCACGGTGGGCTGGATGATGGTATCGACGATCGCACGCTCCAGCGCCGGGCTGAGTGCCGGTACCGGCGAATAGGTGCCCATGCCGCCGGTATTCGGCCCGATATCGCCATCGCCGACACGCTTGTGATCCTGCGCGGCGGCCAGCGGCAGAATATGCTTGCCGTCGACCAGCGCAAAATAGCTGACCTCCTCGCCTTCGAGAAATTCCTCGATCACCACTTCGGCGCCGGCCTCAGTGAACAGCGCGGCATTGGCGGCCAATGCTTCATCCAGCGTCATCGCCACGGTGACGCCCTTACCGGCGGCCAGGCCATCGGCCTTCACCACGATGGGGGCACCCTGCTGGCGGATATAAGCTGCGGAGCTGGCCTTGTCCTTGAAGCGGCCATAGGCGCCGGTCGGGATGCCGTATTTGGTGGCGAGGTCTTTCACAAAACCCTTGGAGCCTTCGAGCTGGGCTGCGGCCTTGGTCGGGCCGAAGCAGGCAAAGCCGGCGGCTTCCAGATGGTCGACCAGCCCGGCCACCAGCGGCACTTCCGGGCCGACCACGACGAAGTCGATATGCTCGTCACGGCACAGCTTGAGCACGCCATCGAAGTCGAGGGGATCGACCGGCGCCAGTTTGGCGATCTGGCCGATGCCGACATTGCCCGGCGCGCAGACCAGCTTGTTGACCAGCGGCGAGGCGCCGAGCGCCCAGCACAGGGCATGCTCGCGTCCGCCCGATCCGATGACGAGAAGATTCATGTCTGCTGACCCGTTTCAGGATTGGCGACTGGAGGAATGGCGGCAATGTTTGTATCATGGGCCCAGCAGACGCAAGGCTTCCCGAATGAGCGATTTCGAGCCCTCCGCAGTCCC
>NZ_CALRUC010000135.1:0-10884 GCF_943371255.1 Ferrovibrio terrae | reverse complement strand
GCGGCATGGCTGGACCGCCTCAGGCGGCGGGGGTAAAATTCCCAAAACAGGGATATCAGGCAATTCAAATGGGTGACGGTTTCCAGTTCCTCGACATTCTGCTGCTTGGCGCCATTGCCGGCTTCATCGCCCTGCGCCTGCGCGCCGTGCTGGGCCAGCGCACCGGCCATGAACAGAAACGCCGCAGGCCGCCCTTTGCCGACAAGGATGGCAAGGAGGTCGAGGCCGGCGACGACAATGTGGTGGCCCTGCCGCCGCGCGGCGATGCCGCCCCCCCTGCCGACCCGGCCCAGGAGGCCGCGCTGGCGCCGCTGCGTGCCGCGGATCCGAATTTCGATGCCGCCGAGTTTCTCGGCGGGGCCAAGGCCGCCTATGAAATGGTGGTGACCGCTTTTGCCGCCGGCGACAAGGAGGCCCTGCGCCCGCTGCTGTCGCGCGAGGTCTTTGCCGATTTCGCCGGCGCCATCGACGAACGCGCCAAGCGCAACGAAACGGTGGAGACCACCTTTGTCGGCCTGCGCGGCGCCACGATCATCGAGAGTCAGGTGAACAACCGCATCGGTGAAGTGACGGTGAAATTCGAATCTGAGCTGATCAGCGTGACCAAGGATGCCCAGAGTCATGTGATCAGCGGCCATGCCAACAGCGTCGAACAGGTCACCGATATCTGGACCTTTGCCCGCGATACCAAGTCGCGCGATCCGAACTGGACGCTGATCGCCACCTCGGCGCCGAACTGAGTTTGGTCTTGTGATGCGCCCGCGAATGAAGCGCGCTGGGTGGCGCTGCCTCGCGTTTCTCGGCCTGCTCTGCTTCGCGGCCTGCGCCCCCAAGCCGCCGCCGGCGCCACCGGCCCTGGCCTTCCGTGCCGCGGCGTTTTCCGATCTGCCCGGCTATGCCGCCGATCGCGTCTCCGAGGCCCTGCCGGCCCTGGTGCGCTCCTGCGCGCGCATGACCCCGCGCAACGAGCGTGCGCTCGATGGCATGGATCGGTATGGCAGCGGCAATGACTGGAAAGCCTTCTGCGCGGCGCTGGCCGCGCTGCCGCCCGGCAGCGATGCGGCCCTGCGGCGCCTGATCGAGACCGAATTGCAGCCGGTCGCCGTGATCGGCGATGGCAAGGCAGAGGGGCTGTTCACCGGCTATTATGAACCGCTGGTGCGCGGCAGCCGCCAGAAGCAGGGCCGCTATACCGTGCCGCTGTATCGCCAGCCGCCCGATCTGGTGCAGGTGGACCTGGGTGAATTCCGCGACAGCCTGAAGGGCCAGCGTATTGCCGGCCGGGTGCGCGACGGCCGCCTGCGGCCCTATGAGGACCGCGGCCAGATCGATGCCGGCGCATTGGCGAACAAGAATCTGGAGCTGGTCTGGCTCGATGATTCAGCCGATGCCTTCTTCCTGCAGGTGCAGGGTTCAGGGCTGGTGCAGCTCGATACCGGCGCCAAAACCCGCGTCGGCTTCGCGGCGCAGAACGGCCACGCTTACGTCGCCATTGGCCGGGTGATGATCGATCGTGGCACCATCAGCCGCGAGGATGTCTCGATGCAGGCGATCCGCGCCTGGCTGCGCGCCAATCCCGATGCTGCACCCGAGTTGCTGAAACAGAATCCGTCTTACGTGTTTTTCCGCGAACTGCCGGCGCCGAAGGATGATCTCGATGGCCCGCCGGGCGCCCAGGGCGTGGCCCTGGTGCCGGGTCGCAGCCTGGCGGTGGACCGCAGCCACCATGCGCTCGGCCTGCCGCTGTGGCTCGATGCCCAGCGGCCGGCATTGCCCGCATCGGCTTCCGGAGGCGACAAACCACTGCAGCGCCTGATGGTGGCACAGGATACCGGCGGCGCCATCCGCGGCGCGGTGCGCGGCGATGTGTTCTGGGGCGCGGGCGCGGAGGCCGAAAGCGTGGCCGGCCGCATGAAGCATCCGGGCCGCTTCTGGCTGCTGCTGCCAAAGGCCGTGGCGGCGAAGCTCGTCGCCCTGTCTTAAAGCGTCCTACTCGAAACCCACAAAGGCGCCGGCGCCGAAGATGGTGTCGATGGTGACGCCATCGGCAGCCAGCGGCGCATGCAGGCCTTCATACTGCAGCCAGTCCTTGTTGTGGATCCAGCTCACCTGGCCCCGATTGATCACCGGGGCCCGCCGCCGCGCCACGGCGGCATAGAGGCGGGTGAATTCGGCCGCCACTGCGGCCGGGAAGATATCGTCGATCATCCGGCCGACCAGGCCGGTGCCGTAGATATCGACATGCTTCTCGCCCAGCAGGCGGATGCGAAAGCGCAGGCGCCCGGCTGTGCTGCCCGGCACCACATCGATCAGGTAGATATGCGGCAGCAGGCTGCGGATTTCGAGCGGATCGAGGTCGCGCCGCGCCGGCAGCCGCCCATCCGGTGCCCGCTTGGACTCCCAGTAGCGCAGCAACTGCTGCAGCACGGGGGAGTCCGGCTGCGGCGTGTCGGCCGCGCCGGTGGCGTTGAAACGCAAGCCGGTGGCATCGGAAGGTTGCGGCAACGGGGACGGGCTGTTCATCGCCCCACTCTGGGTGTTAACCACGGCCCCGACAAGTGAATTTCCGGATATGTGCCCGATATCAACGGCTTCCGGTACAGGATCTGGCTTGATGATTTCGCGGCGGCCGGCCCCGTGGCATAGTGGCGGCTACGCCCATTGCTGGATCTGCCATGTCTGCCTCTCCCGTCATCATCCGCGCCTCCGACGAGCGCGACCTTCCCGCCATCACCGCCATCTACGGCCATCATGTGAAGCACGGCTTCGGCAGCTTCGAGGAAGTGCCACCAGATGCCGCCGAAATCGGCCGCCGTCGCGCCGATATCCTGGCCAAGGGGCTTCCTTATTTGGTGGCCGAGCTGGATGGCCATGTGGTCGGCTATGCCTATGCCAGCGCCTATCGCCCGCGCATCGCCTACCGGTTCTCGGTCGAGGATTCGATCTATGTCGCGCCCGATGCGCCGCGCCGGGGGATCGGCCGCGCCCTGCTGGAAAACCTGATCGCGCGCTGCAGCGCGCAGGGCTATCGCCAGATGGTGGCGGTGATCGGCGATACGCGGAATCTCGGCTCGATCGGTCTGCATGCGGCGCTCGGCTTCCGCGTCGTCGGCACGCTGCCCTCGATCGGCTTCAAGCATGGCCGCTGGGTCGACAGCGTGTTCATGCAGCGTCCGCTCGGGCCGGGCGACAGCGCCTTGCCAAGCGCCCCGACCAAACCCGATTAAAGGCCGGCCGGCCTAGTATTCCGGATAGCCGCGCTTCTGGTCGGCCCGGGTCAGGCCGATATCGCGCAGCCGGCTGTCATCCAGCTCGTAGAGCGCGGTCAGGCTGCGCTGATAGGCGGCGCGGGCCTTATGGGCCTTCCACAGAGAGTTGAGCAAACGGCATAGAAAGAGCGTGCTGCCCTGCGCGATCCGCGCGGGCAGTGAGAGACTGGACATCACCAGAAACCTCGCAATACAGGGCTGCTTTACGGGTGCAGTCTACGCTTGCGGGCTTGCCGGACCAGCCGCTTTCTGCTCACCTGTCTGTCAGGAAAACTCACAGATGCGCCCGCTACCCCCGCTCAATGCCCTGCGCGCCTTCGAGGCCACGGTGCGGCTTGGCAGCCTGACCAGGGCGGCCGAGGAACTCGGCGTCACCCATGGTGCCATCAGCCGCCATATCCAGACGCTGGAAGGCTTTCTCGGCATCAAGCTGTTCCAGCCGTCCGGTCGCGGCCGCGTGCCGACGCCGCGTGCCGCCACCTACTTTGCCGATGTGCATGCCTCGCTGGATCGTCTGGCCGGCGCCACCGAACGCATGCGCGAGCCCACCGCGATGCGGGTGCTGCGCGTTTCCACGCTGGCAACATTCGCAATGCGCTGGCTGATCCCGCGGCTTTCGGCCTTCCAGATGGCGCATCCGCAGGTCGAGGTGCGGCTGATGACCTCGGCGACGCCATCGCTGGAACAGATCGACGGCGATTTCGATGTGGTGATCCGCCGCCACCAGATGCACAAGCCGGGCTTTGCCTGCCAGCAGTTCCTGCTCGAGCGCAATCTTCCGGTTGCGGCGCCGGCCCTGCTCGAACGGCATCCGATCAAAACTGCGCGCGATCTGTTGACCGCGCCGCTGCTGCATTGCGATTCAAAACCCTTTGCCTGGACCGAATGGTTCACCGCGGCCGGCATCCGGCGCAGCCAGGTGCCCACGGCAGGGGCGCGGTTCGAGAATTACTATTTCACGCTGGAGGCAGCGGCGCGGGGCTTAGGCTTCGCCGTCGGCGCCCTGCCGCTGATCGATGACGACCTGTCTGCCGGGCGGCTGGTGGCGCCGCTCAGCGGGCCGATTGCGCTGTCAGATGGCTATCACGTGCTCTATCCGGCCAACCGCAGCAAGGGCAGTGTGATGCAGTTCGTCGCCTGGCTGATCGAACAGGGCGGCGCCGGCGAAACCGCCGTCAGTTGAGACTGGTTCTCACGTTGATATAACAGGATAATCCAGATAACTTGTCAGGCAGGTTACCGCCAGCATGACAGCCCGGAATGACAGTCCTGTCCGATATCCGCCTGCCCGTTCGCGCCGAGACTCCCTCGCTGGTCGAGAGCCTCGCAGATGCCCTGTTGCAGCCGATCCTGGCCGGCGCCTGGCGTCCGCATGACCGGCTGCCGTCTGAACATGCCCTGGCCGAACAGCATCATGTCAGCCGCGCCGTGGTGCGCGAGGCGATCGCCCGGCTGAAATCCGATGGCTATGTCGAAACCCGCCAGGGCAAGGGCGCCTTTGTCGCTGCTGCACCCGGCGGCAAGGCTTTCCGCCTCGACAGTGCCGGCGATGACGACCATCTGCTGGAGCTGCGCGCGCTGATCGAGGCCGATTGCGCAGCGCTTGCCGCCGAACGCCATACCGAGCGCGACCTGCGCAATCTGCGCGCGGCCCAGGCGGCGATGCGCGATGCGGTGGCCGCCGGCGGCCTGGGCCTGGCTGAGGATATCCGCTTTCATGATGTGCTGGCCGAGGCCGCGCATAATCCGGCCTTGCGCCGCTTCGCCGCGTTCATCGGCCGCCATGCGCGCGAGGCGATGCAGCTGGCACGGCTGTCGCAGCTGCGCGAACAGAACCGCCTGGCCGAGATCGAGGCCGAGCATGGCGCCATCATCGCCGCGGTGGAACGCCGCGATCCACAGGCGGCGCGCGCCGCCCTGCAAAACCATATCGCCGGCGGCCTGCGCCGCCATGGCCTGTAGTCATCGCCCCGGAGACCAGCATGTCGTCCATTGATTCAAAACCTCGCGTTGCCCTGTTTGTCACCTGCCTCGTCGACCTGTTCCGGCCCAGTGTCGGCTTCGCCACCATCAAGCTGCTGGAAGATGCCGGCTGTGTGGTGAGCGTGCCCGAGGCGCAGGTCTGTTGCGGCCAGCCGGCCTATAATTCCGGCGACCGCAAGGACACGGTGGCGATTGCCAAACAGGTGATCGAGGCGTTTGAGGATTACGATTACGTGGTGGCGCCGAGCGGCTCCTGCGGCGGCATGATCAAGGATCATTACCCGGCGCTGTTCGCTGCCGAACCTGACTGGCAGCGCCGCGCCGAGGATCTGTCGGCCCGCATGTTCGAGCTGACCAGTTTCCTGGTCGATGTTTTGAAAGCCGATCCGGTGGCGGCAAAACTGGAGGCAAAAGTCACCTATCACGATTCCTGTTCGGGCCTGCGCGAACTTGGCGTGAAGGCGCAGCCGCGCGCCCTGCTCGGCAGCGTCGCTGGCGTCGAGCTGGTGGAAATGCAGACGCCGGAAACCTGCTGCGGCTTCGGCGGCACCTTCTGCGTCAAATACGGCGAGGTCTCCACCGATATCGTCAGCCGCAAGACAACAGATATCAACGCCACCGGCGCCGACCTGCTGCTGGCCGGCGATATGGGCTGCCTGCTCAACATGGCGGGCAGGCTGAAACGCGAGGGCAGTAGCATTCAGGTGCGCCATGTGGCCGAGGTGCTGGCCGGCATGACCGATACGCCGGCCATCGGCGAGAGCAAGTGAGGGCGACGCCATGAGCATGGAAGTCACCAGCCAGAATTTCGAAGCCAATGCCGCCAAGGCGCTGCGCGACCCCAACCTGCGCAAGGCCATGGGCATCATCAGCGGCCCGATGGCAAGCCGCCGCGTCGAGACCGCGCGCGAACTGCCGGAATTCGAGGCCCTGCGCGACGAAGGCGTCAAGATCAAGAATCATGTGCTGCAGCATATCGATCTTTACCTGGAAAAATTCGAGCAGCAGCTCACCGCGCGCGGCGGCAAGCTGCACTGGTGCCGCACGCCACGCGAGGCGCGCGAAACTGTGCTGGCGCTGTGCCGCTCGCGCGATGCCAAGATCGTCACCAAGGGCAAGTCGATGGTGACAGAGGAAATCGGCCTGAACGATTTCCTGCTCGAACACGGCATCACGCCGGTGGAAACCGATCTGGGCGAATACATCATCCAGCTGGCGCATGAACCACCCAGCCACATCATTGGCCCGGCCCTGCACAAGACGCGCGAACAGATCGCCGAACTGTTCGAGGATCATCATCCGGATTACGAGCTGAACGGCAAGAAGGCCGGCACGCGCTCGACCGAGCCGCAGGTGCTGGTCACCGAGGCGCGCAGCGTGCTGCGCGACACCTACTTCAAGGCCGATGTCGGTATCACCGGGGCCAATTTCCTGATCGCGGAAACCGGCGCCACCGTGATCGTCACCAACGAAGGCAATGGCGACCTGACCCAGTCACTGCCGAAAATGCATATCGCGGTGTCCAGCATCGAGAAGGTGATTCCCAATCTGGAAGACCTTTCCACCATCCTGCGCGTTCTGGCGCGTTCGGCCACCGGCCAGGAGATGAGCTGCTACACCACGCTCTCCTGCGGTCCGAAGCGGCCAGAAGACATCGACGGCCCGGAAGAATTCCATGTCGTGCTGGTCGATAACGGCCGCAGCGAAATGCTCGGCACCGCGTTGCAGCCGCTGTTGCGCTGCATCCGCTGCGGCGCCTGCATGAACAACTGCCCGGTCTATCATTCGGTTGGCGGCCATGCCTATGGCTGGGTCTATCCCGGCCCGATCGGTGCGGCGCTCGATCCGCATATGATCGGCCTGGAGACGGCGCGGCATTTGCCCAATGCCTCCACCTTCTGCGGTAAATGCGAGGAGGTCTGTCCGATGCGCATTCCGCTGCCCGATATCATGCGGCATTGGCGCGAGCTGGCGCATGAGCAGCAGATCACCCCGCCCTTGCAGCGCTGGGGCATCGAGGCCTGGGCCTTTGCCGCACGGCATCCCTGGCTCTACCGGCTCGGTGCATGCGTGGCCATCGCCGCGCTGAAGCTGCTGGGCAAGGACAAGGGCCGCATTGCCAGCCTGCCGCTCGCTTCGGGCTGGACCGATGGCCGCGACTTCCCGGCGCCGCAATCAGCCGAGACCTTCATGAGCCAGTACAAGTCCAAGAAGAAGGCGGCCTGAGATGAGCAGCTCCCGCGACCGCATTTTTGCCACCCTGCGCGCCGGCCTGAAACACACGGTGGATGATCCGGCACGGCCGGCCGCCGTGGCCGAACGCATTGCCAGCCATCCGCGCAACCTGCTGCCCAAGCGCGCCCAGCTGCCCCATGCCGAACAGGTGGCGCTGTTCACCGCCAAGGTGGAGGCGCTGACCGTTACCGTCGACAGCGTCGCCGGCACTGCGGATGTGCCGGGCAAGATCGTCGATTACCTCGCCCGCCATAACCTGCCGTCGCAGCTGCGCGTCTCACCCGACCCCCTGCTGCAGGGCATGCCCTGGGGCGAGCGGCCGATGCTGCAGGTGGATTACGGCCATGGTCGCAGCCAGGATCTGGTCAGCGTGACGCCGGCTTTTGCCGCTATTGCCGAGACCGGCACCCTGATGCTGCATTCCTCCAGCACGACGCCGACCACGCTGCACTTCGTGCCCGACCACCATATCGTGGTGCTGAAGCAGAGCCAGGTCACCGGCACGCTGGAAGAGGCCTTCCAGCGTCTGCGCGACAAGCTGGGTGATGTGAACAACTGGCCGCGGACCGTCAATTTCGTCACCGGGCCGTCGCGCACCGCCGATATCGAAGGCGTGCCGGTGCTCGGCGCCCATGGACCGCGGCGCCTGCATATCGTACTCATCGCGGATGGTTCGTAAGACGACGATCAAGCCCACCCCGCTGGTGCCCGATGGCGACGCCTGGCAGCAGGTGGCGCAGGCCGCGCGCCCGCTGAAGAAGGCTGCGAATATCGTGCCGCAGCCGCTGGCGCCGCTGCCCAAGGTCTACAAGCCCGAGGGCGCGGGGGCTGCGGCCTATGCGAAGGCCGAGGCGAAACAGAAAGCGCCGCTGGCGCATGGCAGGCATTCGGACAAGCCGGCGCCGCAGATGGACAAGCGGCTGAAGCAGCGTTTCCAGCGCGGCGAGCTGCCGATCGATGGCCGCCTCGACCTGCATGGCCTCACATTGGCCAATGCCGAACGCGCGCTCAGCAAGCTGATCCGCGACTGCGTGGCACAGCAGAAGCGCTGCCTGCTGGTGATCACCGGCAAGGGCACCTCGCGGGATATCGAGACCGGGCCGTTTCAGGGCCGCGGCGTGCTGCGGTCGTGGCTGCCGGAATATCTGCGGCGCGGGCCGTGGCGCGACCAGATCCTGGGCGTGACGCCGGCGCGGCAGGAGATGGGCGGCGCTGGCGCGTTTTATGTTCTGCTGCGGCGGCAGAGAGACAGTTGACTATGGAGATGAACCGCATGCTGCGTCTGCCCGTTCTTCTGCTAGCCGCCGTTTTGGCCGGGTGCTCCGCTGTTGGTGTCATCGCATCGTCCGACCCACGGGTGAAGGTCGGACAGGCCGAAGAGATGCAGCGGCAGGGCCGCATCTTCCGCGCCAAGCAGCTTTTGGACGAGGCGGCCGTCATTGCCCAGAAAGATGGTAACGAGGTCAGCACAGCCGAGGTCTATCGCGGCTACGGACTCTTTTATCGCGACGGCGGCAGCGGCGAAGCCATTCTCGCCATGCCCGGTCGTTCCGGCACGGCGACGGGTGAGGGTTTTGCCAAGGCACAGGACTATTTCGCGCAGGCCGCGGTGCTATTCGAGAAGCACAAGGTGTATGACCGGCTCTCCAACGTGCATTTCCTCATGGCGCAGATATCCAATCGCACGAATGACAAAGCCGCCGCCTGCGCATCGCTGGACCAGAGTCTTGTCGCCAATCGGCAAGCGATGGCTGCCCATCCGGATCGGAAAATCGTGCTGCTGCCCGGCATCGGATCCTTTGAAGAGGGTATTACCCGCGCGAAATCGGAAATCGGCTGCCCGGCGGCATAACGATTCCGCTGAGCCAATCCGGACCAATCCGCTCACGCTTGCCAAGCCGGCGCCTGCGGCAGAAAGTCGGCATGATTTTTGTTGTCCCCTTGTGCAGGCCAGCCCCATGTCGATTCACGCCCACTTCTCGCCCGATTACGCCACCGCGCGGCAGACTTTCCTCAGTGCGGCGAAAAACGCCGGCGCCGAACTCGCGCACTACCAGCATCCGCTGAAGGGCATTGCCGGCGAAGACCTGTTCACCGATCTCGCCTGGATCGGGCCGAAGGATGCGCGCGCCGTGCTGGTCACCGTGTCGGGCACCCATGGCATCGAAGGCTATTATGGCTCGGGCTGCCAGGTCGGCTGGCTGCAGGACGGCCATGCGGCCAAGCTGCCGGCCAATACTGCGATGCTGTCGATCCATGGCAGCAACCCCTACGGCTTCTCCTGGGGCCGCCGGGTCAATGAAGACAACATGGACATCAACCGCAACTTCATCGATTTCGCCACCAAGGCGCCGCCGGCCAATCCGGCCTATGCCGAGGTGCATGACTGGCTGGTGCCGCAGAGCTGGGATGCCGGTATCGCGGCGAACATCCAGACGAAGATTGCCGACTACTATGCCCGCGTCGGCGCCAGGGCGGCCACGGCCGCCATCGTCGGCGGCCAGCACAGCCATGCCGACGGCATCTTCTATGGCGGCACCCAGGCCTGCTGGTCGCATCGCACCATCAAGGCCATCGCGGAAAAATATCTTGCCACCGCAAAACGCATCTGCGTTCTGGACTATCACACCGGGCTGGGCCCGTTCGGCTATTCGGAAATGATCTGCCGCCATCCGGTGGACTCGGACTCGCTGAACCTGGCGCGCGCCTGGTTCGGTGATGCCGTCACCTCGCCGGCCATGGGCCAGTCGGACTCGCCGGTGATCGAGGGCAACCTGCGTATGGGCATCGCGCGCTTCTGCAGTCAGGCCACCGTGGTGGCCAGCGCCATCGAGGTCGGCACGCTGTCATCGGAAGAGGTCCGGCTCTCGGTGATCGCCGACAACTGGCTGCATCTGCGCGGCGATGTGTTCTCAGCCCAGGGCAAGCAGATCAAGGCGCAGATCCGTGCCGCCTTCTATCCCGACAACGACGAATGGCGCGGCCTGTGCTATCCGCGCGCGGTGCAGATCCAGCAGCAGGCGCTGACCGGGCTGGCGCAGGCGTAAGACCCGGCCTAGCCGAATGGCTGCGCCGCTTCCCAGCGGCGCAGCACCTCGTCATAAACGCCGTTGCGCCGGATTTCCGTCAGGCCGCGATTGAAGGTCACGCAATCCTCAGGCTGCTGGAAGGCGACGCCATAGGGCGTGGGCGGAAAGATGTCATGCTCGGTCAGGGCAGGCGTCACATCGACACCGGCCTCGGGGCTGCGCATCAGATGGCGGAATATGCGGCGCTCGGCCAGCACCACATCGGTGCGGCCGGAAAACAGCGCGCGCACCTGCAGCATCTGGTTGGCCACCTCGCGATAGCGCGCCGGATTGCGCTGCAGACCCGCGACCTCCCGTCCCAGCACCAC
>NZ_CALRUC010000134.1:0-10994 GCF_943371255.1 Ferrovibrio terrae | reverse complement strand
GTCAGGCCCACCAGATCGGCGAAGTAGAACTCGCCATCGCCGGCCTGGGGCAGGGCAGCGCGCTGGACATACAGCTCGGTGCCCTTCATCGCCTCGGCCGCATTGCGGTCCTCGACGCCCTTGATACGCGCAATCACGACGTCACCTTTCGACAGGCGCAGCACCTTCAGCGGATAGGTCTTCGTCGCACCGGCATCCTGCAGGGGACCATAATCCCCCAGCGATTCCGGGTCGGCGGTAAAGGTTTTCACCTTCACCTCGCCGCGGACGCCCTGCGCGCCGATGATGACCCCCAGCAGAAGAGTGCTGCTCATGCCTTAACTGGCAGCGGCTTCTTCAGCCGGCTTCTCGGCAGCGGCCTTGGCAGCTTCCTCAGCAGCCTTGATGCGCTCCTGGGCCTTCGCCTTCGGCTTGCCCTTTTCCGGGTTGTTGCCGTGCGCCCACTTCACCAGGCCGGCCTTGTCGAAGAAACGGGCGACGCGGTCGGACGGGGTTGCACCCTGGCTCAGCCAGTACTTGCAACGCTCGACGTCGAGCTGCACGCGCTCGCGGTCCTTCGGCAGCATCGGATCATAGGAACCGATCTTCTCGATGAAACGGCCATCGCGCGGGCTGCGCGAGTCGGCAACGACGATGCGGTAATAGGGACGCTTCTTGGCGCCACCGCGGGTCATGCGGATCTTAACGGACATGGTCTTCCTTTCTTCGAACTGTTGAAACTCTGAATACCTGAATACGCAAACTCTATCAGTGCAGCTTGGGCATGCCGGGCATCCCCGGCAGCATTGAGCCCATGCTGCGCATGAAACCTTTCTGCCCCAGCTTCGACATGCGCTTCATCATGTCGGCCATCTGCAGATGCTGCTTCAGCAGCTTGTTGACGTCCTGCACCGAAGTACCCGAGCCCGCCGCGATACGCTTCTTGCGCGAGGCGTGGATCACCTTGGGATTCGTGCGTTCGTCCCTGGTCATCGAGCCGATGATGGCTTCCTGACGCTTGAGCACGCTTTCATCGACATTGGCAGCCGCCATCTGCTGCTTCACCTTGCCCACGCCGGGCAGCAGGTTCATCACGCCCGACATGCCGCCCATCTTGCGCAGCTGCTTCAGCTGGCTGGCCATGTCGTTGAGGTCGAACTGGCCCTTCTGCACGCGGGCAGCCAGCCGTTCGGCCTCTTCCTTTTCGATCGTCTCGGCGGCTTTTTCCACCAGCGACACGATGTCGCCCATGCCGAGGATACGCTGCGCGATACGGGCCGGATGGAACGGCTCGATGGCATCGACCTTTTCGCCGACGCCGATCAGCTTGATCGGCTTGCCGGTGACGGCGCGCATCGAAAGGGCCGCACCGCCGCGGCCATCGCCATCCACGCGGGTCAGCACGATACCGGTGACGCCGACACGCTCGTTGAAGCTTTTCGCGACATTCACCGCGTCCTGGCCAGTCAACGAGTCGGCCACCAGCAGCGTCTCATGCGGCTGGACGGCGTCGCGCACGGCAGCCACTTCCAGCATCAGGGTTTCGTCGATATGCAGACGGCCGGCGGTATCCAGCATCAGCACGTCATAGCCGCCGAGCTTGGCGGCCTGCAGCGCGCGCTTGGCGATATCGACCGGCATCTGGCCGGCGACGACCGGCAGCACCGGGATATTGTTCTGCTCGCCCAGAATCTTCAGCTGTTCCTGCGCAGCGGGGCGATAGACGTCGAGCGACGCCATCAGCACCTTCTTGCGCTCCTTGGTCATCAGGCGCAGCGCGATCTTCGCCGTGCTGGTGGTCTTGCCCGAACCCTGCAGGCCGACCATCAGCACGGGCACCGGCGGCACGGCATTCAGGTTGATGCCCGACTCATCCTCAGTACCGGCCTCGCCGCCCAGCATCTCGACGAGATGGTCGTGGACGATCTTGATGACCATCTGGCCCGGCGTCACCGAGCGCAGCACATCCTGGCCGACGGCCTTGGACTTCACGCCATCGATGAAGGCCTTCACGACGGGCAGGGCCACGTCGGCTTCCAGCAGGGCGACGCGAACCTCGCGCAGCGCTTCCGAGACATCAGACTCCGACAGCGCGCCGCGCTTGCGCAGCCGCTCGAAGACTTCCCCCAGTTTGCCGCTCAGAGATTCGAACATGCCGACCCTGAAAAACCTCTCAAAAGGTCCAAAACGAAACGACGCCCGTGCGCGACACTCGCGGACGGACGGCGGTCCTCGGACCGGATTGCTTCCAAAGCTTCAGAAAGCGGGCGGAATAAAGCCTTTCGGGGCGGGGAAGTCAAGGCGGGAGGCCCGCCGGGCCTCCCGCCGCAGCCCCCGGACTTGATCCGGGGGCCTCAGCCAGAATGGAGAAAGATGCCCGGGTCAAGCCCGGGCAGGACTAAATCCATATTTATATTATATGAATCAAATACTTAGTTTATAAATCGCCGCAAAGTCTCGACCAGCTTGCGGGGGTCGAGCGGCTTGACCAGCACCTCGTTCATCCCGCTGGACAGGCATTCCCGCCGCACCTCGATCCCGTCGGCGGCCGTGATGGCGATGATCGGCACCTTCATGCCGCGCGGGCCGCAGGCCAGGCGGATTTCCTGGGTGGCCTTGATGCCGTTGAGCCCGGGCATGCGGATATCCATCAGGATGGCGGCGATCTCGGGCAATTCGATGAACAGGTTGATGGCATCGCGGCCATCCTGGGCGAAGACCGGTTCATAGCCCAGCGCGGTCAGCAGCTTTTCAAACACTGCCTGTCCGCTGGTGGCGTCGTCGGCAACCAGGATTTTGCGAGCCATTGTGTGGGTTCAGTTCGTGCTGTCGCGGGGGAGTTCGGTGCGGATGAAGCCGACCGGCTCGAGCCAGGTGCGGCCATTGAGGGACGCGCTGCTGATCCAGGTGCTGGCGCTGGCAAAGCGCGAGCTGCCCTCCATCTGCACCGGCAGCCAGGCATCGAAACCGGCCGGCTGCACCAGCCAGACATAGGTGGGCTGCTCGTCCTTGGCGCTCCATTCGGCCAGGTATTTGCGGGTATAGCCGGCCACCGGTTCCAGCTTCACCATGCATTTGAAGGCTGGCCCGCTATAGGCCGTGCGGTTATGCGGCTTCACGACATCCGGCCCCAGCGGCGTGAAATGCATGTTGTAGCGCCGCCGGCCATCATAGATCGCCTCGCTGCCCTCGCAGGGCGGTGTCGCGCCGCCACGCAGCACCCGCGACACCATCGCCGTGGTCGGGTCCAGCGTGTCGCGCTTCAGCAGGTCGGGCACCTCTTCGCGGTCATCCTCGTCATTGGGCGGAGACACTTCGGCGACCGGCAGGCCATCGGCGCCCCAGACCATGCGCGTCACCCGCTTCGACCAGGTGCCATCGCTGTCGGTGGTGTAGCGCACCGGCAGCAGGCGGCCATCCTGGGCCACACGTGCGGCCGACAGGCCGGTCATGGTCATGCGCATCGCCCAGTCCAGCATGCCGGCGGTACGCATGCCGATCTCGACCTGCAGGTCATCGGCATTGCGCTGCATGGTCAGGCGCATTTCCATGCCCTTGCTGCCCAGCGCGTAGAGGCCGAAATCGATGGTGGCGCGCTGCAGGCTTTCGCCTGGGGGGCTGGCATGTGGAACGGGGAGGACGCTGGCAAGCATCGGCGCCGGGGTCTGTGCCTGCAGGGGCAGTGCGGGCACGAACAGCAGCGGCAGGATCACGGATGTAACCAGCTTGCGCATAACTGCAATTTTAAGCCTGTATCGCGACTTTTCCGAGGCGTATTTTCGCGCGGGAATACGGCAAATTCGGCCGTAGGCGGAGAGCCGGGGCCGGTTTGTGCCCGGCCCGGGACGTCAGGGCAAGCCGGACTCAGGCGTCGGTGGTGCTGAGTTCGCGACCCACGGCCAGCCGCAGGCCGCGCAGCAGGTCTTCGCCCGCCCGGCCCATATCGGGGCGGGTTTCGGCCCGGCGGAGCGCATAGAGCGCGTCGATCAGCAGGCCGATCAGATCCAGATGGCGTGCCTCGGCCGGCAGGGCCCGGCGCAGCGACTGGCTCAGCAGCGTGATGCCGCTGGCCATCAGCGCCCAGCGATTGGCTGCTGCCGCCTCGGCGAGGGCATCGCAATCCTGCTGCGCATCACTGAGGAACAGCAGGGCGGACACGGCGTCTTCGCGCGCCTTGGCAAAGCGGCCGCGCATCAGGTCGATGCGTGCGGCCACGGCCGCGGAATCGAAGGCGATGGGCGGCGTGACAGCTGGCTCGGCGGAACCCTGGGATGCCGCCGTCGCCCGCGCAGTGCGCGACAGGTCGGCGCGGGCCTGTTCCAGCCGCGCGGCCGCAGTGCTGCGATCCGTGCGGGGCTGTGCCGGCAGGAAGGAGTCGGGCGCGCTGTGGTCGTCGGGCCGATTCGCCATGGGTGATACCGGAATACGAATCCCGGGGAGTCCCTGTCAATCACAGACTACCCGATTCGCCGTATTTCATGTCCGGATTGCACTTTTTGGTTGTAATTCATTGGCGTCACCGACCGCCCTTTGCTAGCGTCGGCCCGATAGCATGGGGGCACGCCTGGAACCGGACGCTGCATCATCCGCGTCAAAAGATACCGCGCGCGGCGGTTTCGCCCGCGCCGTGGACTTTTTCGTGCCGCCTGCCGTGCTGCGCGAGGGCGATCCGCGCAAGCTGCATCGCTATCGCAGCATCGTGCAGCTCAGCCTCTCGGTCTGTATCGCGCTGCTGCTGATCCCGCCCTATCTGCTGATCCGCTCGGGGCTGACCGGCTGGGAGATCGCCGGCTTCATCTCGATGATCGGCGGGCCGTTGCTTGGCGCCCTGCTGATCCGCGTCACCGGCAATATCGCGCTCGCCATCGGCTTCATGGCGCTGAACGGCGGCGTGGGCAACACCATCCTCACGCTCGGCACCGGCGGCCTGGCCTCGTCTTTCGCGCTGTTCAGCGTGCTAGGCCTGGCACTCACCATGCTGACCAGCAGTGTCCGGGTGATCGCCTGGGTCGCCGCCATGGCCTCGCTCAATTTCATCGTACTGCTGGCCTGCCACCTGCTCCATCTTGTGCCGGCCTTCGAGGTGCCGCGGCAGGAGCAGATCCTGCTGCATTTCCTCTGTCTGATGTTTGCCGTGCTGCTGATGACGCGTTCGGCGATCGCCGCGCTTGCTGCCCGCACCAAGTCCAAGCGGGCGCTGCAGGATGCCAGGCTGCAGGCCGAGGCCGCCACCAAGGCGAAGTCGGAATTCCTTGCCATGATGAGCCATGAAATCCGCACGCCGATGAATGGCGTGCTCGGCCTCACCCGCCTGCTGCTGAAGACGCCGCTGGATGCCGAGCAGCGCAACCTCGCCGGCACCGTCCTGCAGTCGGGCGAAAGCCTGCTCGGCATTCTCAACGACATTCTCGATTTCTCGAAACTGGAATCGGGCCGTATCGACCTGGAGGAGATCGACTTCGACCTGCCGGCCCAGATTGTCGCCGCCATCGCGCTGCTGGGCTCGCGCGCCGGCGAGAAGGGTATCGCGCTGCGCGACCGTTTCGGCCCCGATGTGCCGCAATTCCTGCGCGGCGATCCCAACCGCCTGCGCCAGGTGCTGCTCAACCTGCTGTCCAATGCGGTCAAGTTCACCGAACGCGGCCATGTCGAGATCGCGGTGCTGCGCGAACCGGGCGGCGACGATGGCAGGATGGCGCTGCGGTTCGAGGTGCGCGACACCGGCATCGGCATCGCGCCCGACCAGCGCGACCGCCTGTTCGCGCATTTCTCGCAGGCCGATTCTTCCATCACGCGGCGTTTCGGCGGCACCGGGCTTGGCCTGGCAATCTGCCGCGCACTGGTGCAGGCGATGGGTGGCGAGATCGGCGTCGACAGCGTACCCGGCGCGGGCAGCGTCTTCTGGTTCCGCCTGACGCTGGCCGAGGGCGTGCAGCCTGTCGAGCGCGGCCCGGCCGTGGACCTGGCACCGCTGCCGCGCCTGCGCATCCTGATCGCCGAGGACAATCCGGTGAACCAGCGCGTCATCACCGGCCTGCTGACATCGGGCGGCCATGACATCACCCTGGTGGAAGACGGCCAGGCGGCGCTTGATGCGGTGATGCAGCAGGCATTCGACCTGCTGCTGACCGATGTGCATATGCCGGTGATGGACGGCATCGCTGCCACCCGGGCGATCCGCGCCCTGCCGGCGCCGCGCGGCCAGATCAGCATCATCGCGGTGACCTCCAGCATGAGCGTGGAAGGCGTGCGCAACTGCCTGAATGCCGGCATGAACGATTTCGTCGGCAAGCCGATCAACCCCGAGGCCCTCGACCTGGCGATCCGCCGCGCGCTCGGCCTGCTGGCCGAGGATGCCGGAGCGCCCAGTGCGGTGCTGGAGGATGAGGACAGGCGCGACAGCGGCCCGGTGGTCGATCCGCAGGCGCTGCAGGCGCTGGCCGATGGTGTCGGGCTGCAGGGCCTGGCCGAACTGATCGACCTGTTCTTCGTGATGATGCCCGAGCAGCAGGCCGAGCTGCACCGCGCCCATGCCGCCGGCGACTGGGCCCGGCTGGCAACGCGGGCGCACAGCCTGCGCGGCCCCGGCGGCAGCCTGGGGCTCAACCGCCTGCAACAGACCGCGCGCCGGGTCGAGGTGGCGGCGCGCAGCGGCGATCTCACTGCGCTCGGCCCGCTGATGACCAGCCTGGATGCCGAGCTGCGCAGCGGCTGCGAATGGCTGGCCAGCCGGCGCGCCGATCTGGAACAGTTCGCCCCGGCAGCCAGTGGTGTCGCATCATGACCGCCTTCAAGGATCTCTGGGTGCTGCTGGTGGAGGACGATTCCTATTCCCAGCGCCTGACCCAGATGATGCTCAAGCAGTTCGGTGTCGACCGGCTCGACCTCGCCGCCGATGGCGCCGCGGCCATTGAGCTGTTCACCGAAAAGCGCGGCCATTACGACCTGATCATTTCCGACTGGAACATGCCCAATGTCAGCGGGCTGGACCTGCTCAAGCATGTGCGGGTCAGCGGCACCAAGGCGCGCTTCCTGATGCTGACCAGCAATGCCGGCAAGGAATTCGTGCTCACCGCCCGCCAGCATCAGGTCGATGCCTATATCGCCAAGCCCTTCTCGGCGGCGCAGCTGCATCAGAAGATTGCCGCCCTGTTCAATATCAAGGCCTTCTAGGGCACTGCCTGTGGCATCGGCGCCAAGGCTTCGCTAAGGTCGCGCCATGTCCGCGCGTCGCAGCACCGATCCCGCCCAGCTTGCCGAGCAGCTGCTCAGCCACGACCGCCGCGCGCTCGCCCGGGCCATCACGCTGGTCGAGTCGCGCCATGCGCAGGATCGCGCCGCCGCCGAAACGCTGCTGCAGGCAATCCTGCCGGCGACCGGCAAGGCGATCCGGCTCGGCATTTCCGGCACGCCGGGCGTGGGCAAATCCAGCTTCATCGAACGCTTCGGCCTGTTCCTCACTGGGCAGGGCAAAAAGGTTGCGGTGCTCGCCATCGATCCGTCCTCCACCTTGTCGGGTGGTTCGATCCTCGGCGACAAGACCCGCATGGAACAGCTCGGCCGCGACGCCAATGCCTTCATCCGGCCATCGCCCTCGGGCGGGTCGCTCGGCGGCGTGGCGCGGCGCACGCGCGAGGCCATGCTGCTCTGTGAGGCCGCCGGCTTCGATGTCGTGCTGGTGGAAACCGTCGGCGTCGGCCAGTCGGAAACCACGGTGGCCGAAATGGTCGACATGTTCCTGCTGCTGCTGGCGCCGGGTGGCGGCGACGATCTGCAGGGGATCAAGCGCGGCATCATGGAATTGGCCGATCTGGTCATCATCAACAAGGCCGATGGCGACCTGCTGCCCAAGGCGCGGCTGGCAGCCGCCGATTACCGCATGGCCCTGCATCTGATGCGGCCGCGCCATACCGAATGGCAGCCGCAGGTGCAGATGGTCTCGGCGCTGCTGAATGAGGGCATCGACACGGTCTGGGCCACGATTGAAGATTTCCGCAGCAAGCTCGACGCCGCCGGCACCTTCCAGGCCCAGCGCCGGCACCAGGCCGAAGGCTGGCTGCTGCGCGAATTGCAGGATGGCCTGCTTGACTGGCTGCGCCACGATCCCGCCATTGCCGGTGAGCTGCCGAAACTTCAGAAGGCGGTCGGCGCCGGCAAGACCACGCCGGCGGCAGCCGCACGCAAAATCCTCTCCATGTTGGGAAAACACTGATGACCTGGGCGACAGCGGCCGGACGTTTCGATCTCGGCGATCTCAAGACCCAGTCGGGCGAGACCATCACATCCGCCTTCATCAGCTGGAAGACCCATGGCACGCTGAATGCCGCGCGCGACAATGTGGTGCTCTATCCCACCAGCTATTCGGCGCAGCACCCCGATCTCGAATGGCTGATCGGGCCCGATGGCGTGCTCGATCCGCAGCAGTGGTTCATCGTCATCCCCGACATGTTCGGCAACGGGCTGTCCTCCAGCCCGTCCAACACGCCGGACTATCCGGTTCTCGTCACCGCCCATGACAACGTGGCGGCGCAGCGGCGCCTGCTGCAACAGCAGTTCGGCATCGACAGGCTGCATGCCGTCTATGGCTGGTCGATGGGCGCACAGCAGGCCTATCACTGGGCGGCCGATTTCCCCGATGCCGTGCAGCGCATCGTGGTCAATTGCGGCAGCGCGCGCACGGCAGTTCACAACAAAATCTTCCTCGCCAGCCTGATGGCCACGCTGGAAGCAGCACCCGAGCATACCGGCAACGGGCGGTTCAGTGCGCCGCCGAAAGCCGCGATCCGCGCCTTCGGCCGCATTTATGCCAGCTGGGCGCTCAGCCAGGATTTCTACCGCGCCAATCTGCATGTCACGGCATTGAAGGCGCCGGATCTGGAAACCTACTATCGCACCGACTGGGAAGAGCGTTACGCGCGGCGCAACGCGGCTGATCTTTATGCGCAGCTGCGCACCTGGGATGCCGGCGATATCAGCAGCCTGCTCTATGGCGGCGACCTGACCAAGGCGCTGCAGGCGATCAAAGCCAAGGTGCTGCTGATGCCGGGCGCGACCGATCTGTATTTCCGCGTCGCCGACAACGAAGCCGAACTGCCGCTGCTGCAATCGGCCGAGCTTAAGCCGATCCCCAGCATCTGGGGCCATCGCGCCGGCAATCCGGCGCTGAACCCGCCGGATGCGGAATTCATCAAGCAGAATGTGCGGCGCTGGCTGGCGGCTTAAGCCTTCAGCGTCGGCTCTGTATTCGGCCTGATCGGGTCGATCAGGCTGTCATGCGTCTCGATCCGGCGCGGCAGCATCGCGCCATTGATCGCCAGCGCCGCGCCCAGCCACAGCGCATGCACCAGATGGTCGTCATGGGGGCTCAGCGTGTTGGGATGCACCAGCACGCTTAAGCCCTGCCGGTTGATCATCAGCCAGGGCACGATCTGCGGAAACACATCGACGGCAAAGGCGATCTGGTACATCGGCCGGCTATGCGGCCCCACCAGTGCGTCATGCCAGCGGCCGAGCTGAACGCTGAAACGCTCGGCGACGCGCTCCCTGATCCAGGCGGCCGTCTCGCGCTCCGCCGCGCCGTCGAAATAGACATGCGCGTGATAGCTGTCGATCTCGGCCAGCAGATGCGGCTGCATCACGCCCCGGCCAGCCACCGCTTGGCAATTTGATGTGCGAGACTCAGCGGCGGCGGCATCCACGGCGGATCGTCGGGGCTGGTCTCGGTCGTCGGCAGGCGCTGCTTGCCGCGCTCCAGCATGGCGGCCGCTTCTGTGCGGCTGAACCAGCGCGCGTCTTCCAGCTCGTCATGGTCCACGGTGATCTCGGCATCCAGCGCCTCGGCAATGCAGCCGATCATCAGCGAGGAGGGGAAGGGCCAGGGCTGCGAGATCAGGTAGCGCACCGCACCGGTGATCACGCCGGATTCTTCCATGATCTCGCGGCGCACGGCTTCCTCGATGCTTTCGCCCGGCTCCATGAAACCGGCCAGCGCCGAATACATGCCCGGCGCCATGCGGCCCTGCCGGCCGAGCAGCACCATATCTTCGCCGGTCTTTGCGTCACGCCGCACCGCCAGCATGATGACGACGGGGTCGGTGCGCGGGAAATGCGAGGCATTGCACGACAGGCTGGTGCAGCGGCGCACATAGCCGGCCTCGCCCATCTCGGTGGCGCTGCCGCACTGGGCGCAGAAACCGTGGCGCTGGTGCCAGTCCACCAGGCTGCGCGCCTGGGCCAGGATCGCCGCTTCCTCGGGCGTCAGCTGGGCGGCAATCGAGCGCACATCGATGAATTTCACGCTCTCGCCATGCAGCGCGGCGGTGCTGTCGTCCTTGTCGCCATCCAGCGCAAAATGCGGGATGTCGTCTTCATCCAGGCCGAGGAAAATGCAGGGTAGCGCCGCATGGGCATCGGCCCAGGCGGTATCCAGCCAGTGGATGGCGGCGGGCTTGTGGCTGATATCCACCAGGGCCTTCAGCTCGCGCAGCACCAGGAAGCGGGCCTCGGCATGGCGGCGCTGGGCGGCCAGCCAGTCGGGCTTGCGGCGCGGATTGCCGGCGCGGTCGAGATGGGAGCCGGTGAAGCCCACCGGGCGCTCACGCTTGGCTGGCGCGGGGGACGATGTCGGATTGTCAGGGCTAAGCATGCCGAAACGCTGTCATATCCGGCCCGCCCCGTCCATTGCCCGGGATTGTGAAATTCGGCCCCCGAATCGCCCCCGAATCGCCAAGGAATCAACCGTCCTACCCATTGAAAACCGATGGCCGATGCTTGATATAAGGCCCGGGAGGTTGGCGGCGGACGAGCGCCTCGCCAACCCGGTCAGGTCCGGAAGGAAGCAGCCGTAACGAGTTTCCGTTCGGGTCGTTGTTCAGCCTCCCACCTCTTTAAATTCCGCCCAGCGCACGGCATGGTACACGGATGAATCAGCCGGCGCCCTATCGCGTTCTCGCGCGCAAATATCGCCCCAGCAACTTCGCCGAGATGATCGGCCAGGATGCGCTGGTTCGCACCCT
>NZ_CALRUC010000133.1:0-11101 GCF_943371255.1 Ferrovibrio terrae | reverse complement strand
GTGTGACGGTGCCAACCTCATCGCGCTCGACCAGCGCGCTGTAGCCCTGCACATCGGCGCAGAAGATCGTGATCAACTTGCGACGGATTCCTGAAGCTTGCTCGGTCATGGGGCCATCTTGGCGGATTTCCGCGAAGCATATACGCAGCTGGTGGTGCAATAAAGGCCACAGAAGCCCATCTGTGACCGTTCATACATATCCACGCCTGCCAGGGCGGTCTTACAGGGGTGTGTAGGTCACGACCTGCGGTTCACGACCCGGCGGCACGTGAATTTCGTCCTTGGGCAGCATATAGACCGTGGCACCGATGATGAAGCTCGGCACGCCCGCATTGTCGAGCAACGGCATGACAATGCGTTCACCCATGCCCGTCCCGCCCATCAGATGAAAGACCTTGCCGATATTGTGCATGACGGCAAGGTCGGTGCAGACACGGCGATAACGCTGCAGGACGATGGGGAAAACATCGGGCGGGAAAACATCCGACATCTTCGTGCCAGCCTTCATCGTCTGCAGCATCTCGGCCACCTGGCTGCCGGCAAGGCGCAGGTGGAAATCCTGTGCTGTCGTGTCACATTCATAGAGAAAGATATTGCTGAGCAGCCGGGGAAAATCCATCGGCGAAACCTGGCTGCGCCGTGGCACCCGGTCGCCCTGTCGCAAAGTCAGGTAATAGTCCAGAAACTGGTGCAGCAGCGGATCCTTCACATGGCGGAAGGCCGTAATGTCGGTGACTGGACCCGGCGGCTGCAATGACACAATCGTCCCGTTGACACCCGTTTGTTCAAGCACCTTACAGCAGCATTAAAAACCTGTCATTGCAATCGGCAAACCACCTGGCTGAAACGCAGCCGGCGCCGGATGTGATCCGGCGCCGGGCGCAACACACCAAACCGCGCTTACTTGGCGAGCGGGCAATTGCCTTCAGACAGCGGGCGGAAAGCCTTGTCCGCCGGTACCGTCGCCGCCACCTTGAGGAAATCCCAGTCGCCCTTCGACTCCGCCGGCTTCTTGGCTTCCAGCACATACATCGGATGCAGCTTGCGGCCATCGATGCGAATGCTGCCCTTGCCAAACAGCGGGTCATCGGTCGGGATCGCCTTCATCGCCGCCACCACGGCACGGCCATCGGTCGCCTCGCCCACCTTGTCGACCCCCTTCAGGTAATGCATGACACCGGCATAGACGCCGGCATGCATGTCATTCGGCATCATCTTCTTGGCATGACGGGCCTGGAAGCGCTTCGACCACTCGCGGGTACCGTCGTTCATATCCCAGTAGAACGGTGCCACCGACTGCAGGCCCTGCACCGCCTTCAGGCCGAGCGCCGGCACGTTGGTGATGCCGAAAATCAGTCCGACAATGCGCTGCTTCTCGGCCATGCCGAACTCGGCCGCCTGTTTCAGGGCATTGGTCAGGTCGCCACCGGCATTGGCAAAGGCCACCACATCGGCACCCGAGGACTGCGCCTGCAGCAGGAAGGAACTGAAGTCGCTGGCGCCGACCGGATGGCGCACCGCGCCAAGAATGCTGCCGCCCAGCGCCTTGACCTCATCAGAAGCCTGCTTTTCCAGGTCATGGCCGAAGGCATAGTCGGCTGTGAGGAAGAACCACTTCTTGCCGCCCTGGGCAAAGGCTGCGCGCGCCGCCGAATGACCGTAGGACCAGGTATCATAGGTCCAGTGCACGAAATTCGGCGAGCAGCGCTCGCCCGTCAGCACCCCGCTGCCGGCACCCGAGCCGATCACGGCCTTGTTCTTGTCGCGTGCGATCTCGTTGACCGCGAGCGCCACGGCGGAATGCGGGATATCGACGATCACGTCAACCTTGTCGATGTCATACCACTGCCGTGCAACATTGGCGCCGACATCGGGCTTGTTCTGGTGATCGGCAAAGACCACTTCGACCTTGCGCTTGCTGGTCTTCATGTAGTCTTCCGCCGCCATCTGGGCGGCCAGCACCGAGCCGGGGCCCTGGAAATCAGCGTAGACGCTGGACATGTCGTTGAGCACACCGACCTTGACCGGTTTCGGATCGGCGGCCAGAGCGGGATTCAAAGCGGCACTGCCGGCCAAAGCAAGCAGGGCGGCACAGGTGACAATGCGCATGGTGGGCTTCCTCCATATTTTTGTTATGAGGAAGTATTGTTTGCCTTACCAACGATCGTCAATCGCTATTTCGCCGTCTGTCAATATTATTGCGATGCACAACCCACTGGGCTCAGGGGATTTGCAACAGCACCGGCAGCCAACCGGCCTCCTGTGCCAGTTCGATG
This sequence comes from Ferrovibrio terrae, assembly GCF_943371255.1. Taxonomy (GTDB): domain Bacteria; phylum Pseudomonadota; class Alphaproteobacteria; order Ferrovibrionales; family Ferrovibrionaceae; genus Ferrovibrio; species Ferrovibrio terrae_B. The sequence continues at coordinate 8,825 of NZ_CALRUC010000133.1, read as the reverse complement.
CCCTCCATCACCGGAATCGCCGCGATGAACCAGAGCGCGTCGCGGAAGGTGGTCAGCACAAAGCGGGGCCGCACCAGGATTTCGGCAGCTGAATGCCAGCCTGACAGGCGCGGCCCCCAGCGTGGCACCTGTGCGGCATAAGCGGCGAATTCAGCCGGGAAGCGTGACTTCAGGAAGGCCTCCTCCTGCACGATCACCACGCTGAAGACGGCAAATATGAACAGGCCGAAGATCAGGCCTGTCGTCACATTACCGGCCTGCAGGCCAACGCCTGCGCCACCCAGCATGGAAAACAGATAGAGCGGGTTGCGGCTGATCGAATAGGGCCCCTCATCGACCAGCAGCTTCTTCTTGCGGCCGCCGATATACAGCGAGCACCAGGTGCGGCCGGCGATGCAGGCGAGAATCAGGCCGTAGCCGAACATCTCGCAGGCTTCATGCTGCCAGCCGGCGGACGGCCATATCGATTCCGTGAACAGCAAGACAAGCAGCAACAGCAGGCCGCTGCCGAACACGAACTGCTTCCGGCGGCGCTGCACCTGCGTGAGGGTGTCAGGTTTGCCATCAATCATGGGCTGAGAGCCGACAGATATGGACATGAGGCATTCTCCACAGGATGCCCGGCCATTTTGCCACGATGCGGATCGCAATCACACGCCGCCAGTCAGGTAAGTTCAGCGCGATTTGTCGCAGCTTACGGGAATGTTTGCGGGTTTGCCGCAGTTTTCAGCGCGCCAGCCGCCGCATCGTCGCCCGCAGGGCGCGTGCATAAGGGGCGACTGGGGTATGCCGTATCCGCTCGATCACGCGCCGTTTCAGGGAGAAGGTATAGGCCTGGGTGCCGAAGATATCGATATCGCAACCGAACAGTCGCGCGGTCTTTTCAAAAAAGTAGGCGTTACGGCTGCGCAGCAGGCGACGATAGAAGCCGACATCCCCGGTGGCCGCGAAATAGGTCTTGTTCGGGGTGATGGCAAAAGGGCGCATCGTCGCTGCAGGATCGAACAGGTAGCGTGCAACACCGGAGGACACATCAGGCCAGAATTCGTTGAAATTATCATCAAGGATGACAACGCCCCGCGGCGCCAGCACCGCCTGGACCAGTAGCAGGTCGTTCACCACGCACTCCTCCGTATGACCGCCATCGATAGAGGCTATCCGTACCGGACCGCAGGCCTGCAACAGATCGGCAGGTGCTACATTTAACGAAGAACGCTGCAGAATGTGGATCGCATCGGGCCGGGCCAGCCATCGCCGGACATTGGCGAGAAAAACATCGCGATCGCCCTTGCCTGATCGGTCAAGGTTGAGATGCTGGTGATCGAAGACATCAATGGCAAAAGCGGCTTCTTCGACGCGACGTCCGAGCGCAAGCAAGATGAACAGCTTGCCATGATGTACGCCGATCTCACCCACGGCGCCCTGCACCCCGCATTCAAGCTGCAGATCGAGCAGCATGTCGATGAACCGCGCACTGTAGGGAAACAGCCAGCCGCCAATGCGGCGATTGCCACGTTTCACATAGCTCTGTCGGGATGTCGTCACACCGCTCTCCTCCGTCGAACCTGCAGGCAGAGTTAAGGGCGGCGCGGCGATTTGGGCGTGACTATGGTGTGGCCGGTCTGCGGCTCAGTTCACCACGCGCCAGGCACCATCGGGCATCAGGCAGGCGGTGCCGTAACTCGGCTGCATCACGCCATTTACGGTAACGCCGGCCTGGTATTCGCGGCAGTACTGCCCATTGGTGGTCCGGAATACCGGCGAGGCCGGCACGGCTGATAGCTGGCCGCCATAGGGCGACGGCGCGTAAACTACCGGCGGCGGCGCGCTGTAATAAGCGACCGGAGGCGGCTGCACGATCACCACACTGGGACGATAGGCCGGCGGGCCATAATAGGGCCGGTCCCAGTAGGAATAGCTATATGAGTGATAGTGCCGCGGTGGCCCATGGTGGTGCCGGCCGGGGCCATACCATGGCCGTGAATGCCAGCCGCCACTGGAATAGCTGAAGGAGTAACTGTCGGCTCTGGCGGGCGGTGCCAGAGCAATTCCGGCAGCTATGGCGAATAGGGCGGCAACAGCAAACGGCGCTTTCATGGCACAGCCTCCTTGGCTGCTATGAAACCAGACTGCGCATGGATCATGGCGAATTTATGTTGGTTTCGCTGTGACAAATCTCGGTGAGCCTGGCCGTCTGGAACCACCACAAATGGCAGATTTCCTTTACTTGGCGGTAACGCAATGCAACGCTGGCAGAACGCCGTTGGGCATGGGGGCGTCGCGAATATGCTGCAGGTCGAACTGATCAGCGCGAATCTGGTTCGATTGCTTGAATTCTGGACCGCCAGTCGCGGGCCCGATGGCCGCCCGCCGCCGCGTTCCGTTCTCGATCCGCTGGCGCTGCCCCCATCGGTCCTGCCCGGACTGATCCTGATGGAATTGCATCCCGGCCTGCCGGGCGGCGATCCATTCCGCTTCTATTATCGTCTGGCCGGCACCGCCATCGTCGAGATGTTCGGCTTCGATCCGACCAGTCGTTATCTTGATGAAATCGGCGACACCCCTGAAATCCGTCTCAACATCGAGCGGCTCAATCACGCCATTGCAACCGGACAACCCCATATCAGTCGATCATCCTTCATGATTCCAACCCGGGAATTCATGCAGGTCGAGCGGCTGACCCTGCCCTTCCTGCGCGAGGATGGTTCGGTCGGCTTCCTGCTCACCGCGCTGTCGCCAATCAATCCGACATCGTGAAACAAAATGGCCCGCAGCTTGCGCTGCGGGCCATCGCGTCACACCCTGCGGGGCGGATCAGTACATATGCTGGCCGCCATTGATGCTCAGAGTCGAGCCGGTGATGAAGCCACCTTCATCGGCAACCAGGAACAGCACGCCGCGCGCGATTTCCTCGGCCCGACCGAGACGGCCGACCGGAATCTTGGCGACGATCTTTTCCAGCACATTGGCCGGCACGGCCGATACCATGTCGGTGTCGATATAACCTGGGGCGATGGCGTTCACGGTGATGCCGCGCGCCGCACCTTCCTGTGCCAGCGCCTTGGTGAAGCCATGGATGCCAGACTTCGCTGCAGCGTAGTTGACCTGGCCATACTGGCCGGCCTGGCCATTGATCGAACCGATGTTGACAATGCGGCCGAAGCCCCGCTCGCGCATGCCGTCGATGGTGGCGCGGCACATGTTGAAGCAACCACCGAGATTGGTATCCAGCACGGCCTGCCACTGATCGTGACTCATCTTGTGCATGGTGCCGTCGCGCGTGATACCCGCATTGTTGACGATCACATCGACCGGGCCGAGGTCATGTTCGACCTTCTTCACGCCTTCGACGCATTCCTCGTAATTGGCGACATCCCACTTGTAGGCCCTGATCCCGCTCTCGGCCTCAAAGGCCTTGGCCCGCTCGGTATTGCCGGCATAATTGGCCGCAACCTTGTAACCGCTCTGGTGCAGCAGCTTGGAAATCGCGGCACCGATCCCTCGGGTTCCGCCAGTAACAATCGCAACGCGGGACATGGATATTCCTCCTGTTTGACTTTTCTGATCTGCCATTGCGGCTGGCGTTTATGATGTCAGATGTGCGCCGCATGGCATTGATACAAAACAAAGGCCGGGATACCCCCTCCCGGCCTTTGCCTGATTGCTAGTCGCGGGCGACGCACATGGCGATGCCCATACCGCCGCCGATGCACAGCGTGGCAAGCCCCTTCTTGGCGTCGCGGCGCTGCATTTCATAGAGCAGCGTCACCAGCACACGGGCGCCCGAGGCGCCGATCGGATGGCCAATGGCGATGGCGCCGCCATTGACGTTCACCTTGTCGGTATCCCAGCCCATATCCTTGTTCACGGCGCAGGCCTGGGCGGCAAAGGCTTCGTTGGCCTCGATCAGGTCGAGATCGCTGGCCTTCCAGCCGGCCTTGCGCAGCGCCTCACGCGAGGCCGGGATCGGGCCGGTGCCCATGATGGACGGATCGACGCCCGACTGTGCCCAGCTGACGATGCGGGCGAGCGGCTTCACGCCGCGCTTCTTGGCTTCCTCGGCGCTCATCAGCACCACGGCTGCCGCACCATCGTTGATGCCCGAGGCATTGCCCGCCGTGACCGAGCCGTCCTTGGCAAAAGCCGGCCGCAGCGCCTTCATGGCGTCGACGGTGGAACCGTGACGGATGTATTCGTCATTCTCCACCACGGTGTCGCCCTTGCGGCCCTTGATGGTGACGGGAACGATCTCGTCCTTGAACCTGCCGGCCTTCTGCGCGGCCTCAGCCTTGTTCTGGCTCTTGGCGGCGAATTCATCCTGCTGATCGCGGGTGATCTGGAACTGCTTGGCCACGTTCTCCGCCGTGTTGCCCATGTGGTAGCCGTTGAAGGCATCCCACAGGCCATCGCGGATCATGGTGTCGATGAAGCCGAGATCGCCCATCTTGTGGCCGGCACGCAGGTATGCGGCATGCGGCGCCTGGCTCATGCTTTCCTGGCCGCCGGCGACCACGATGGCGCTGTCGCCATTGCGCACCGCCTGGAAGCCGAGCGCCACTGCGCGCAGGCCGGAGCCGCACAGCATGTTGACACCCCAGGCCGGCACTTCCACCGGCAGGCCGGCATTGATCGAGGCCTGACGGGCCGGGTTCTGGCCCTGCGCGGCGGTCAGGATCTGCCCCATGATCACTTCGCTGACCTCATTCGGCTGCACGCCGGCGCGCTTCAGGGCGCCATCGATGGCGACCTGGCCGAGATAATGGGCTGGCACGCCGCTGAGCGCGCCGTTGAACGAGCCGACCGGCGTGCGCGCGGCGCTGGCGATGACGATATCGGTCATGGGGTCCTCCATAGATCGGACTTTATGTTTGGCGAGGCGTTATCGCGTAAACGATACCGGCCTTTTCGCAAATGCGGCAAGGCCCCGCCGCGTGCAAAAACGCGCTTCAGGCCTGCACTTTGGTCGCACGGACCCGGACTGCACGTTTCTTGTTCGCAGGCAGATGTTTTTCCGCCTGCGGCACGGCCGTATTCAGCCATGCCGCCAGCGGCTGCCACAGACCGCTCTCGGCACGCGGCCCCACCACCATGCCGATATGGCCACTGGGGGCGTCTAGCCGGCTGGCCTGGGGTATTTGTGCCAGTAAAGCGGCAGCCCCTTCTTTAGGCACCAGCTTGTCGCGCTCGGGTAAAACCACCAGCGTGGGCTTGCGCCAGTTCTGCGGCAGCACCGGCTGCCCATCGATCAGCCAGCGTCTGGCCACAGGTTGGTTTTCACCATACCAGCCGAGCAGGCATTCACGGGCCACCGGTCCGGCCAGCGGCACGCCGTCATTCAGCCAGTCTTCCATGGCGACAAAGCGGCGCTCGGCTTCGCTGCCTTCGGGCATCGCGGCGAACTGGGTGAACTTCTTCAGAGCCGTGAAGGGATCGAGCGCCCAGAAGAAACCCTGCAGCGTGTCGACCTCCAGCATCGGCGGCGCCTGCCCGTCCTCGGCCGCTGCCGGCACCAGGGCCGGTGCCAGAGCCTGTACCAGGGCTGCCTGATGTGTGCCGCCAGCATGAAAATCCCATGGCGTGGCCAGCAGGGCCAGCGCCGCCACATCGTCGGGCGCCGTCAAGGCTGCCGCCAATGCCAGATTGCCGCCCATGCAATAGCCCAGCAGGATCGGCACCTGCCCGGTTTCGCGTTTGATCTGCTGAAGCGCGCGGCGGATGCGGGCGATATAGGTGGCAAGATCGAAGCGCTGCTCGGCCTCGCCGGGATCGCCCCAGTCGAGCAGGAAGGGTCGCATCCCCTGTCCGGGCAGCCAGCGCGCCAGGCTTTGCCCCTCGGCCAGATCCAGCACATAGGCGCGGTTGACCAATGACGGCACCAGCAACACGGGCATACCGGCCTCGCCATATGCGAGCACGCGACTGCTGCCTTCGCGCCAGAAGACAGGCGGATCGGGCAGGTCGCGACGGCGCCCATGCCGGCGATACCGCTGCATGCCACCGGTCATCGCGCCAATGCGCGCCAGACCGGCGCTGATCAGCGCGGCAGTGAACTCATTTGGATCGACGCTGGCGAGGCTTGGCAGCAGGCTGCCCAAGCGCGGCTGCAAGTGCGGATTCCAATACGACAAGCCGTCTTTCGCAATCGGCCAGACGGCGAGCGAGCTCAGCAGCATCAGGTTGGCCGTGGCCAGATGCAGCGGCAGCGGACGCGGCCCCAGACGTGGCTCCGGGCGATCTGCTTTGGGCGGTTCCGGGTGTTGCGCCATGTCCGCCTCCCGCTTGAGTGGCTGCTGTCTGGGCGGCCTGCTGGGCTTTCTGGGCCCCCTGCTGCCACAGGGTCAGCCAGTTGGCCGACAGTTCCGCCAGTTTCGGGTCGGTGGCCAGCAGTCCGGCCTGCTCCTGCCAGAGGTCGAGAAAGCGCTGCGCCAGTGCCTGCGCATCGCCCCCGCCAGCTTTTGCCTTCGGATCGTCCATGCCGGCAGCGTACACCGAAGTGGCGATTTGGAGCCACCTTTTCGCAGCGCACAAGAGACTTGCGTACACAAACGATAACGAGTGAAATGCCCTGCAACAATCCTAGGGAGCGCAGGACCGTGGCCGAGACCGACCAGACGACAGCAGCGCCAGCAATTAAGATCAAAAAATATGCGAACCGCCGGCTGTATAATACGGCAACGTCTTCCTACGTGACTCTCGAAAACCTGTGCCAGATGGTGAAGGACGGTCAGGATTTCCTCGTCGAAGATGCAAAAACCGGCGAAGACATCACGCGCGGCGTGCTCACGCAGATCATTTTCGAAGAGGAATCCAAGGGCGGGCAGCAGCTGTTGCCGATCGGCTTCCTCCGTCGACTGATCACCTTCTATGGCGACAGCCTGCAGACCCTGGTGCCGAGCTATCTGGAAATCTCGATGACATCGTTCCAGCGCAACCAGGACCAGATGCGGCAGTATATGGCCGAGTCCTTTGGCGAGATGTTCCCGTTCCGCAGCATCGAGGAAATGGGCCGCCAGAACATGGCGATGTTCCAGCGCGCCATGACGCTGTTCAACCCCTTCGTCGCCGGCATGAACGACGCCGACAGATCCTCGGTCGCGGCAGCTGGCGAAAAGGCCGCGGCGGGCGAGAATCCCGTCGAGGTCGACACGCTGAAGAAGCAGATGGAAGAACTGCGCAAGCAGGTCGAAGCCCTTGCCCGAACCAAGGGGTGAGCAGCCTGTCGCTGCCGGCCTGCCACTGACCGACTCTCTGCCAGCCGTATCACCGCCGCCAGAAACCGGCCGCCACAGGATGCGCCTGTCGATTTCACGCGTGCTGACGCTTGGCGTCGGCATGCTGATGCTGCTCGCCGGCATCGCCTACGGCATCGCCCTGGTCAGCGGCCGCCTCAACACCGTCGACCTGCTGCGCGACCGCAATGACAGCATCGTGAACCGGCTGATCGAGCGTACCCAGCTGCAGCTTGATCCGGCCGCCCGTCAGGTGGAGGCCCTGCGTCAGCAGCTGCAGAACAAGCAGATCGGCCTGAACGATGTCGGCCGTCTGACCGACTACATGATCGCCACGCTGGATGCCCTGCCGCAGGTCGATGCCGTCGGCCTGCTGCGCAATGACCTGATTGCGACCCGCGTGGGGCGCCTGCTGGGCAGCGGGCGCTACGAGGCATTGCACGGCTCGATCCTGACATATCCGGATACGGCGGCGCGCGACGAGGCGGTGCGCCGGCTCTATGGCACCGCCATCCGCAAGGAAGCACACGCCAACCCGGTCAGCTGGGGCGACCTGATCTGGAATCCTGAGATCGGCCAGGCCCTGATCAATGCCCATGCACCGGTGGTGGTGGATGGCGTCTTCGCCGGCGAAACCCTGGCCGTGGTGTCGCTCGGCACCCTGTCGCGACTGCTGGAAACCGACAGCGTCGATGGCGAGGCGGTGAATTTCATTCTGCACGGCGATGATGCCGTGCTGGCGCACCCCACCCTGCTGAACCACGACTACGCTTTGTCGATGGAAAAACCGGTGCCGCTGCTGAAGGATATTCACGATCCGGTGCTGCGGCAGATCTGGAGCGGTCGCATCGATGTCACGCTGGCCCGCGCCATGCTGGGCAGCGAAGGCGCCCATATCGTGGAGGCCGATGACCGGCGGTGGATTTTCGTCTACCGCCGCCTCAATGCCTATGGCGACAGGCCCTGGCTGATCGGCCGCTATTTCGCCTTTGACCAGATCGAAACCGAAATCAAGCGCCTGCAGCTCTCCGCCATCGTCGGCGGCATCAGCCTGATCCTCTCGCTGCTGGTCGCATGGCGCCTTGGCTATCTGATCCGCCGGCCGCTGCTGGCCATCGGCGATGCCGCCAACCGGCTGCGCAACCTGGATTTCGACACCCCGCCGCTGGAACGCACCCGCCTGCGCGAACTCGACGATGCCGCCCAGGCGATCAATGCCGCCAATGCGGCATTGCGCTGGTTCGGCAACTATGTGCCGCGCAAGCTGGTCAATCGCCTGGTGCGCGAGGGCGAAGATGCCATCAACTCCAGCAAGCAGCGCGACGTGACCGTGCTGTTCACCGACCTGGTCGGCTTCACCGCGATGTCTGAGCAACTCAGCGCGCAGGAAACCGCCGATATCCTGAACGAGCATTTCGCCCTGGTGACCGCCTGCATCGAGGCCCATGGCGGCATCGTCGACAAGTTCATCGGCGATGCGGTGATGGCGGTCTGGGGTGCGATCAAGCGCGACGAGAATCATGCAGCCAATGCCTGCCGCGCCGTCGACGATATCTGCCGGGCCCTGGCCGCCGACAATGCCCGTCGCGCCATGCT
>NZ_CALRUC010000132.1:0-11101 GCF_943371255.1 Ferrovibrio terrae | reverse complement strand
ACGGTCTTGCAGACACAGGCCTCGGCCGGCGCCTGCACATTGAGGATCTGCTTGCCGGTGCGGGTGGCGGCCTGCATCTCGGCCTCGGGGCAGACGAAGCCGCGCCCGTCGCTGCTGGCGACCAGGAATTTGCGCTCGCCCTGGTATTTCATAAGGTCAATGATCTCCTGGTCGTTGCCCAGGTCGATCATCAGGCGCACCGGCTCGCCATGGCCGCGGCCGCGCGGCAGCTTGTCGCAATTGATCGTGTAAGCGCGACCATTGGTGCCGAACAGCAGCAGCTTGTCGGTGGTTTCGGCATGCAGCCAGAAGCGGCCCTTGTCGCCTTCCTTGAAGGTGGCGGTGCCGTCATCGGCGACATGACCCTTGATGGCGCGAATCCAGCCCTTGGCCGAGCAGATCACGGTGATCGGCTCGCGCTCGACCAGCACCTCGAAGGCCTCTTCCGAAATCACCGGCGCATCGCCGATCTTGGTGCGGCGCTTGCCCAGTGCCGATTTCGGACCGAACTGCTTTTTCAGCTCCTGGATTTCCGTGCTGATCGCGGCCCAGCGCAGGGTCTCGTCGCCGAGCAGGCTCTTCAGCTCGGCCAGCTCCTTGGAGAGCGTCTTGTGCTCGCCGCGCAGCTCCATCTCCTCCAGCCTGCGCAGACTGCGCAGGCGCATATTGAGGATGGCTTCGGCCTGCACATCGCTGAGCTTGAAGCGCTTCATCATCACCGGCTTGGGCTCGTCTTCCCGGCGGATGATCTCGATCAGCTCATCAAGATTGAGATAGGCGATCAGGTAGCCGTCGAGCACTTCGAGGCGATGCTCGATCTTGCCCTGGCGATACCGGCTCTTGCGCTCCAGCACCTCATGGCGATGGTCGAGATAGGCCTGCAAAGCCTCGCGCAGGTTCATCACGCGCGGCAGCTTGCCGCCATCCAGCACATTGAGATTGAGCGGGAAGCGCGTTTCCAGATCAGTGCTGCGGAACAGGCTTTCCATCAGCACGGCCGGATCGACGGTCTTGTTCTTTGGGATGATGACCAGGCGCACGTCCTCGGTCGATTCATCGCGCACGTCATCCAGCAGCGGCGCCTTGCGCTCGGTGATCAGTTCGGCGATGCGCTCGATCAGCTTGGACTTCTGCACCTGGTAGGGAATTTCGGTGACGACGATCTGCCACATGCCGCGCGGCAGCTCTTCCTGTTCCCATTTGGCACGATGGCGGAAGCTGCCGCGGCCGGTCTTGTAGGATTCGATACGGCTCGACAGCGGCTCGACCATGATGCCGCCGGTGGGAAAATCCGGGCCCTGCACGAATTCCACCAGCTTTTCGATGCTGGCATTTTTATGCTTGATCAGATGCAGCAGCGCATCGCACAGCTCGGGCAGATTGTGCGGCGGGATCGAGGTGGCCATGCCAACCGCGATGCCGCTGGCGCCATTGGCCAGCAGATTCGGCAGGCCGGCCGGCAGCACGACCGGTTCGTCATTTTCGCCGTCGTAATTGGGGCGGAAATCGACGGTGTCGTCATCCAGGTTGGTGAGCAGCACATTGGCGACTTCGGTGAGCCGCGCCTCGGTGTATCGCATGGCGGCGGCGTTATCGCCGTCGATATTGCCGAAGTTGCCCTGGCCGTCGACCAGCGGGTAGCGCTGGGCGAAATCCTGCGCCAGGCGCACCAGCGCGTCATAGACCGACTGGTCGCCATGCGGATGGTATTTACCGATCACGTCGCCAACGACGCGGGCGCATTTCTTGTAGCCGGCGCTGGGGTCGAGCTTGAGCAGCCGCATGGCGAACAGCACGCGGCGCTGCACCGGCTTCAGCCCGTCGCGCGCATCGGGCAGCGAGCGCGAGGTGATGGTGCTGAGCGCATAGGCCAGATAGCGCTCGGACAGCGCATCGGGCAGCGGCACATTGCGGATATCTTCGGGAACGTCTTTGGGAGGCAGGTGCTTGCTCATGACGCGCTTTCTACACCAGACGGCGCAGGCTTTCTACTTTTGGGCCGGGGTCTGCGCCTGGCCGCGCAGGATCTCCAGCAGCCGTGCACGGGCTTGAGGCACGGCCGCATGCAACTGGGCGAACAGGCGGTTTTCCAGGAAATGCCCGGTGAGCGCGAGGCCATCCTGCACGGCCTGCAGCGAATCGACCGGTATCGAATCGGTACTTCCCCGCCCCGGCACCAGGAAGCCCGGCAGCACCAGCAGGCGGTCGGCATAGGGCGCCGCCGCACCGGCCGACACCGCGCGGCCGGTGCGCGGCGACACATGGGTGAGATCGGCGGTGGCGCCGGTGGCGGCACAGCTTTGCAGGTCGATGCCATAGCCCATCTCGGCCAGCAGGCCGGTTTCCCAGCGCACATAGAGCGCACCCCAGTCGCCGGGGTCGTCCATCTCGGCCATCAGGGTGAACAGTGTGCGGGTGGCAGCGAAAAGATTCGGATGCGGTTCGCGTTCCGACACGGCGGCGTCGATCAGCGCGCAGGCGGCGCGCAAGGCCGCCAGCCGCGCCGGGTCGTCCAGCATCATGGCGCCGGGATGGCCGAGCGATTCGAGTGCATAATAGCCGAGCTGTTCCGACAGCCGCGCGCGCCAGTCGGCCCGCACGATCTGGCCGACCTGGATGCTGCCGCCGCGGCTGGCACCGCTGCCGCGCAGCAGCCCGGCATGGCGCCCATGCGCCTCGGTCAGCAATGTCACGATCCGGGCGCTCTCGCCATGATGGCGCACGCTCAGAACCACGCCTTCATCCTGCCAGTCCATGCTTCCGGCTTAAGCTGATTCCGGGCAGCCGGCAAGGCAGCAGCAGTTACTCCGTCGGCATCGGATCAATCGGCACTTCGATGGTCACCGGCTTGCCGTCGCGCAGCACCCGGTAATCGATGCTGGATGCCGTGCGGTTCTCGAAGGGCTTGACGGAGTCTTTGGCGTTGATGACTTCGACACCGCCGATATGCGTCACCACATCGCCAACCTTCAGCCCGGCACGCTCGCCGGCGAAGCCTTTGACCAGAATGCTGACCACCGCCCCGTTGGCATCGCCACGCTTGATGGCTTCTTCCTGGGTCAGGTCACGCACATACACGCCGGTGCCGACCGGTTTGCGCTGCTGCCAGAAGATGGCGGAAAAGTATTCGACCGTGCTGGTCATCGGCATGAAGAACATGCCACCGCTGCCGGTCGAAATCGGCGCCATGCTGGAGCTGGTGTTACTGCCGATACGATAGCGGGTGACCACCTCGGCCTTGACCTCGCGCGCCTTGGTCAGCAGGTTCTGGCCCGCGATCAGGTTGTCGGCATACCGGCTCTCGCCAATCATCCCGTAGCCGTCTTCAAGCATCTTGGGGATTTCGACGTAAGGATTCCCGACTTCGCGGATTTTCGGATCGCCGGTAAAGGGCACCAGATCCTTGCGGGCGGCAATCTGTTCGTTGGTGAGATACGGCTTGTAGCCGCTGTTCACCGTGTTACAGCCCGCCAGCAGCGCCAGTGCCAGGATTGCGAACATGGTACGCATGGTGCCCCCGAATCAATCTTGCTCAACCCTGAGTATGGTTAGCCGATTGGCGCGGGCAAAAAAAGGGCGACCTTGCGGGTCGCCCTTTTCTGTAAAGATGACAGTTCGGCTTATTCGGCGGCGTCGCCGACGGCAGCCTGCAGTTCGCTTTCCAGCGCATCGGCGAAATCGCGGTCGCGCTGGGCAGCCAGGCCCTTCATGCGGTTCATGATCGCGCCGGTGCCGACCGGGATCAGGCGGCCGACGATCACGTTTTCCTTCAGACCGATCAGCTTGTCGACCTTGCCGCCGACGGCAGCTTCGGTGAGCACGCGGGTGGTCTCCTGGAACGAGGCCGCCGAGAAGAACGACCGGGTCTGCAGGCTCGCCTTGGTGATGCCGAGCAGGACCGGCATGCCCTTGGCCACCTTGCGGCCTTCGGCTTCGGTCTTGGCATTCACCTCTTCGAACTCGCTGCGGTCGACCTGCTCGCCGATCAGGAAGGTGGTTTCCGCCGGGTCGATGATCTCGATCTTCTGCAGCATCTGGCGGCAAATCACCTCGATGTGCTTGTCGTTGATCTTCACGCCCTGCAGACGATAGACCTCCTGGATCTCGTTGACGAGATAGTTGGCCAGCGCCTCAATGCCGAGCACCTTGAGGATGTCGTGCGGTGCCGGGTTGCCATCGAGCAGATGGTCGCCGACGCGCACGAAGTCGCCTTCCTGAACGGCAATCTGCTTGCCCTTCGGGATCAGGTATTCGACCGGATCGACGCCCTCTTCGGTCGGCTTCAGGATCAGGCGGCGCTTGGCCTTGTAATCCTTGCCGAACTCGACGCGGCCGTCGATTTCCGCGATGACCGCGTGATCCTTCGGACGACGCGCTTCGAACAGCTCCGCCACGCGCGGCAGACCGCCCGTGATGTCGCGGGTCTTGGTGCCTTCCACCGGGATACGCGCCAGCACGTCGCCGGCATGGACCTGGGCGCCATCCTCAACCGACAGAATGGCGTCGGCCGAGAGGTAGTAGCGGGCCTCGGAACCACTGACGAGCATGAGGATCTCGCCCTTGTCGTTGCGCAGCGTGATGCGCGGACGCAGCTCGCTGCCCTTCGGGTTCTGCTTCCAGTCGGAGACGACCTTGTAGGAAATGCCGGTCGACTCGTCGGTCGCTTCACGCATCGACACACCTTCGACGAGGTCGCGATAGTTCACGACGCCCTCGCGCTCGGTGATGACCGGACGGGTGTAGGGATCCCATTCGGCGATGCGCTGGCCCTTCTTGACCTTGCCGCCTTCGTCAGCCACCAGGCGGGCGCCGTAAGGCACCTTGTGGCGGGCGCGCTCGCGGCCGTTCTGGTCGACCAGGATGACTTCACAGTTGCGCCCCATGACCACGAAGCGGCCCTGGCTGTCGGTCACCAGGTTGCGGTTCGCAACCTTGATGGTCGCATCATAGGCGGCTTCCAGGCTCGACTGCTCCGCCACCTGGGCGGTGCCGCCGATGTGGAAGGTACGCATGGTCAGCTGGGTGCCCGGCTCACCGATCGACTGCGCGGCGATAACGCCGACAGCCTCACCGATGTTGACCTTGGTACCGCGGGCCAGATCGCGGCCGTAGCACTTGCCGCAGACGCCGGTCTCGGAGTCGCAGGTCAGCACCGAACGGATCAGCATGGATTCCACGCCGGCCGTCTCGATGATGTCGACGTCCTTTTCCTCGATCAGTTCGCCGGCCTTCATCAGCACCTCACCCGTCAGCGGATGCTTCACATCCGTGCTGGGGGTGCGGCCGAGGATGCGCTCGCCAAGGGTGGCGATCACTTCGGCGCCTTCGACGACCTCGCGCACGGTCAGGCCGCGCTCGGTGCCGCAATCTTCCTCGGTGATGATGCAGTCCTGCGCCACGTCGACGAGGCGACGGGTCAGGTAGCCCGAGTTGGCGGTCTTCAAGGCGGTATCGGCCAGACCCTTGCGGGCGCCGTGGGTCGAGTTGAAATACTCGAGCACGGTGAGGCCTTCCTTGAAGTTCGAGATGATCGGCGTCTCGATGATCTCGCCCGACGGCTTGGCCATGAGGCCGCGCATGCCGGCGAGCTGCTTCATCTGGGCGGCCGAGCCACGGGCGCCGGAATGCGCCATCATCCAGATCGAGTTGATCGGCTTGCGCTGACCGGTGACCTGGTCGATGTCGGTCTGAATGACCTTCATCATCTCGTCGGCGACGCGATCGGTGCACTGCGACCAGGCATCGACCACCTTGTTGTACTTCTCGCCCTGAGTGATCAGGCCGTCCTGGTACTGCTGCTCATATTCGCCGACCAGCTTCTTGGTGTCGTCGATATGCTTCAGCTTCGACGACGGCACCACCATGTCGTCCTTGCCGAACGAAATGCCGGCCTTGAAGGCGCGGGTGAAGCCGAGCGCCATCATGCGATCGCAGAAGATGACGGTCTCTTTCTGGCCGCAATGGCGATACACCACGTCGATGACGTTGGTGATCTCCTTCTTGGTCAGCTGCTGGTTGATAACCCGGAACGGCACGTTCTTGTGACGCGGCAGGATCTCGCTCAGCAGCATGCGGCCGGGCGTGGTGGTGACGCGGGCAACGATCGGGGCGCCTTCCGAGTCCACCGTGTTCAGGCGGGCCTTGATGCGGTGATGCAGGGTGATGGCCTTGGCATCCAGCGCCTGCTGGATTTCCGCGATGGTCGAGAAGACCGGGGTCTTCTCAACGATGGCGCCGCCCTGGAGGATACGCTCCAGCTCGGCCTTCACTGCAGTCTTCGGCACTTCCACATGGGTCTTGGCGTCGTAGATGACGACGTCATCTTCGGCCCAGGCCTTCAGCAGCGCATTCATGTCCTTCATCTTCAGGACATCGCCCAGCGGGCTGTTGCGCTCCATCGTGGTGTAATACAGGCCGAGCACGATATCCTGCGACGGCACGATGATCGGCTTGCCGTTGGCGGGGCTGAGGATGTTGTTGGTCGACATCATCAGCACGCGGGCTTCGAGCTGGGCTTCCAGCGACAGCGGCACGTGCACCGCCATCTGGTCACCGTCGAAGTCGGCGTTGAAGGCGGCGCAGACCAGCGGATGCAGCTGGATCGCCTTGCCCTCGATCAGGGTCGGCTCAAACGCCTGGATGCCCAGACGATGCAGGGTCGGCGCACGGTTCAGCAGCACCGGATGCTCGCGGATGACCTCTTCGAGGATATCCCAGACTTCCGGACGCTCCTTCTCCACCATCTTCTTCGCCATCTTGACGGTGGCGGCCAGGCCGCGCAGCTCAAGCTTGGAGTAGATGAAGGGCTTGAACAGTTCGAGCGCCATCTTCTTCGGCAGGCCGCACTGGTGCAGCTTCAGTTCCGGGCCGACGACGATGACCGAACGGCCGGAATAGTCGACGCGCTTGCCGAGCAGGTTCTGGCGGAAGCGGCCCTGCTTGCCCTTCAGCATGTCGCTGAGCGACTTCAGCGGACGCTTGTTGGCGCCGGTGATGACACGACCGCGACGGCCGTTGTCGAACAGGGCGTCGACGGCTTCCTGCAGCATGCGCTTTTCGTTACGCACGATGATGTCGGGCGCACGCAGCTCGATCAGGCGCTTCAGGCGGTTGTTGCGGTTGATGACGCGACGATACAGATCGTTCAGATCCGAGGTGGCGAAGCGGCCGCCGTCCAGCGGCACCAGCGGACGCAGTTCCGGCGGAATCACCGGCACCACGGTCAGCACCATCCATTCCGGCTTGTTGCCGGAGTCGATGAAGGCTTCAACCAGCTTGAGGCGCTTGACCAGCTTCTTCGGCTTCAGTTCCGACGTGGTCTCGGCCAGCTCCTGGCGGATATCCTCGCGGGTCTTTTCCAGGTCGAGTGCGATCAGCAGGTCGCGGATGGCCTCGGCGCCGATCTTGGCGACGAAGCTGTCATCACCATATTCTTCCTGGGCGCGGAACAGCTGTTCCTCGGTCAGCAGGTCGAACTGCTTGAGCGGGCTGAGGCCCGGCTCGACCACGACGTAGTTTTCGAAATACAGGATGCGCTCGAGGTCTTTCAGCGTCATGTCCAGCATCAGGCCGATGCGCGAGGGCAGCGACTTGAGGAACCAGATATGCGCCACCGGCGAAGCCAGCTCGATATGGCCCATGCGCTCGCGCCGGACCTTCGACAGCGTGACTTCGACGCCGCACTTCTCGCAGATCACGCCGCGATACTTCATGCGCTTGTACTTGCCACACAGGCACTCGTAATCCTTGATCGGGCCAAAGATACGGGCGCAGAACAGGCCATCCCGCTCCGGCTTGAAGGTGCGGTAGTTGATGGTCTCAGGCTTCTTGATCTCGCCGTAGGACCAGGAGCGGATACGCTCCGGCGAAGCGATCGAGATCTGGATCTGGTCGAAAGCCTGGGCGTTCTGCGGCTGGCCGAAAACGTTGCTAAGTTCGTTCATGTCTATCGTCTCCTATCGGAGGAAAGGGTGCGTGGCGATCAGTAGGAGCGCTGCGACAGCTCGACATTCAAGCCGAGCGACCGCATCTCCTTGACCAGCACGTTGAACGATTCCGGAATACCGGCCTCGAAGTTGGTGTCGCCGCGCACGATCGACTCGTAAACCTTCGAGCGGCCGGCAACGTCGTCCGACTTCACAGTCAGCATTTCCTGCAGGGTGTAAGCCGCGCCGTAGGCCTGGAGAGCCCAGACCTCCATTTCACCGAAGCGCTGACCGCCGAACTGCGCCTTACCGCCCAGCGGCTGCTGGGTGACGAGGCTGTAGGGGCCGATCGAGCGGGCATGGATCTTGTCGTCGACCAGGTGATGCAGCTTCAGCATGTAGATGTAGCCCACGGTGACCTTGCGGTCGAAGGGCTCGCCGGTACGGCCATCGATCAGGGTGACCTGACCCGACGGATCGAAGTTGGCCTTCTCCAGCATCTCCACGATGTCGGGCTCATGGGCGCCATCGAACACCGGGGTGGCCATCGGCACACCACGACGCAGGTTGGCACTCAGCTCGAGCAGCTGATCGTCCGAGAGGTCGGCGATGCGGTCGGCATATTCCTGCTTGGAATAGATGCCCTTCAGCACGCGGCGCAGTTCTTCGCACTTGGCCGCATTGCGGTTGACCTTGTCGAGCATCTCGCCGATCTGGCGGCCAAGACCCGCCGAAGCCCAACCGAGATGGGTTTCGAGAATCTGACCGACATTCATGCGCGAAGGCACGCCGAGCGGGTTCAGCACGATATCGACCGGCTGGCCGTCCTCGAGGTAGGGGATATCCTCCTCAGGCACGATGCGCGAGACGACACCCTTGTTGCCGTGACGGCCGGCCATCTTGTCACCGGGCTGCAGCTTGCGCTTCACCGCCACGAAGACCTTGACCATCTTCATCACGCCAGGAGGCAGCTCGTCGCCGCGCTGCAGCTTCTCCACCTTGTCCTCGAAGCGCTTCTGGATGCGGTTGGTCGCCGCGTCATACTGCTTCTTCAAGGCCTCGATGTCGGCCATGTTCTTTTCGTTCTTGACGCTGATCTGCCACCACTGGCCGGGGGTCAGCTCATGCAGAACTTCTTCGGTGATCTTGCCGCCATCCTTGAAGCCCTTCGGGCCCTTGTCGGCCTGCTTGCCGAGCAGCAGCTCATGCAGACGGGCAAAGATGGAGCGTTCGATGATCGCCTTCTCGTCGTCTCGGTCCTTGGCCAGGCGCTCGATTTCGGCGCGCTCGATGGCGAGCGCACGTTCGTCCTTCTCAACGCCGTGGCGGGAGAAGACGCGCACTTCCACGACCGTACCGGAAACACCCGGCGGCACGCGCAAGCTACTGTCGCGCACATCGGAAGCCTTTTCGCCGAAGATGGCGCGCAGCAGCTTCTCTTCCGGCGTCATCGGGCTTTCGCCCTTCGGCGTGATCTTGCCGACCATGATGTCGCCCGGATGCACTTCGGCGCCGATATAGACGATGCCGGCCTCGTCGAGATTCTTGAGGCCTTCCTCGCCCACGTTCGGGATGTCGCGGGTGATTTCCTCAGGCCCGAGCTTGGTGTCGCGGGCCATGACTTCGAATTCCTCGATATGGATCGAGGTGAAGACGTCGTCCTTGGCGATGCGCTCCGAGATCAGGATCGAATCTTCGAAGTTGTAGCCATTCCACGGCATGAAGGCGACGAGCACGTTACGGCCCAGTGCCAGCTCGCCCAGCTCGGTGGAGGGACCGTCGCCGATGATGTCGCCGGCCTGAACCTGATCGCCCACCTTCACCAGCGGACGCTGGGTGATGCAGGTATTCTGGTTCGAACGCTGGAACTTCAGCAGCTTGTAGATGTCGACGTTGGACTTCGACATGTCGGTCTCTTCCGAGACACGCACGACGATACGGGTACCATCGATCTGGTCGACCACACCGGTGCGCTTGGCGACGATGGTGGCGCCGGAATCGCGGGCCACGACCTCTTCCATGCCGGTACCGACCAGCGGCGCCTCGGCGCGCACCAGCGGCACGGCCTGACGCTGCATGTTCGAGCCCATCAGCGCGCGGTTGGCGTCGTCGTTCTCAAGGAACGGGATCAGCGCCGCGGCGACAGACACCAGCTGCTTGGGCGACACGTCCATGAAGTCGATGCCTTCAGGGCGCACCATGACGAAGTCGCCGTTACGGCGGCAGGAGACCAGGTCGCCGGCCAGCTTGCCCTTGGCATCCACTTCCGCATTGGCCTGGGCGATGGTGTACTTGCCCTCTTCCATCGCGGTCAGGTAGATCACCTCGTCGGTGACCTTGCCGTCGCGCACGCGGCGGTACGGGCTCTCGATGAAGCCGTACTGGTTGACGCGCGCATAAGTCGCCAGCGAATTGATCAGACCGATATTCGGGCCTTCCGGCGTCTCAATCGGGCAGATGCGGCCGTAATGCGTCGGATGCACGTCGCGCACCTCGAAGCCGGCGCGCTCACGGGTCAGACCGCCCGGGCCAAGCGCCGAGAGGCGACGCTTGTGGGTGATTTCCGACAGCGGGTTGGTCTGGTCCATAAACTGGGACAGCTGGGACGAGCCGAAGAACTCGCGCACTGCCGCCGCCGCCGGCTTGGCGTTGATCAGGTCGTGCGGCATCACCGTGTCGATGTCGACAGAGCTCATGCGCTCCTTGATGGCGCGCTCCATGCGCAGCAGGCCGACCCGGTATTGGTTCTCCAGGAGTTCGCCCACCGAGCGCACCCGGCGGTTGCCGAGGTTGTCGATGTCGTCGATCTCGCCGCGGCCGTCCCGGAGGCCGACCAGGGTCTTGAGGACCGCCAGGATGTCGTCCTTGCGAAGCACGCGGACGTCATCGGGGCAGTCCAGTTCCAGTCGCATGTTCATCTTCACGCGGCCGACTGACGACAGGTCATAGCGTTCAGAGTCGAAGAACAGTGACTTGAACATGGCCTCCGCCGCCTCGACGGTCGGGGGCTCGCCCGGGCGCATGACCCGGTAGATGTCGAACAGTGCATCTTCCCGGGCGGTGTTCTTGTCGACCCGCAGGGTGTTACGGATGTAGGCGCCCATGGTCACGTCATCGACGTCGAGAAGGTCGAAGCTGGAGAAGCCCTGGGCCTCAAGTTCAGCGATCACGCCGGG
>NZ_CALRUC010000131.1:0-11310 GCF_943371255.1 Ferrovibrio terrae | reverse complement strand
GCCGCCACCCTGCGCGAGTTGCTGTCGGCCGTGGCCGTCTATGCCGCCGGCGGCTATCGCGCGCTGGAGAATTTCGCCGCCGGATCGGGCCGCGAAGTGCGCGCCCTGATCGGGCAGATGCGGTAAGCCATGATCGCCTATCTCGCGCTGGGTGTTGTCGGCCTGATCCTGCTGCTGGTGGGCGCACGCGGTTTTGTCAAAGCCGATCCGAAATTCCTCGCCCGCGTATTGAAGATCGGCGGTGCCGTGATCTGCGGCGGCCTGGCGCTGTTCTTCCTGATCCGCGGCCGCATCGATGTGGCGATGATGCTGGGCGCGGTGGCGGCGTTTTCACTTGGCTATCTGCCGCGCAGCCTGCTGCCGTTCAGCCACCTGTTCGGCGGTCGCGGTCTGGGCAGCGGCTGGCAGCGCGCCCGCACCGGCTATGCCGATCCCGATGGCAGCAATGGCCCCGGCGCGGGCCAGCAGTCCACGGTCGAGACCGGCTGGCTGCGCATGCAGCTTGATCACGCCACCGGACGCATGGATGGCGATGTGCTGCAGGGCCGCCATGCCGGGCGACGACTGTCGTCGCTCAGTTTTGAAGACCTGATCCTGCTGCTGCGCGACTGCCGCGCCAGCGACAACCAGGCCGCCGCCCTGCTGGAGGCCTATCTGGATCGCAGCATCGGCGAAGACTGGCGTGAGCGGGCAACCCAGGGTCAGACAGGGGCGGGCGATGCCGGCGAGGCCGCATCGGCGGCCAGCAGCGGCGCGATGACGCGCGAACAGGCCTGGGAGGTGCTGGGTCTGCCGCCGGGTGCCAGCGATGCGGATATCCGCAGTGCCCATCGCCGCCTGATGAAGAAATTCCATCCCGACCAGGGCGGCTCGACCTTCCTGGCGGCGCAGATCAACCGCGCCAAGGATCTGCTGCTCGGCGAATAGCCCACCGGATATCGGCCGCATATTGCATGCCGACAATTCCGCTGTTTCGTTTCTGCTGGCGCTCGCTAGAGTGCCGGCAGAAAACCACGATGGAATGCCGGTGATGTCAGCGCAGAGTGAAGCGATCGTTCAGGGCCAGCTCGATGCCTATAACGCGAAGGACATCGATGCCTTCATGGCTTTCTGGGCCGAGGATGCCCAGGTCTTTGCCCATCCCGATACGCTGTTGGCCAATGGTGCCGCCGCAATCCGTGCGCGCCATGTGCTGCGGTTCCAGGAGCCCAACCTGTTCGGCCGCCTGG
Organism: Ferrovibrio terrae; assembly: GCF_943371255.1. Taxonomy (GTDB): domain Bacteria; phylum Pseudomonadota; class Alphaproteobacteria; order Ferrovibrionales; family Ferrovibrionaceae; genus Ferrovibrio; species Ferrovibrio terrae_B. Next base: position 10,081 of record NZ_CALRUC010000131.1, on the reverse strand, counting down.
TTCAGCGCATGACGGTGGGCAATACCGTGGTCGACCGCGAGGTGGTGACGCGCAGCTTCCCGGACGGGCCGGGCCAGGTGGATGTGATCGGCATCTACGAGGTGAGGGGCGGCCGCATCGCCAAAGCCTGGTTCGTGATGGGCGAACCGGTGCTCGACCCCAAGGGCTGAGCAAAACGGGAAAATGGTGCCGGATGAGGGCGGACCTATAAGCCGCTCATGTTCTAGCAAGTCGCCGAAGGGCGACGATGAACCGATAAATTTGCTCTCGAGCTTCGGTAACGCCGGTTTCAAATTCAATCCTAGAAAAACCGGTTGAACTCTCACTCAGTTTTAACACAGCAAGAAATTTCATTACTGCTTTGCCACCAATTCGTCTGGTTGACCTACTAATACGAATGCTCTGTTGTCCGTTGAGTACGAAATAAGCATTACTTCTTTTTCGCTCTACGACAAGCGCGCCCGCCTCTTCGCATTTCCTTAGGAAATCTGAAGTGTCCATATCACTCGTACTGTGTGTTCTTGCGATGGAATTGCTCCTGATCCATCGCGCTATTTGACCGACGACTTCGTCTGGACTCAATTTGTGATTCTCAGTGGGAAAAGAGTCGGCCGTAACGTCCAAGACGAACTTGTATAAGTCATCATCCGTTACATTCATTTTTATTATTCGGCCTTCTTTATAAAGTGCCGTAAGAAGAGAGACCAATGCGGCCCTTTTGTTTCCATTGTGGAAAGGATGATTTTTGGACAAAGATTGAAAAAGCGCGGCAAGTTGCTTTTCAAATGTATCGTACTTGTAGATTCCGCCTATTGAGATGAATGGCCTTGAGCAAGCGGATTCAAGTAGATCGTTAGATTTGATGCCCGGGGGCGAGATGGGGTCATTCTCATGTTCAAAAATTTTAGTTAGATATTCATGTAGCGCTTTAACTTGTGCGGCGGTTAATAACGCGTGCGTCATATTTGTCCCCAATGAATTCTTTTGAACGCATATTGGTGTTGCGCTCACAATCTAAACTTGATCCAGATACACAATGATATGCCATGAGAAACCCGCGTTAGGTCAATTCCGCCTTTAATCGATGTTATAAGCGCCGCCTTGCAGGGCGGTTTCCAAATTGGGGGCGTTTTTGAGTCTGCGGTCTTTCCGCAGCCAATGTTCCCCAAGTGTCCACAAAAAGGTACAAAAAAGAACAAACGCGCAATAACTGCAAGTACAAAAAAAGCCAATCAGCGAAGTGACTGGCCTTTAATGGATGGTGCCGGATGAGGGGATTGAACCCCCGACCTTCGGTTTACAAAACCGCTGCTCTACCGCTGAGCTAATCCGGCCCGGACAAGGCGTCCGGCGACTGTTTACGTGAGCCGCTGGCGGCGGGCAAGCCGATCCGGCGGCAGTGGCGGGAAAATCGCACAATTCCGGCGCCTTCGTTGTGCTGGTCACGGGGCCGGGGCGGCAACGCGGCCGGCGATTTCAGCAGCGGCATCCTGCAAACGGCCCAGATGCCGGGCCACCATCTCGGCCCGCGTGGTGGCGCCGGCGGCCCAGGCCAGGCTCAGGCAGGCCAGCACGCGCTTGCCCTGCAGCACCGGCACGGCGATGGCATCGGCCTGGCTGCGCTCGGCGATGCCCCAGCGGCCATAGCCGGCCTCGCGCACGGCATAGCCGCGTGCGCGATCACGCGCCAGATCGGCCAGCACGGCAGACGGATTGCGGGCGGCATGGTCATACGGATCGCCGGAGCGGCTCAGCCGTGTGAGGATTGTGCGCCGTTCGGCAGCCGGGCTGAACGCGAGATAGGCGCGCCCCATGGCGCTCATCAGCATATGGACGCGAAAACCGATGCGATCGCGGTTCACCATGAAGGGGGTCTGGTGCCGGCTGCTTTCCAGAATCTCCATGGCGCCATCCTTGTAGACGCCGATATCCGACGGCCAGAGCATGTCGCGGCACAGCCGGTCCAGCACCGGGGCGGCCTGTTCGGCGATGGCGTCTTCCATGCCGAGATTCTGTCCGAAGAACCGCACGCTGGCACTGACACGATAACGGCCGTCTCTGGTGGAGCGGCGGGCAACCCCACCTTCCTCCAGTGTTTTCAGGATGCGCAGCAGGGTTGGCTTGGCCAGTCCGGTTTCGTCATGCAGGTCCTGCAGGCTGGCGCTGCGGTGATTGTGCAGCGCCTTGAACACATCCAGGCCGCGCGCCAGGGCGCGGATCGATTTTACGCTGGCCTGCATGGGGCCTCCCGGCCGCCAGTGTTACACCAGGTGAAACATTGGTGAAAGACGGTTTTGCTGGGCGGCCGCGCGGTTCACTCTGTCGCCAACAGCCACGTCAGTTGGCCATACCGGGAGGAAAACACGATGATCACCCGTCGATCCATGATGGCATACACGGCTGCTGCTGCAGCCATCGCATCGGTTTCAGGCCGCGCCATGGCCCAGATCGCGGCCCAGCCGATGCGGATCGTCTTCCCCTTCACGGCCGGCGGCTCGGGCGACGCCCTGGCACGGCTTCTGGCCGACCAGCTGCGCATCGGCCTTGACCAGCCGGTGATCGTCGACAACCGCACCGGTGCTGCCGGTCGCATCGGCGTGCAGGCGGTGAAAACGGCGGCGCCCGACGGCAAGACGCTGCTGCTGACGCCGATTGCGCCGGTCGCCGTCTACCAGCATGTCTACAGCAACCTCGGCTACGATCCGATCAAGGACCTCGCGCCGGTCTCGCAGGTCAGCACCATGGACTTCGCGCTTGCGGTTGGCACCGCGTTGCCGGTGAAGTCGGTCAAGGAGCTGGTCGCCTGGTGCAAGGCCAATCCGGCGCAGGCGAATTACGGCACGCCCGGTGCCGGCACGCTGCCGCATTTCTTCATGGTGCTGGTCGGCCAGGCGGCGGGCATCGAGCTGCAGCATGTCGGATACAAGGGATCGGCCGGTGCGATCGCCGACCTGGCCGGCGGCCAGCTGCCGATGGTGCTGAGCACCACGCCCGATTTGATGAGCCTGCACAAGGCCGGCAAAATTCGCGTGATCGCCACGTCGGGCACGGAACGGTCGCCTTTCCTGCCCGATGTGCCGACCTTCATCGAGAGCGGCTACAAGATTCAGGGCGACACCTGGTATGGCATGTTTGCGCCAGCCGGTACGCCGGCCGAGGTGATCAAACGGTATAGCGATATTCTCGTTGCCGCCCTGAAGACGCCGGAGCTGCGCGACAAAATCGCCAATCTCGGTCTGCAGCCCACCGGCACCAGTGCTGAGGAACTGCGCGTGATCCTGCAGCGTGATTCCGCTGCTTGGGCGCCGGCCGTGGCGGCATCGGGTTTCAAGCCGGAGAACTGACCGGCGCGACTGTCTTCATATCCAGTATCACCTGTGCGAGATCATGGCTGCCGTTCGTAATATCCTGTTCATCATGGCCGATCAGTTGCGGGCCGATTATCTGTCCTGCACCCATCATCCCACGCTGAAGACCCCGCATATCGACGGGCTGGCAAAGAAAGGCGTGCTGTTCGACCGCGCCTATTGCCAGGCGCCGGTCTGCGGGCCGTCGCGCATGTCCTTCTATACCGGCCGCTACATGACGAGCCATGGCGCGACCTACAACAACGTGCCGCTGCGCGCCACCGAACTGACGCTGGGCGACTATCTGCGGCCGCTGGGCTATCGCGTGGCACTGGTCGGCAAGACCCATATGAAAAGCGACGATGAAGGGATGAAGCGGCTCGGTGTCGATCCGAACTCCTCGCTGGGCGTACTGATTTCCGAATGCGGTTTCGAGCCGTTCGAACGCGACGACGGCCTGCATCCGAACCAATTGCTCGATCCCGACCTGGCCTATAACACCTGGCTGCGCAACAAGGGCTATGTCTCGGACAATCCATGGCATGATTTCGCCAATGCCGCCGAGGGGCCGGATGGCGAAATCCTCAGCGGCTGGTATATGCGCAATGCCAACCTGCCGGCGCGCATCCGCGAAGAGGATTCCGAAACACCCTACATGACCGACCGGGCGATGGACTTCATCCGCGAGTCCGGCGATCAGCCCTGGTGCCTGCATCTCAGCTACATCAAGCCGCACTGGCCCTATATCGCGCCGGCGCCATATCACAACATGTATGGCATCGACCAGATTCTGCCGGCGCACAGGCGTGCGGCCGAGCGGCAGAATCCGCATCCGGTAGTGGATGCCTTCATGCAGCATGAGGAGTCGGTGAATTTCAGTCGCGACGACGTGCGCGAGACCGTGATCCCGGCCTATATGGGACTGGTGAAGCAGCTCGACGACCATCTCGGCCGCCTGTTCGCCTTCCTCGAATCCTCCGGCCGCATGGAGGATACGCTGATCGTGCTGACCAGCGACCATGGCGACTATCTTGGCGATCACTGGCTCGGCGAGAAGGAACTGTTCCACGAGGAAAGCGTGCGCATCCCGATGATCGTCTATCATCCCGACGCCGCCGCCGATGCGACGCGGGGCAGGGTGGACCATGCCTTCGTCGAGGCCATCGACCTGATTCCGACGTTTGTGGCGGCTGCGGGTGGCGTGCCGCAGCCGCACCGTCTGGAAGGCCTCTCGCTGCTGCCGCGTCTGTTCGGACAGAGCGCGGCGCCCTGGCGCGATGCCGCTTTCAGCGAATGCGATTATGCCTTTCGCCCGGCGCGGCAGATCCTGAATCTGCCGCCGGACCGCGCGCGCGCCTACATGGTGCGCACCGACCGCTGGAAGTACATCGCCTATGACGGTTTCCGGCCGCAGCTGTTCGATCTGCAGGACGATCCCGGCGAATACACCGATCTGGGCGAGAGCCCGGCCCATGCGGCGACCCGGGCGGACCTGGCCGCACGGCTGTTCGACTGGCTGCGCCAGCGCCGCATCCGCACCACGCTGTCGGATGCCGAGGTGGAAAAGCGCACCGGCACCGCCAAGGCGCGCGGCATCCTGTTCGGCGTCTGGTAAACCGCCCCTGAAATGACACCGGCGCGGGAAACGGCGGTTTCCGCGCCGCAGAAGGCACTTGATAATCACTCGCAAGTTAGCTAAAACTGTCTCTGCGAATGATTTGCAGGACCAGTTCAGACTTGCAGGATGGGGTGCCGCGTGTCGATGCGTGAGTTTGCCGGGGCCGAAAGTCGAAACGAACAGAGTCCGTCTGGCCACTGGCCGACCAGCGTGCAGGAGCTGAACGAGGGCGAGCGCCTGGTGCTCTGGGCCTTCCGCCGCTGGGTCTCGGGCCGCGAGCATCTGCCGCTGCTGGCGCGTGAATTCGACCGCCAGTTCCGCCGCAGCGAAGCGCGCCCCGCCCTGGTGGCGCTGGATGGCGCCCTCAGCGACCTGACGCGCCATGCCCGCCGCACCATCGTCTATCACCAGCCCTGCTGTGCCTGTCTCGGCGCCGACGAGGTCTGCATGCTTTCCATTGTTGCCGCCCTGCAGAATGGCGCGCAGGCCGCGGCGCGGGCGATGGCGCAGTGGCTGGTGCGGGCTGCCGGCGTCGATGATTTCGTCGCTGCGCTCGATGTATTCGCCGAATGCCTGACCGGCAGCGGCCATGACCTGCCGTATCGCACGCGGCCCCGCAACGGCACGCGCAGCGCGATGCTGCGGCCTGTCGCCGCCATGCGCATGCACTGAAGGCGAGGGCAGCCATGTATATCTGTCTCTGTCACGGCTTCACCGATCGCGATGTGCGCGGCGCCATCAGTCACGGCTGCAAGTCGGTTGCCGCAGTCTATCGTCATCTGGCTGACCGTCCGCAATGCGGCAAATGCGTGCCGGATGTGCGCTGTATGCTGCATGAACATCGCGAGGCGCAGCATGGTGGCGCCATGCTGATTCCGGCCGGCGCGATGGCCGAAATGGAAGGCGCCGACTGATGAACGGCAGCCCGCTGGAGTTTGCGCTGTTTGTAGCAGCCAGCCTTGGCGTTGTGCTCTCTATGCGTACCGTGTTGCGCATCATCCGCAGTCGCGCGGCAATTGAGAGGAAGTTGCAGAGAAACTGAATTAAAAACACGGTTTTCTTTGCGAGTAACTCGTAATTTCATGCATTTTTCTTGAGCCTTTGAAACCCTGGGCGTAAGCCTCGTGCCAAGTCGCGCACTCATTAGCGAGTCGCGCTTTTCAGCATGAGGAGTTTCCCATGAAGGGCGACAAGAAGGTTATCCAGCATCTCAACGGCGTGCTGAAGAACGAGCTGACTGCGATCAACCAGTATTTCCTGCATGCCCGCATGTGGAAGAGCTGGGGCTTCGAGCGGCTCGGTCACCATGAGTACAAAGAGTCGATCGAGGAGATGAAGCACGCCGACAAGATCATCGAGCGCGTGCTGCTGCTGGACGGCATTCCCAATCTGCAGGATCTCGGCAAGCTCAAGATCGGCGAGACCGTGCCGGAAGGCCTGTCGGCCAACCTGGATCTCGAGCGCAAGGGCCGTGGCGATCTGATCGCCGCGATCAGCCATTGCGAGGGCGTGCAGGATTACGTCACCCGTGAAATGCTCACCGGGATTCTCGACGACACCGAAGAGCATATCGACCACCTGGAAACCCAGCTCGATCTGATCGAGAAGGTCGGCCTGCAGAATTACCTGCAGTCGCAAATGGGCGACGGTTCGTCCTCGTAAGCCGGGATTAAGCCGCCGGGTCCGGCGGCTGAATCTTCAAATCGAACAGCAGCAGGTCGCGCAGCGCATCGGCCTTCTCCAGCGGCTCGACGCCGTGGAAGCTGCGCGGCGACTGCGGGAAGGCGATCATGCTGTTGGGCTTGTAGGGCATGGTCGCGACCAGGTCGAACAGGTCGAAGGCATGATGCCGTCCGGTCTGGCAGGCAAAGCGGCGATCCTTCGGAACATACACTGACGTGCCCAGGTCGATCATGGCCTCGTCGGGCGGCAGATAAAACAGCACGGATACCACCTTGCGCGGCGTATCCGTGTGCGGGCCGAGCGAGTAGGTGGTGCGGTCCCGCATCAGGAAGATTTCGTTCAGCAGCGGGATTTCATTCACCGGCCGGTCGCCGCTCAGCGCTTTCGGCAGGGTCTTGAACTTCTCATTGATGGTCGGGCCGAACACCGACAGCCAGATCTGGCCGAACTCGGCGTTGCCGAAGGTTTCGAAGACCGACTTCCAGAACTGCTTTTTTGCGCTGTCCGCGACATTCTGTTCCAGCTCTTCGGGGAACAGGCTGAAGCGCGCGCCGCTGTAGCCTTTTCCCACCCGGCCGCTGTCGACCAGGCGGCTATAGGCTGCGTCCTCGATCATGTTGCGGCGGATTTCGGCATAGAAATCGGCCGGAAACACGTTCTCGACATAGAGATGCGGAAAGGGGAAGCGCCGCACCGGTGCATTCAGCACCTGATACATCACATGCAGCTTAGCGGCGGAAAACATACTCGGCGACCCCTTTGAAATAGCCTTCCTTGCGCTCGGCCTCGGCCACCTGCTTTTCGTCGTGACGGAAGCCCATCCCATTGAGGTATTCGATGATCCAGCGATGCTCGGGCAGCGCCGGATTGATCTCGATCAGCAGCGAGGCGACAGCAGGATCCTGCAGCGTATCTGCCGCGCCCTTGATCACCTTGTGCTCGAAACCATCGACATCGATCTTGATATAGTGCGGCACCGGCATCACACCGGTCTGCACCAGCTTGTCGATGGTAGTGGCATAGCAGCCCTGCACGAAAGCCGGCTTGCGCTCTTTCAGATAAGGGTCGAGCGCTTCGCCGAAGGAATGGCAGGAGCCGCCGGTGAGGAACTGGCTGAGATGGATGCGGTCGAAGGCTTCTGTATCCGACAGCGCGGCGCACCAGGCGACAGCCAGGGTACCGAGACGGTTGGCCTGGATGTTGCGCTGGAGCAGGGCGTAATTCTGCGCCTCGGGCTCGAAGGCAAATACCCGCGCCTGGCGGATCACGCCAGCATAGACGACATACATGCCGACATTGGCACCGACATCGAGATACACCGCGCCGGTCGGAATGCTGTCGAGCCAGCCGATCGTGCTGGGCTCCTTGGTGAACAGCGTCTCGGCGCGCATCAGGCACATCGAGTTGGGGATCAGGTAGACCAGCTTGCGCCCCTGATGTTCCAGTGCCGCAAAGGGGTTGAGCTTCTCATACTCCTGGATATTCATCGCTTCCCCTGCTGCGGCCGCTTATGGCACTTGTCGTTCGGTGTGGTTAGCCGCGCGCGCATTCGTAAAGCGCGACGGCTGCGGCGGCCGACACGTTCAGGCTTTCCACCGCGCCGGTCATCGGCAGCTTGGCGAGAAAATCGCATTTCTCGCGCGTGAGCCGGCGCAGGCCTTCATCTTCCGCACCCAGCACCAGCGCGACACGTTTGATGTCGTTGACCGCCTCGGCCAGGCTCTTGTCGGTTTCCATTTCCAGGCCGACACGCCAGAAGCCGTATTCGGCCAGCAGGTCGAGGGCGCGCGACAGGTTGGTCACCCGGATCAGCGGCACGACTTCCAGTCCGCCGCTGGCCGCCTTGGCCAGCGCGCCGGTGGCTTCCGGCGCATGGCGGTCGGTCACGATCACCGCACGTGCGCCGAAGGCGGCGGCCGAACGCAGGATGGCGCCGACATTGCGCGGGTCGGTGACGTGATCGAGCAACAGCACGACTTCGCGGCCATTGCTGTGAACGCTGTCTTCCTCCAGCGGCTCCTTCAGCCATTCGACGCCGGGATCGTCGAGCGGATCGGTCAGCATGGCGATGCCCTGATGCACCGCGCCGGGCGGCAGCAGGCTGTCGAGCTTGGCCTTGTCGACCGTCTCGGGCTGGGCGCTGAGGCGGGGCAGGCGGTCTTCCAGCGCCTCGCGGGCCTCGCGGGTCAGCAGGATGCGCCGGATCAGGCGTTCCTCATTCTCCAGCGCGGCCAGCACGGCATGGCTGCCATAGAGCCAGACCGGCAGGTCGCCGCGGTATTCGCGGTTGCGCGGAGCAAACTTGTCGCCGCCATGGGGGCGGCCGCCGCCGTGACGTTCCGGGCGGTCGCGTTCCTGGCCATATTCGGCATTGCGGGCGGGGCGCTCGGGGCGGGCTTCGGCGCGGCCTTCGGACCGGCGGGGGGTGAAATCGCTCTTCCGGTCATCCCGGCGCTCATCGCGGCCCTCGGGCCGGCGGGGGGCAAAATCGCCCTTCCGGTCATCCCGGGGGGCATGGGGGCGCTTGCCGGCCGGTTTGCCGCCGGATTTCCCGACCGGACGGCCGGACCGTCCTTCGGAGCTACCCTCCGGGCGGCTTTCCCGGGTCGGTTTGCCCTGGGCCCCATAGGGGCGCGGTTTGCCGCCGCCCTGATTCGGGCGCTGGGGGTCGCGGGGGCCTTTGGAACCGCCCTTGGCGGCTGGGCGGGCGGGGTGGCGGGCATCTGGCTTGCGTCTGGTCATGGCGCTCCTTATAGTGCCGCGCGGTAAAGGCAACAACATTGCCGCCCACCTCAAAAGTTCGAGGTCTGGGGGGCGATGGTGGTGCTTTTGTCGCGTTTATCCATTGACATGCGGATATCCCTTCGGTAGTCGGGGGGCCCGGTTGGAGGGGTGCCCGAGTGGCTAAAGGGGACGGACTGTAAATCCGTTGGCGTACGCCTACGCTGGTTCGAATCCAGCCCCCTCCACCATTCTCCGCGCTGACCAGGAAACGTCTTTGACGTCAAAGGGTTAGTAAGAGGTCTTGAGGAGTAACGCGAAGCGGCGGGTGTAGCTCAGTGGTAGAGCCCCAGCCTTCCAAGCTGGTTGCGAGGGTTCGATTCCCTTCACCCGCTCCAGCTTGTTGGGCGGACACGCAGTGAGTAATGCGAGGTCTGCCTGCGGCAAACGGTCACGCGAACGGCGCTGGGAAGCGCGGCGCAGGGCCGGATGCCACCGTCAACCCACCCGGGGTCCCGCAAGGGGCTCCGGCCAGAAACTGGTCGGACAACAGGAATAGAGCGATGGCCAAGGCAAAGTTTGAGCGTACGAAACCGCATTGCAACATTGGTACGATCGGCCACGTCGATCATGGCAAGACGTCACTGACGGCTGCGATCACGAAGGTGCTGGCGGAGAGCGGCGGCGCGTCGTTCACGGCGTATGACCAGAT
>NZ_CALRUC010000130.1:0-11494 GCF_943371255.1 Ferrovibrio terrae | reverse complement strand
CCGAAGCCATAGCCGCCATCGACCACCAGCAGGTTGAGCCGGCGGGCCAGGGCGTAGGTCTGGTGCGCGTCGTCGGCGATGATGCAGTCGGCGCCGGCCGCCACGGCGGCGCGGGCGGCAGCCGGGCGGTTACTGCCGATCCAGGTGGGAGCGGCCAGCGCCAGCAACAGGGCCTCGTCGCCCACATCGGCGGCATGATGGCGGTTGAGGTCAACCCGCACCGGACCACTCAGCCGGCCGCCATAGCCGCGGCTGACGATGTGCGGGTGGCGGCCAAGCGCGACCAGCCGCTGGGCGATGGCAATAGCGGTCGGGGTCTTGCCGGCGCCGCCGGCGACCAGATTGCCGACCGAGAGCACCGGCACACCGATGTCCTGGGCAGCGGTCATGCGCTGGTTCAGGCGATTGCCAAGGCCATAGACGGCTGCCAGGGGACGCAGCAGGCCCGGCAGCGGAGATGCCGTACCGGCCTGCCAGAAACGTGGCGCGGCCCTAGGCATGGCTCCCAGAGGGGGCGGCTGGCGGAATCGGGGGATGGCCGCATAGCCGGTCGGCCTGTTCACTCAGGGCATTCATGGCGATTTCGACGCGCAAGGCCGCCTGCTCCAGGCTTTCGGTGGTATCGCTAAACACATCGATCGGCTCGCCCCAGATGAAGACCCCCCGGTTGAACGGCCAGGGCAGGATGAAGCGGTCCCATGAGTTTATCACACGGCGGCGCACGACGGCATAGGTCGCCGGCATGATCGGTACCCGGGCCAGGCGGGCGGCGGCCACAATGCCGGGTCCGGCCCGCATGCGCGGCCCGCGCGGGCCGTCGGGAGTGAAGGTGACGTATTCGCCCTGTCGCAGGGCTTCGAGAATGCTACGCAGGGCGGCACGGCCCCCCTTGTCCTTCTTGCCGGCCTTGGCGGATGACCCGCGGATGGTGCCGATGTCGAAGGGGTCCATGGTGCGGGCGATCATTTCGCCATCGCGATGCTGCGAGATCAGCACATGCATGGGCTTCTTGACGATCCATGCCGGCGGCATCAACAGCAGGCGCCCGTGCCAGAAAGCAGCGATGAAGGGTTGCCCGGCATTCCAGAATTGCCTGGGATGTTCGAGTCCAAGTGTCTGCCAGCGCGAGGTCGCGTGGACCAGCCGGATATAGAGCGCAATGGTGTTCGCCACGACCCGCACGAAGGGGGCGCTCCGCAGCAGCCGCTTGACCGACGGATGCATGCTCAGGCTGGAGTCTCGACGGCGAACTGGGTCGCGTATAGCCGGGCATAGGCGCCGTTGCGCGCCAGCAGCTCGGCATGGCTGCCCTGTTCGACCAGACGGCCATGGTCGAGTACGAAGATCACATCGGCATCGATCACCGTGGACAGGCGATGCGCGATCACCAGCGTGGTGCGACCGCGCATCAGTTCACTCAATGCGGTCTGGATCAGGCGTTCGGATTCGGTGTCCAGCGCGCTGGTGGCTTCGTCCAGCAGCAGGATCGGCGCATCGCGCAGCATGGCGCGCGCAATCGCGATGCGCTGACGCTGACCACCCGACAGCTTGACGCCGTTTTCGCCTACCGGAGTGTCGTAGCCCTGCGGCAGGCCCAAGATGAAGTCATGAGCCGCAGCATGGCGCGCAGCAGTTTCGATTTCGGCCTGGCTCGCTTCGGGCCGGCCATAGGCGATGTTGGCGCGAATGGTGTCGTCGAACAGCGTCAGCTCCTGGCTGACCAGCGCGATGCTGCGACGAAGCGAGGCAAGTTTCACAGCGCGTACATCCTGGCCGTCGATCTGCACGCTGCCATCGGCCACGTCGTAGAAGCGCGGCACCAGATTGAGCAGCGTCGACTTGCCGGCACCCGAGGCGCCGACCAGGGCGGCTTTCTTGCCCGGCGGCACCACAAGGGACACGCCATTCAGGGCGGACTTGTTGCTGCCATAGCGGAAGCTGACGCCGTCGAGGCGGATTTCGCCACCGGCAATCTTGAGGTCCTTCGCATCGGCGGATTCAACGATGGTGGGCTTGATATCCAGCGTGGCGAAGATGCGTTCGGCCGCAGCAAGACCTTCCTGCAGTGCCGTGTTCAGATTGGCCAGCGACTTCAGCGGCTGGTAGGCCGAGAGGGCGGCATAGATGAAAGCGGTCAGCGTGCCGAGAGTCAGCTCCTGGCTGGTACCGCCGATATAGATGACGATGGCGACGGCGATGCCGCCAAGGGCCTCGGTCGCCGGGCTGGCCGCGGCGCGGGCACGCACCACCTTCATGATATGGCCCAGCCGGGTTTCCACCGAGCTGCGCGCGCGTTCAATCTCGCGCTCTTCCATGCCATAGGCCTTGACCATGCGCGCGCCTTCAAAGGTCTCGCTCAGGATCGTGGTCAGCTTGCCGGTCTCCTGCTGGGTGCGCTTGGAGCCCTTGCGGGTGCGTTTGCCGAGGCGGCGCGCATTCAGGCCTACGAAGGGGAAAATCACGCAGACGATCAGCGCGAATTTCCAGTTCATCGCGAACATCACGCCGGTCAGGAAGATCAGGCTTAAGGAGTCCTTGACGATGCCGGTCAGCGATTTGGTGACTGCCTCGCGCAGCAGGCCGGCATCGTAAAGGAAGCTGGCGATCAGCTTGCCCGAATGCATCTCATGCAGCCAGGCGAGGTCGGAGCGGATGAAATGCGCATAGAGCCGCAGCTGGGTGTCGGCGATGATGCGCTCGCCGAAGCGGGTCAGCAGCGTGCCCTCGAAATACGAGGCAAAGGCCTTCACCACCACCACGATCACCACGGCAGCCGGCACCAGCAGGGTCCAGGTGGGGTCGCGCTCGGTGAACACCTTGTCGATGGCGGGCTTCAGCAGCCAGGCAGTCGCGGCCGTCATGGCGGCAACGATGCTCATGCTCAGCAGGGCCATCATCAGCGAACCCAGATGCGGTCGCACCTGTTCCGCCATCAGGCGCCGCAGCAGCGGTCCGGTGCCGGCAGGGTTTGCCGTATCATCGGAAGTGGCAGTCGAAGTCACCGGAAATCCGTCCTAATCCAAGGCGTTAATGCAGCGTGCTATAGCATGCACACCGCCGCCCGGCCAACACTATGACCAGGGCGGGAACCGGATATGGCGGCCAGGCGGGCGGTTTACAACCGCTGCTTGGCTGCTGCGGCCACCGCTTCCGGGGTGATGCCGAAATGCTTGTAGAGCTGCTCATAGGGGCCCGAGGCGCCGAAGCTGCTCATGCCGACGAAACCGCCCTTGATGCCGAGATAGCGGTCCCAGCCCTGACGCACGCCAGCCTCCACGGCGATCCGCACCGTGCCCGGACCAAGTGTCTTTTCCTGATAGGCTTCGTCCTGGCCATTGAACAGCTCGAAGCTCGGCATTGAGACCACCCGGGTCGGCACGCCATCCTTCTGCAGCAGATCGCGGGCTGTCACCGCGATGGCGATTTCCGAGCCGGTGGCCAGCAGGGTCACCTTGGCGGCGCCGCCTTCGGCAGCCAGCAACTCGTAGCCGCCTTTGGCGACCAGATTCTCTTCCGTATGCGTGACGCGCACCGCCGGCAGATCCTGGCGGGTGAGGGCCAGCACGCTGGGACGATGGGACTGGGTCAGGGCAACCTGCCAGGCTTCGGCGGTTTCCACCGCATCGGCCGGGCGCAGCACCAGCAGATTGGGAATCGAGCGCAGTGCAGCCAGATGCTCGACCGGCTGATGCGTCGGGCCGTCTTCGCCCAGGCCGATCGAGTCATGCGTCATCACGTAGATGACGCGCTGTTCCATCAGCGCGGAGAGGCGGATCGACGGGCGGCAGTAGTCGGTGAAGACCAGGAAGGTGCCGCCATAGGGGATCAGGCCGCCATGCAGGGCGATGCCGTTCATGGCGGCCGCCATGCCGTGTTCACGCACGCCGTAATAAATGTAGCGACCGCTGTAGTCGCCGGGTTTCACCGGATTGAGACCGGCGGTCTTGGTGTTGTTCGAGCCGGTAAGATCGGCCGAGCCGCCGAGCGTTTCCGGCACCACCGGGTTGATCACTTCCAGCGCCATCTGCGACGACTTGCGGGTCGCCCACTTCGGCTTGTCAGTGGCGAGTTTCTGCTTGTATGCCGAGATCGTCTTGGCGAAATCGGCCGGCAGTTCGCCCTTGATGCGGCGATCCCATTCGGCGCGCTGGGCGGCCGGCAGGGCATCATGCAGCTTGCCCCAGGTGGCCTGCTTGGCGGCACCGGCGGCGCCGACATCGCGCCAGGCCTTCAGGATCGCATCGGGAATCTCAAACGGCGCATGCGGCCAGCCGAGCTTTTCGCGCGCGCCCTTGATCTCATCGGCGCCGAGCGGCGAGCCGTGGGTGGCCGAGGTGCCGGCCTTGGTCGGCGCACCAAAGCCGATCACGGTGCGGCAGGCGATCAGGCTCGGCTTGTCGCTCTTCTGGGCCGCGGCAATCGCGGCGGCAACCGCTTCTGGATCATGGCCGTCGACCGCGATGGTGGCCCAGCCGCTGGCCTGGAAGCGCTTCAGCTGGTCGTCCGATACCGACAGGCTGGTCGGGCCGTCGATGGAAATCTGGTTGTCGTCCCACAGCACGATCAGCTTGTTCAGCTTCAGATGGCCGGCCATCGAAATGGCTTCGTGGCTGATGCCTTCCATCAGGCAGCCGTCGCCGGCGATCACATAGGTGTAGTGATCGACCAGCTTGGGGTCGAACTGCGCCGCCATGGCGCGTTCGGCCAGTGCCATGCCGACTGCGGTGGCGATGCCCTGGCCGAGCGGGCCGGTGGTGGTTTCGATGCCGCCGGCATGACCGAATTCCGGATGGCCGGCGGTGCGCGCGCCGATCTGGCGGAAGCGCTTCAGCTCGTCCAGTGTCATATCCTTGTACCCGGTCAGGTACAGCAGCGCGTAGATCAGCATCGAGCCATGGCCGGCCGACAGCACGAAACGGTCGCGATCAGGCCAGGTCGGGGTCTGCGGATCGAATTTCAGAAAGCGGCTGAACAGCACGGTGGCGACATCGGCCATGCCCATCGGCATGCCGGGATGGCCGGAATTGGCGGCCTGGACCGCGTCCATGGCGAGCGCCCGGATGGCATTGGCCATCTCGGCATGGCTGACCGGAGCGGAATGGCGGGGGGCGGCGGCAGGCTGCAGCATTGGGGGAATCCGGCATCAGAGGCGGCAAAAGCGGGCGGACCTTGCCGGGCAAAGCGGGGTCCGTCAACCCATGCTGGCCTGTAGCCGGAAGTCATTGAAAAGGGGGCGCAATTCCCGCGCGTCCGCCGCCTGCAGGGCACAGGCGGAGGACGGGGGGAAAGGCTGCCTCAGAGTCGCGCCGGACCGGGGGCGGTCCGCGGCGTTCCTACAGCTTGAAGAAGCCGACCAGGCCGGCCAGTTCGTTGGCCTGTCCGGCCAGGCTCTGGGCGGCGGCTGTGGTCTCCTCCACCAGGGCGGCATTGCGCTGGGTCATCTCGTCCATGCTGCCCACAGCCGTGTTGATCTGCTCCAGACCGGTGGCCTGCTCACGGCTGGCGGCCGCGATCTCGGCGACGATATCCGACACCTTCTTGATGGCGCCGACGATCTCGGTGAGTGAACCGCCGGTCTGGTTCACCAGCGTGGCGCCGGTCTTGACCTGCGCATTGGATTCCGCGATCAGCGCCTTGATGTCCTTCGAGGCATTGGCTGAGCGCTGGGCGAGTGCACGCACCTCCTGCGCCACGACGGCAAAGCCCTTGCCGGCTTCGCCAGCGCGGGCCGCTTCAACGGATGCATTCAGCGCCAGCAGGTTGGTCTGGAAGGCGATCTCGTCGATCAGGCCGACGATGTCGCTGATCTTCTGCGCGCTCGCCTCGATCTTGGTGACGGCGGTAACCGCATCGCTGACCACCGCGCCGCCCTTTTGCGCCGTGTCGCGCGCCGCCACCGCCAGCTGGTTGGCGGCCTGCGCATTGTCAGCATTCTGCTTCACCGTTGCCGTGATCTCATGCATCGAGGCGGCAGTTTCCTCAATCGACGCGGCCTGGCTTTCCGTGCGGCTGGCCAGATCCTGGCTGCCGGTGGAGATTTCATCGGAGGCCACCTTCACCGATTGCGCCGTCATGGTCAGGCGTCCGGCGAAATCACGCATGCGTTCAGACATGCCGTTGACGCCACCCTTGATCTGCCCGAACACGCCCTGATAGTCGCCGCGCACGATCTTGCTGAGATCGCCGCCGGCCATGGCATTCATGGCGGTGGCCAGTTCTTCGGTCATCGCCTGCAACGTGGCGGCCAGGCGGTTCAGTTCCTGGCTGGTGGAGAGGAAGAAGCCGCTCTTGCCGACCTCGTCGATGCGGGTGGACAGATCGCCCTGCGCCACCTTGTTGACCAGTGCGGCGATTTCCTCGCCGGCGGCTTTCTCGCGCTCTTCGCGTTCCTGGCGGCGGCTTTCCGATTCCTCGCGCTGGCGCGCGACATCCTCTTCAGCCTGCTCGCGGGCGATCATGCTGTCCTTGAACACCTGGACGGCCTGCGCCATCTGGCCGATCTCGGCGCCGCGATCGACAAAGGGAATCTCGACCTTAAGATCGCGATTGGCCAGGCGCTGCATGGCCGTGGTCATGCGCTGGATCGGACCACTGACACGCCATTGCACGATCAGGAAGCCGAAGGCGGTGAAGCCGATAGCCGAGAGTAAGACTGCGCCACTGATGATCACGCTTTGCTGCGTCTGTACCATCTGGGCATTGGCCCGTTTGATCAGCTCATCCAGCGCCGTGTTGGCAATGGCGTTCAGCATGTTGAGGCTCTCGGTCACGGTCGGCTGGTATTTCGACTGTTCGATCGGCGAGGGCTGCCCCGCGCTGAAGGCCTTGACGATGGCCTGGCGGTCCGTGCCGAGAGGGCCGGTGAAGAAGCTCTTGGCTGTATTGACCACGTCACGCAGAGCGGCAGGGGTCTCGCTGCGGGCGGCGATATCGGTGACGATGCCCCAGGCGGTGGCAACGCGACCATCATCCTCGGCATGCGCCATCGCTTCGGCAACAGTCCAGCTCTGGCCGGCAGACATCGTCGACAGGATGCGTAGCACCAGCGAACCGACATAATTGCGCATCGTCCAGGCATTCTGCTTCACGCTGAGCAGTTGATCGACGCCAGGATCAACCAGTTGCAGCGATACTTCCAGGAAATCGGACGCCTCTTGTACGGCATTGAGATAGCCCTGGGTGACGCGCGGCCAGTCCTGCATGATCTGAGCGTCGCGCTGGGCCTTGGGCTGGCCGATCAGGGTCATTGCCCTGGGGCGCATGGCATTGACCGCATCATGCGCTGTTTTCAGCTTGGCCAGGACCGGCGCCGAACCGGGCAGGTCGGTGAGCGCGGCAAGGCTGGCATAGCCGGCGTTGAAGCCTTCAATCGCGCCGTCGCGCTGGGTGGTGATGCTGTCCACGGTGTCTTTCACCGCGGGTGCCTCGGCGCGGAACACGATCATGATATTGCCGCGTTCCAGGCGATGCTGCTGCAGGCTGCGGAAGAAGGACTGGCTGATTGGGGCGAGTGTCGCCACCTTCTGCGCCGCGCGGTTGCGTTGAATGGCCTCGTTCAGCGAGATGACGCTGAGGGCGACGAGCATGATGCCCAGAACGCCAATGACGAGGCCCAGCGTGGTTCGGATCGAAAAGCTCGGCATGCGAAATACCCCTAAAAGCGCACCGCAATTTTTTGCAGCGCTGTCAGCCGGTGCAGGTTAGCCGGACTCTGGGGGCGGGTGCTGCCGTTAAAGGCTTACGTTATCAATATTTAATCCCGTAACGCGTAACGGTGATGCTAGCGAGTCGCAGGAAAGGTCCTTGAGGATGCAAATATATAGCTAGGATGCTATGGCGACCGTGGATTGCTCCTGCTGATCGGCGATTTGCTGCATCTGCTCAGCGGTGCTCTGGTTGACCAGGCGGTCGAGGTCGAGGATCGACACCATGCGCTCCTCGCGCGCCACCAGGGCGCTGAGGAACTGATGATCGTCCGCCATGCCGGTGTTCGGCACGGTCTGCAGGTCGCGCTGCTCGATGGAGAGGATATCCGACACGGAATCGACCAGCAGGCCGAATGTCCCGTTTGCCGCCACCACGACAATGACGACATGCATGCGGGTCGGCGTGGTGCGACCGCCGCCGAAGCGGACGCGCAGATCATAGATCGGCACAATGGTGCCACGCAGGTTGATGATGCCGCGCACGAAGTCTGGCGTGTTGGGCAGGTTGGTCACTTCGGTCCAGGCGCGGATCTCGCGCACGCTGAGGATGTCGATGCCGTATTGCTGGCTGTCGATGGCGAAGGTGAGATATTCATTGCTGCTCAAGAGTTCGGCTCCCTGGGCCGCGGGTAGTTGAGCCATAACAGCCTCCTTGCCACTGAAGTTCCGATCCGGTCGGAACAGTCTGCCTCTGTTCAGCGCTTTTTAGCACAGATATCCCTTGTGCTGCCGCGGTTTATTGATTGTTGTATCTCCGTCCGTCTAAGGATTTTTGGGAGGAAGGCTAAATCATGCAATTGCCCGCCAACATGTTCAAGCGCGCACTCAGGGAGCGGCGTCCGCAGATCGGACTGTGGTGTTCGCTGTGCAGCAATATTGTCGCCGAGATTTTGGCCACGGCTGGTTTCGACTGGATCGTGTTGGATACCGAGCACTCGCCGAATGAACTGCCGATGGTGATGCAACAGCTGCAGGCGATGCAGATCGATGCCAATACCGCCAGTCCGGTCGTGCGTCCGCCGTGGAACGATGCGGTGATGATCAAGCGCTTTCTCGATATCGGTTCCCCTAATATGCTCCTGCCGTTTGTGCAGAATGTGGAAGAGGCCAAGAAGGCCGTGGCCGCAACGCGCTATCCGCCCAAGGGCATCCGCGGTGTTTCCGGCAACCAGCGCGCCAACCGGTATGGCCTGG
Source organism: Ferrovibrio terrae (assembly GCF_943371255.1). Taxonomy (GTDB): domain Bacteria; phylum Pseudomonadota; class Alphaproteobacteria; order Ferrovibrionales; family Ferrovibrionaceae; genus Ferrovibrio; species Ferrovibrio terrae_B. The sequence continues at coordinate 2,594 of NZ_CALRUC010000130.1, read as the reverse complement.
TGGCCGACTATCATGCCAAGGCCGATACCGAGATCGGCGTGATCCTGCAGGCCGAGACCCGGGATGCGGTCGATCGCATTCCGCAAATGGCTGCCGTAGAGGGTGTGGATGGCATTTTCATCGGGCCAGCCGATCTTTCAGCCAGCATCGGTCATCTTGGCAATGCCGCGCATCCTGAGGCGCAGGCCGAGATCATGCGGGCGCTGAAGCTGTGCAAGGAGGCCAACATGCCGGCCGGCATTCTGGCGCCGGACGAAGACGACGCCCGGCGCTACCTCGACGCGGGCTTCACCTTCGTTGCCGTCGGTGTCGATCAGGGGTTGCTGACCAAGTCGACCCGTGATCTTGCCAAGCGCTTCCGCGCCCATGTCGGGCGCAGCTGATCGACGTGGTTCGGGTCAGGCCTTGTGCCTGACCCAGAAGCGGTAGCAGTTGCTGAACAGACCCGGATTCTCCAGCTCCACCGTCGCCCAGTTATCGAGATTGGCGGCGGTGAGATCCTGGGGGAACCGGGCCCGATAGCCGGTCAGCGGCTTCGGTGAGTTGAATTCAAAGCCCAGAAATTCCAGGCCGGCCTCGTCGACCAGCTGGCGCAGCTGGGCCGGCGTATAGCGATGCTCCTGGCGGTGGAAAACCAGGTCGCGCAGGTCACTGAGCGTGTGGAAGGCGCTGGACTGCATCAGGCGCATGGCCAGATCGGGCGCCAGCCGCAGCACATCGTGGCGGAACCGCCGCACATCGTCGGGACTGTCGCTGTAGCCGTGTTTGGCGATCAGCTCGCGAGCCGCCACCACATCGCGGCGGCCCACTTCGCTATACAGCCCCAGCATCATGTAGCCGTCGGGCCTGAGCAGCTTCACCAGTTGTGCCAGGCCGGCAGCCGGATCGCGCAGATGGTGCAGCACGCCGAAACTTTCGATCACATCGAAGCGGCGGTCGATTTCGCCGATCTTCAGGATATCGGCCTGGGCGAAGTCCACATTGGCAATGCCGATCTCGTCGGCCTTGCGCTTTGCATAGGCCAGGCTGGTGCGGCTGAGATCGATGGCCAGCACTTTCGCATCGAGATAGCTTGTGGCGGCCAGGATGGCATGCAGCCCGGTGCCGCAGCCGGCCACCAGCACATCGGGCTTGGCGATGCGGCTGGCGGGAATGGTCTGCATCGGCAGCGCGGTACGCAGGCGCACCGGCACGCTGAGCGGCGTGCCCAGGATCGGCTGGTGCCAACGCGGGAAGGGGCTTTCCTCGTACATTTCCTGCACGAAGCGGCTGGTCGCATCCTCGATCGGCATCAGTGACGGCATGCTGGCGGCGATCAGGCGCTCGGCCAGAGGTTCATCGAGCTGGCTGTGCTTGAGATCGGCATAGTCGGGCGGCCAGGTGCTGGCGACCAGACGTTCGGCATCGCTGCGCCGGTATAGCGGCTGATAGATGGCAAAGACGGCAAACCGGTCGGCGGCCGCATCGGCTTGCAGGGTTGCCAATGCAGCATCCAGATGCTGCAGCAGCGCCTGTTCGTCCGGCGAGACACGATCGATATATTCCGACTGGAAGGCGCGGATCGCCAGCAGGGCGATGAAGCGCCGGTGGCGTTCAAGCTGATCCGGCTGATGCACGGCCAGATGCAGCAGGCCGCGCCGCAGGGCCATCAGGCGGTTGGCGATTCCGGGATGGCTGACCAGGCCATGGGCCAGCCAGGCCGCCAGCGGCTCGATGGCGGCCAGGTCCGGTGCATCGGGCCTGGCCAGCACGGCAGCCACAGCTGCGGGCGGCAGCGGATCGACAGCGGCCAGTGCCATGAACATCGGGTCCAGGCGAATGGCACTTTCGATCAGCGGTTCGAGATCGCGCGGTTCGATGCCCGGGCTGCCGAGCAGCGGCAGCGCCATGGCGATCAGGCCGGGATCGGGCTTCTTGAGTCGCAGGTCACGCAACGAACGCGCGAAACCCACCTTGTAACGCACCACATCAGGTGCGGCCTGCAGCGCACGGCCGAAATACATCATTGCATTCTTGGCATCGCCCTTGGCCATCAGGGCAAAGCCGAGCATGTAATTCACTTCCGGATGTTTCTGGTTGCCAAGCGGGCGCGCGGTCTGCAATGCGCCGATGGCAGCATCCAGCGCGCCTTCGCCGATGAACAGATGCGCCAGCCCGATATAGGGGTCTGGCATCTTCTGGTTCAGCACGATGGCACTGCCGAAACTGTTTTGTGCCGCCTGGCGATCGCCGGCGGCGAGCAAGATATGGCCGAGTGTGAGGTGATAGTTCTCGAAGTGGAAATCGATGGCGATGGCGCGCTCGACCAGGCTGCGCGCCAGATCGAGATTGCCGCGCTGGAGCGCGATATAGCCCTTCAGGTGAATGGCATCCGCGAAGTCCGGTTCCTGTTGCAGCAGGCTGTCCAGGAAGCCCTCGGCCTGCTCGAATTGACCGCCCTCGATCGCGCGCATGGCAGCCCGCAGGATGGGCAGCAGATGGGCTTTTTCGGCGATGGCTTTGGAATCGGGAAGCGACATTTCGCTTTGCAGCAGGAGACGGAAGGTGATTACTCTAGCAGATTACTAGGGGAAGCGCCCAGTTGGAGCAAAAAG
>NZ_CALRUC010000129.1:0-11718 GCF_943371255.1 Ferrovibrio terrae | reverse complement strand
CGCAGCCCCACCGTTACCGATGCCGCGCCCGATCCGGCTTTCATCGCCAGTCTGCCGGGTACGGATTTTTCCGATGCCTTTGCCATCATGGTGCCGAGCCGCGGCATCGATGCGCGCGAGGTGGCGGCGCTGGCCTTCAGCAAGCTGCCTGACTGGGCCGGTTGGCTGCTGACACTCCGCAACGCGGTGATGCGGCCTTTCGGTATCAAGACCGACGAGATCGGCCTGCCGGTGCTGCTGGAAAGCGCCGAGGAGGTGGTGGTCGGGATGAATGACAACCATCTGGATTTCCGCACCCAGTTCCGCACCGATACGATCCGTCTGGGTGCGGACGGACCCGATCTCTGCCTGATCACGGTCAGCACCATCGTGCGTACCCATAACAGGCTCGGCCGCATCTATCTCGCCGTCATCATGCCGTTTCATCGCATGGTGGTGCGCAGCCTGCTGAAACGCATCGCTGCGAAACTCTCTGAAGACGCAGCGTAACACTGCGACATCGTGGTGCAGGACGACACGGCCGTCCGGGGCGCATAGTGTCGCCATGAACACGCCCATCGTGGTTGCTGCCGCAACCGACCCCGCCTTCATCGCCAGCCTGCCCGGCTGCGACTTCGCCGATGCCTTCAGTGTGGTGGTGCCGCGCCGCGACCTGGATGCGCGCAGCCTTTCTGCAGACTTCTTCAGCACGCCGCCAGCCTGGGCCGGCGCGCTGCTGGACATGCGCAATGCGATCATGGGCCGGCTCGGCTACAAGGCACCAAAGATCCGCAAGGGTTTTCCGGTGCTGCGCGAGTCAGAGACCGAAGTGGTCTCGGGCCTGGATGACGGACATCTCGATTTCCGCGCCCTGATGCGGATCGATCCCGATCCGCACGGCAGCCGCATCACGCTGACCACCGCTGTCGCCACGCATAACCGCATGGGCCGCGCCTATCTGGCGATCATCATGCCCTTCCACAAGCTGATCGTGCGCAGCATGGTGAAGCAACTGGCTATGAGACTGGCGGTATAGTCGCCTCAAAAGACAATCAGATTTCCATCTGGCAAGTTTATTTGGCCAGATTCAAGAGGTCCCAAGCGGGAGGCGATTGTCACCACCTCGCCATTGTCGAACACCAGTCCAAGACTGAGATCGGTCACATCGAGACGAATGATCTTGTGACCGATCAGCCGATGCACAGTGACGGGGTTTTTCTCTGACTGCGGATCATGCTCAACGACACAGCCATCGGCATCTTGATATCGCAGATGATGCTCAATCGTAATGCTGGTTTTATCCCACAGAACCAAATGCACGTCATATGGATTTAGGATGACGGCACTGAGCTCTTGGCCGACCAAAAAGATAAGCTCTTCAGCCGGCGGGAACGGCTTCATGCCGGAACCTTCACCTCTTCCACCAGCCAGTCGCGCATCGCCTTGATGCGCGGCGCATCGGCCATATGGTCTAGGCAGACGAACCAGTAGGCATTGGTGAGTGGCAATGGCGTATCGAACAATGACACCAGACGCCCACCGGCAATCTCTTCCGCCACCATGGCCGGATCCATCACGGCGATGCCCATGCCCTGAACAGCCGCCTGGATCGCGTAGGACCGTGTCTCGAACATCTGGCCTATGATCGGATCAATATCGCTCTGGCCGGCGGCCTTGAGCCAGACACGCCAGTCCTCGCGGCGGTTCTGGCTGTGCAGCAGCTTCTGGCCCTTGAGGTCGATGGGCTTCTTGATCGTGTCCTTGAATTTCGGATGCGCCACCGGCACCAGCGCCTCGGCAAACAGCCGAGTGGCATTCAGCCCCGGCCAGTCGCCATCGCCATAGCGGATGGCGCAGTCGATGCCCTCGCGCTCCAGGTCGGCGGGTTTCAGCGAGGTGGTGATGCGCACCTCGATATCGGGATAGCTTTCCTGGAACCGCGGCAGCCGCGGAATGAACCAGCGCATGGCAAACGTCGAGAGCATGCTGAGCGTCAGCGTGCCTTCGCCGCGCCGGGCCTCCAGCTTGGAGAGCGCGCTGGCCAGGAAGTCGAAGCCGCGCTGCACGTCCGGCAGAATTAATTGCCCTTCGGTCGATAAAACCAGCCCCTTGCGGGTGCGGTGGAACAGCGGCACCCCCAGCAGCTCCTCGAGCTGGCGGATCTGGTGGCTGATCGCCGACAGCGTGACCGAGAGTTCCTCGGCCGCGGCGGTGAAATTCAGGTGGCGGCCGGCGGCTTCGAAGGCCTTGAGGGCATTGAGGGGCAGCAGGCGGCGGCTGGGCAGGTGGGCCATGGGAATTTCTTTTAAGCCGGAGGGGAATTTAAATCCAGCGATCCCCACTGGACGGGCGGGCCCCACTGGGCTTGAATCCGCCTCCCGTAACGCCCCTGTACCCGCAATAAAAATACCCGAGAAAGAACGGACCAGCAGCCATGACCGCGCCCCGCACCCTGTATGACAAGATCTGGGACAGCCACCTCGTCGATATCGACGGCGACGGCAATGGCCTGCTCTATATCGACCTGCACCTGGTCCATGAAGTGACCTCGCCCCAGGCCTTCGCCGGCCTGAAGGCCGCCGGCCGCAATGTGCGCCGCCCGGACCGCACGGTGGCCGTGCCCGACCATAACGTGCCGACCACCCCGGACCGCGCCCAATTCGTGTTCGAGGACGAGGAGGCCCGCATCCAGGTCGAGACGCTGGATCGCAATGCCAAGGAATACGGCGTCAACTACTACCCGATGAACGACGTCAACCAGGGCATCGTGCATATCGTCGGCCCCGAACAGGGCTATACCCAGCCGGGCATGACGATTGTCTGCGGCGACAGCCACACCTCGACCCATGGCGCCTTCGGCAGCCTGGCCTTTGGCATCGGCACCTCGGAGGTCGAGCATGTGCTCGCCACCCAGACCCTGCCGCAGCGCAAGGCCAAGAACATGAAGATCAACATCGACGGCGATCTGGGCCCGGGCGTCACCGCCAAGGACATCATCCTCGCCATCATCGGCAAGATCGGCACCGCCGGCGGCACCGGCTATGTGATGGAATATACCGGCAGCGCTATCCGCGCCCTGTCGATGGAAGGCCGCATGACGGTCTGCAACATGTCGATCGAGGCCGGTGCCCGCGCCGGGCTGATCGCGCCCGATGAAAAAACCTTCGAATACGTGAAGGGCAAGCCGCATGCCCCCAAGGGCGCCGCCTTTGAACAGGCGCTGGCCTGGTGGAAGACGCTGCCGACCGACGCGGGCGCCCATTACGACACGGTTGTCGAGCTGAAGGCCGAGGACATCGCGCCGCATATCACCTGGGGCACCAGCCCGCAGGACGTGGCGCCGATCACCGGCATCGTGCCGAACCCGGCCGATGTGAAGGACGAGCAGAAGCGCATCGCGCTTGAACGCGCCCTGAAATACATGGGGCTGAAGGCCGGCGAGAAGCTCGACACCGTGCCGGTGCAGCGCGTCTTCATCGGGTCGTGCACCAATGGCCGCATCGAAGACCTGCGGGCGGCTGCCGTGGTGGCCAAGGGCCGCAAGGTGGCCGCCGGCGTGCAGGCCATGGTGGTGCCCGGTTCTGGCCTGGTGAAAAACCAGGCCGAGGAAGAAGGCCTGGACAAGATCTTCGTCGCCGCCGGTTTCGAATGGCGCGAGCCCGGCTGCTCGATGTGCCTGGCGATGAATGCCGACAAGCTCAAGCCCGAAGAGCGCTGCGCCAGCACATCCAACCGCAACTTCGAGGGCCGCCAGGGCGCGCGTGGCCGCACCCATCTGATGAGCCCGGCGATGGCGGCTGCGGCAGCGATTGCCGGCACGCTGACCGACGTGCGCAAGATCTGAGCGGAGAGAAAACAATGGACAAGTTCACCACACTGACCGCCGTTGCCGCCCCGCTGCCGATGATCAATGTCGATACCGACATGATCATCCCCAAGCAGTTCCTGAAAACCGTCGAGCGCACCGGCCTTGCGAAAGGCCTGTTCTTTGAGCTGCGCGAAACGCCGGACGGCAAGCCGGTGGCCGATTTCTTCATGAATCAGCCGCAGTACAAGGGCGCCCAGATCCTGGTCGCCGGCGACAATTTCGGCTGCGGTTCGTCGCGCGAGCATGCCCCCTGGGCGCTGCTGGATTACGGCATCCGTTGCGTGATCGCCACCAGCTATGCCGATATCTTCTATAACAACTGCTTCCAGAACGGCATCCTGCCGATCACCCTGCCGCAGGCCGAGGTCGACAAGCTGATGGATGCCGCCAAGCGCGGCCAGAATGCCCGCATCAGCGTGGATCTGGAAAAGCAGGAAGTCACCGGCCCCGATGGCGGCGTGATCAAGTTCGAGATCGACGCCCACAAGAAGCACTGCCTGCTCAACGGCCTGGACAATATCGGCCTGACGCTGGAGAAGAAGTCGAAGATCGATAGCTTCGAGAGCAGGCAGCATGGTACCCAGCCCTGGCTCTATGCCCAGGCTGGCCGTTAATCCGTCTCAACAAGGAAAAAACAGAAAATGGCTTCCAACCGTACCATGCTGATGCTGCCCGGCGACGGGATCGGCCCCGAGGTGATGGGCGAAGTGCGCCGCGTCATCGACTGGATGGACAAGCGCCGGCACGTTTCCTTCGACGTCAAGGAAGACCTGGTCGGCGGTTCGGCCTTCGACAAGCACGGCACGCCGCTGCATGACAAGACCATGCAGGACGCGCTGGATTGCGGCGTGGTGCTGCTGGGCGCCGTCGGCGGCCCGAAATGGGACAACCTGCCGTTCGACCAGAAGCCGGAACGCGGCCTGCTGCGCCTGCGCAAGGAAATGGACCTGTTCGCCAACCTGCGCCCGGCCAAATGCTTCGATGCGCTGGTGGATGCCAGCAGCCTGAAGCCCGAGATCGTGCGCGGCCTGGATATCATGATCGTGCGCGAACTGACCGGCGGCGTCTATTTCGGCCAGCCGCGCGGCATCGAGACCCTGCCCAATGGCGAGCGCCGCGGCATCAACACCCAGGTCTACACCACCAGCGAAATCCGCCGCGTGGCGGCCGTGGCCTTTGAGCTGGCGCAGAAGCGCGGCAACAAGGTGACCTCGCTGGAAAAGGCCAATGTGATGGAATCCGGCGTGCTGTGGCGCGAGGAAGTCACCAAGCTGCACCAAGAAAAGTACAAGGACGTGCAACTGGAGCACATGTATGCCGATAACGGCGCCATGCAGCTGGTGCGCGCGCCCAAGCAGTTCGACGTCATGGTGACCGACAACCTGTTCGGCGACATCCTGTCGGATGCCGCCGCCATGCTGACCGGTTCGCTCGGCATGCTGCCCTCCGCCTCGCTGGGTGCGGCTGATCCGGCCACCGGCCGCCGCATGGCGCTGTTCGAGCCCGTGCATGGTTCGGCGCCGGATATTTCCGGCAAGGGCATCGCCAATCCGCTCGCCACCATCCAGAGCTTCTCGATGGCGCTGCGTTACGCTTACGACCTCAGCGCCGATGCCGACCTGATCGACCAGGCGGCGGAAAATGTGCTGAGCAAGGGCATCCGCACGGCCGACCTCGGCGGCGGCGGTACCCGGGTGGGCACCACCGGCATGGGCGATGCCCTGCTGATGGAACTCGACAAGCTGGCCGCCTGAGCGGCTGTCACGGACCAGACAAAAGGCCGGGATCGCATCCCGGCCTTTTCATTCGGGCCTTGCCATCGGCCGGCGATAAGGCGACCCTGTGCGCAACAGCGGAGCCTCTCGCATGATGAAGTTGATCGGCCGAAACCTGTCGCCCTATACGCGTCGTGTCGCCGTGGCGATGACCCTGCTGGATGTGCCGCACAGCCGTGAATATCTCTCGGTCACTGCCGATCCCGATCGCGGGCTGGAGATCAATCCGGTCGGCCGCGTGCCGGTGCTGGAACTGGAAGACGGCGAACGGCTGATCGAATCCGCCGCCATCCTGGATTACCTGATGGATCTGGTCGGCCCGGCGAAAAGCCTGGTGCCGGCCCATGGCAAGGCACGGCGCGACTGCATCCAGCTGATGGCCATCGGCTCGGGCGTGCTCGACAAGGCGGTGAACGCGATCTACGAGGTGCGCCGTCGTCCCGCCGAGAAGGTGCATGAGCCCTGGCGCCAGCATCTGCTGCGCCAGGCGAGCGGCGGCTTGGCCGCGCTGGATGCCCATGCGGCGGCGCCCAAATCCAATGGCGGCAGCTGGCTGCTGGGCGAGCAGCTGTCGCTGGCCGATGTGACGGCGGCGGTGACGGTCAGCTTCCTGCGCGTCATGGTGCCCGAACTGGTAACGGATGGTTTATACCCGGCGCTGTATGCTCTGACCGAGAAAGCGGAAGCCATGCCGGCCTTCCGCGCCCATCCGCTGGAGACCCCATGAACCAGCCTGCGCCGCAGCAGCCTGCGCCCCAGCCCGCACCGCAGAAGCAGGTCGCCGACAAACGCATCCTGCGCGCCTTCATCGCGCGCCGCTATCTGGGCGGCACCGGCATCGAGATCGGCGCGCTCGGCACCCCGCTCGACCTGCCGCCGAATGCGCAGGTGAAGTATGTCGACCGCATGAGCCTGGAAGACCTGTACAAGGAATTCCCCGAAATGGCGCAGCGCAAGCTGCAGGCGCCCGACATCATCGACAATGGCGAGACGCTGGCCAGCATTCCCGATGGCAGCCTCGATTTCATCGTCGCCAACCATTTCCTCGAGCATTGCGAAAACCTGCTCGGCACCCTGCGCATCCACACCGCCAAGCTGCGCAAGGGCGGCCGGCTGTTCTACGCCATCCCCAACCGCGACTTCACCTTCGACCGCAACCGCCCCACCACGCCGTTTGCACATCTGGTGCAGGACGACCAGGAGGGCCCGGAAAAGGCCCGCGCCAGCCATTACATGGAATGGGCCACGCTGGTGGAAAACAAGCAGGGCGCCGATGCGGAAGCCCAGGCGCTGCGGCTGCAGCAGATGAACTATTCCATCCATTACCATGCCTGGGATGCGCCGGCCTGGTTCCAGACGCTGGCGCTCGGCACCGACTACATCAAGTTTCCCGGCTTCGTGGCGCATTTCGAGCTGAACTTCCACGAAATCATCTGCGTGCTGGTGCGCACGCACTAGATCATCCCGCCAGCGGATACGCCGCTTCGCGGCGGATCGCGCCATGGGTGATGTTCAGGATTTCCAGCGCCGCGATCCGGCCCGTCATCGCTGCGCCCAGCATGCCCATCTGCCGTTCAAAGGCTTTCGCGCTGAACACCGCGCCGAAGCGGGTCAGGGTCAGATGCGGCTCATAATCGCCCTTGCCGCCGAGCGCCCGATACAGCGCCGTCAGTGGCGCGCTGCTGTCGGCATCGGCCAGCAGCACATTGAGGAAGCGGTATTTCGGCTGATGCGGATTGTCGATCCGCGCCAGCCGGTTGAAGGCCACATCCAGCGGCGCTGTGACGGCGGCAACCGACGCCACATGGCCGGCGAACCAGTCGGGATCGGCGGAGTCGAACGGAAACACCAGCGTGACATGGGCGGCGACCGCCTCGTATTGCGGGTCATGGGCGCGGCGGATGCTGTCGATCCAGGCCGCATCGCCGCTTGAAAACTCCGGAACCGCAATCACCGCCAGCATAGCCAAATCCTATCGCCGGTATCGAGACTGCCATATTCCGTGTCAGGCCGCGATGCGCTAGGCTGACGCCATGTCGCTCTCGCTCTATCTTGCCGGCGCCATCGCCGGCGCCGCCTATACGCTGACGCCAGGCCCGGCCTTCTTGGCATTGCTCGGCATCGGTGCCGGCCAGGGGCGTGTCGCCGGACTGAAATTCCTCACCGGGCATTTCGTTGGCGACATCCTCTGGGGCGCGCTGGCGCTGACCGCCATCATCGGCTCGGCCAGCCTCGGCACGCTGGTCTTCGACATCCTCGGCGTCATCTGCGGCGGCTATCTGCTGCTGCTCGGCTGGCGCGCCGTCACGGTGAAGCAAAGCATTGATGGCGCGCTCAATACCGAAGTGGCACAGCCGCTGCGCCGCGGCCTGGCCTTTGGCATCACCAATCCGAAAAGCTATGCGGTGGCGATTGCCATGTTCACGGCTCTGCTGGCTGCCCATGCGGGGGAGCTGACCTGGGTCAGCCTGCCGCCCCTGCTGCTCGCCGCCTGCGCCGGCTTCGTTGCCGGCGACGCCATCCTGGTCTGGGTGATCGGCGCCGCGCCGGTGCGCCGGCTCTATCGCCGCCATGAACTCTGGGTGACGCGGATCAGCGGCGTGATCTTCTTAGGCTTCGGCCTGCAGGCCCTGACGCAATCGGGTGCGGGATTGCTGAGGCGCGGCTGATCAGCTTTTCCTGAGCGCCTCGCGCACCAGCGGCAGGCGGTCGTTGCCGAAGAACATCTCGGCCCCCACAAACAGGGTCGGCGAACCGAAGCCGCCGCGTGCGATCAGCTCGTCGGTATTGGCTTTCAGCTGTTCCTTCACGCCAGGTTCAGTGATCGCCTTTGCGAGCGAGGCTGGATCAAGAGACGCACGGCGTGCCGCTTCCGCCACCACATCGTCCCGCGAAATGTCGCGGTCCTCGCTCCAGTACAGCTCGAAGAAGGCCGTCGCCAGCTCGACCTCTTTGCCCTGCCCTTTGGCCCAGAGCAGGCCGCGCAGCGCTTTTACGCTGTTCACCGGGAAGACCTTCGGCGGGAAGGTGATGGTGACGCCGGCCAGCCGCGCCCAGGCCTGCATGTCCTGCTTCGTCCAGGCATCGCGCGCTGGCACCGGATTCTCCCGCATACGGTACATGGTGGGATTGACGGCGTTGAACACGCCACCGACCAGGAACGGTCGCCAGAGGATCTCCGCGCCTTCTTCCTTGGCCAGTTTTTGCACATTGACGAAGGCGAGATAGGTCCAGGGCGAGGAAACGTCGTAGAAAAACTCGATCGTCTTCATTGCCGTTACCCCTTATGCGGCACCAGGATGAAGCCGGCGCGCGGGAAATGCACATGCACGCGACCGGTTTCCGGCATCTCGCGCGCAATCGTGATGCTCTGCGCGGTCAGGCCCACCAGTTCGCCCACCGTGGCATCGCGGCCGGTATCGTCCGGCGTCACGCTGACCGGCATGCCGGCGCTGAGCCCCATCGCATTGGCAGCAACGCCGGCCGGCACCGGCGCCGGCGTCGCGGTCTTGGCGATTTCGACGGCGGCCTTGGAGTCCAGCTCGCTGGCGCTGCCATGGCCGAAACCCTTCATGCGGTCGGCCCAGACATTCAGCGCGGTGTAATCGGCCAGATCGGTGGCCTTGGCGCGGTCGCGCACGAACCAGACGCAGTGATAGACGGCAAGATCGGCCAGCGATGGCGCATCGCCGAACAGGAATTTGCGGCCGTCATGCAGCGCCTCTTCGATCCAGCCCAGATGCGCACGCAGCGGACCGCTCATCATGGCGGCCTGCATTTTCATCTTGCTGCGGTCGATGCTGCGGCCGGAGAATTTGGCGCGGTCTTCCAGGAAGGCATCGGGCATCTGTTCGCCCATCAGGCCGAAGGCGACAGCGACCGAAGCGCTGAACAGCTGGTGATCGGCCCAGAAGGCGACGCCTTCGGCCAGGCCCTTGGCCGAACCGGGATAGAAGGTCGGGCTGGGATGGCGGTGCTCGATCTCGCGCAGGATGATCTGGGTGTCGCAGTAGATATCGGCGCCGACCTGCATCACCGGGGTCTTGCGATAGGCGCCGGTCAGCACGGTGAGATCAGGCTTGGGCATCATCGGCGGGATTTTCACCGACTGCCAGGGCAGGCCCTTGATGCCGAAAGCGACGCGCACCTTCTCGGAAAACGGCGAGGTGCCATAGTGGTGCAGGATCAGGTCGCCGCTCATCGTGTTTCCTCCGTTTATGATCTTGGAGGTAACAATAAGGGCTTTGCCCTTACGTCAGGCAAGGGCGGATTCGGCCTGATGCTGCAACTGCCGCAGCTGGCGCCCGAAGGCGGCCGTGTCGTTCAGAGCCCGGCTCAGCACCAGCGCACCCTGGATGCCGGCGACGATGGTTTCGGCCAGTGCCCTGGCGTGTTTCACGCCGCCGCGCCGCAGGCAGGCGGCCAGCGCCGCGATCCAGCGCACAAAATAATCCTGCACGGCGGCGGCGAAACGGTCGCGCGTGGCATCGAGCGCAAACGCGCCAACCAGGCAGATGCGCCCGCCGCCGCGGAAATACGTGTCCACAGCGGCAAACATCGCCGCGATGGCCTGCCGCGGATCCTCGGCATCGCGCCCCGTATCTCTCAGCGGCGCATAAACCTCATGCTCGAACCAGGCATCGACATGGGCGAGCACGGCGGTGGCCATCTCGTCCTTGCCGCCGGGAAAGTGGTTATACAGGCTGCCCTTGCCCAGGCCGGTAGCGGCGGTGATCGCGCTCAACGATGCGCCCTCGAAGCCATGCTCGCGGAACACATCACCCAGGCGGGCGATCAGGTCGTCGCGGGATAACAGGGCTGCGGGCATTACAGCCCGAGGTCCGTCAGCCCCGGATGATCGTCCGGTCGCCGACCGAGTGGCCAGTGGAACTTGCGGTCGGATTCCGCGATCCGCACATCGTTGATGCTGGCCTCGCGGCGTTCCATCAGGCCGTCCGCATCGAACTGCCACTGCTCGTTGCCATGGCTGCGATACCACTGGCCGCTGTCGTCCTGCCATTCATAGGCAAAGCGCACGGCGATGCGGTTGCCGGTAAACGCCCAGACCTCCTTGATCAGGCGGTAGTCCAGCTCGCGCTGCCATTTGCGGGCCAGGAACTGCTCGATCAGGCCGCGGCCGGAGAAGAACTCCGCGCGGTTGCGCCACTGGCTCTGCTCGGTATAGGCCTGCGCGACGCAGGCCGGATCGCGGCTGTTCCAGGCATCCTCGGCCATGCGGGCCTTCTGTGCGGCGGTCTCGGCAGTGAAGGGGGGCAACGGGGGGCGGGCCATGCGGATATCCTTGTTTGTACCTATCGGTACAATACCGCAAGACTAGCCTTTTGCAAGCGCCCTCCTATCCTCACCGCCTGAACCATCCGGGAGGAAGACAGAATGACCCAGCAGGCCCCGCTGAGCACCGTGGAGCGCAACGCCGCCGATTACGCCGCCCTGGTCGCCGTGCTGCGCGACTATTTCGACGGGCTGTATACCTGCGACACCGCGAAGCTCGCCCGCGTGTTCCACCCGGCCGCCAGCTATGCCTGCGCCACCGACGGCACCCTGCTGAAACTCGGCATGGACGAATATTTCCCCGTGGTGGCAAAACGCGAGCCGCCGGCCAGCCGCAACGAGACCCGGCGCGACAGGATCATTTCCATTGAATTCGCCGGGCCGGTGACCGCGCTGGCCCGGGTGGAATGCGCCATCGGCCCGAAATTCTTCACGGACTTGCTGACCTTCATCAAACTCGACGGCCGCTGGCAGATCATCGCCAAGGTGTTCCATTACGACCTGATGGAATGACTATAACTATTTGATTTTACATTATTTTATTGCACCCCCTGAGGAGGGATCCAACTGCGGCAATTTCCCGCTTGATTGCCGGCATGGGCAGGCCTAATTTCCGCCTCGCCTGCCGGGCACGGCCTGCCGGGCACCAACATACGTCTCGTGTTCCTCAAAGTCCGCCGGGTGTCGACCTGCCGGACGCAGCGAAAGAAGGCCAGATATGACCTATAAGGTCGCCGTTGTCGGCGCCACCGGTGTGGTGGGCCGCGAAATGCTCAACATCCTCCACGAACGCAAGTTTCCGGT
>NZ_CALRUC010000128.1:0-11813 GCF_943371255.1 Ferrovibrio terrae | reverse complement strand
ACCAGATCGAGCCAGGGCGCATCGGCCGGCGACTCCGCCGCCAGCCCATACCAGTCGTCATAGGCGCCGCGCGTGTCACCTTCCTGCAGGCGGGCGAGGCCGAGATAATAGCGCGCGCCGGGATGCTGCGGCTCGCGCTCCAGCACGGCGCGGAAATCGCGCTGCGCCGGCGGCGTCACGGCGCCATCGGCCGCCAGGGTCAGGGCCTCGGCGCGGAAGGCATAGCCCTCCACATCATCGGGCTGAAGGGCGACCATGCGGTCGAAAGCCGCCACGGCTTCGACCGGTCGATCCAGCGCCAGCAGCGACCGACCAAGCAGCAGCCAGCCATCGGCACGGTTCGGATCGGCGGCAAGCCGATCACGCAGTTGCGCGATCAACCGCTCGGTATCGGCGCGCAGCCTGGCATCCTCGGCGGCACGCTGCTGTGCCTGCGCGAGATCAATCTGTGCTGCCTCGGGCCGGCCAAGCGCCAGATAGAGGCCGCCGCCCAGCACCGGCACCAGCAGCAGCACGGCCACGGCGCCGGCCAGGGCGGTGTTGCGCGACATCTGTGGGGCCGCACCATCCACGGCGGCATCGGCGCGCAGCAGGCGGCGCTGGATTTCCAGCCTTGCGGCATTGGCCTCGGCCTCGGTCAGACTGCCACGTGCCAGTTCTTCCGCGATCTCGGTCAGCTGCGCCTTGTACACGGTGACGTCATGCGCCTTGCGACCCGCCGCCTGGCGTTGCGTGCGCAGCAGCGGCCAGAGCAGGAAGCCGAGCGCCAGCAGGGCCAGCAGGGTGAAGCCGAGCCAGATCATGGGCGCGGCTCCCGGTCATCCAGCAGGTCCGCCAGCCGGCGCTGCTCATCCGCATTCAGGGCCACCGCCGCCGGCACCATCGCCGAACGTTGCCGGCGATACAGTGCGAACAGAACACCGCCGCCGATCAGCAGCAGCAGCGGCGGCCCGAGCCAGAGCAGCAGGGTCTGGGCGTTGAAACGCGGCTTGAGCAGAACCCATTCGCCGTAGCGGTCGACCAGATAGTTCAGCACTGTCTGGTCGCTCTCGCCCAGCGCCACGCGTTCGCGCACGATGCGGCGCAGATCGCGGGCCAGTGGCGCATTGGAGTCCTCGATCGACTGGTTCTGGCAGACCAGGCAGCGCAGTTCGCGTGACAACTCGCGTGCCCGCAGTTCCTGCGCCGGATCGGCGAGGCGATCTTCCAGTTGCTGGGCGGCAACCGGCATCGCCAGCAGCAGCAGGATGAGCAGCGGCCTCAGCATTTCACCTTGCTCGCTCGGCCGGCGGCCAGATCACGCAGCAGCGGGCGGATCTTGTTGTCCAGATCCCATTCCATCAGCGGACCGACATGCTTGCACACGATTTGCCCGGCACCATCGACCACGAAGGTCTCCGGCACGCCATAGACGCCCCAGTCGATGCCGACGCGGCCATTGCGGTCGGCGCCGGTGCGGCTGAAAGGATCGCCAAGCTGGTCCAGCCATTTCGCGACATCGGCCGGATCATCCTTGTAGTTCAGGCCGTGGATCGGCACGAGGTTGTCGCGCTTCAGCGCCATCAGCAGCGGATGCTCGACCCGGCAGGGCACGCACCAGGAAGCAAACACATTCACCACGCTGGCCTGGCCGGTCTTGAGATCGGCGGTCGACAGGCCCTGCGCGCGGCCCTGCACAGGCGCAAGCGCGAATTCCGGCACCGGCTTGCCGATCAGGGCGGAGGGAATCTCGCGTGGATTGAGCGTGAGACCAACGGCAAGGCCGAGGCCAATGAGCACAAACAGAATGAGCGGGAGAATATAGGTCAGACGCATGGATGCTTACTCTGCCGCCGCTGCGGCTGCAGTGCGGCGCGCGGCTGGTGCACCGACGCGCAGGCGGCGGTCGCTGAGCGACAGGAAGCCGCCAAAAGCCATCACCAGCGCGCCCAACCAGATCCAGGACACCAGCGGTTTCCAGTAGAGCCGCACGACCCAGCCGCGTTCGGCATCGCCCTCGCCCACCACGGCATAGAGATCGGCCCAGACCGACGGTCGGATCGCCGCCTCGGTGGTTTCCATCGGCGGCTGCTGGTAGCGGCGCTGCGCCGGCCGCATCTCGCGCACCACAGCACCGTCTTCAATCACCTCGAAGCGGCCCTGCAGGGCGGTGTAATTCGGGCCCTTGACCGGCGTCACGCCCTGGAAGCGATACTGCACCGGACCGACCTGCACGATCTCGCCCGGCTTCATCACCTGCTGCACTTCGACCTGCCAGGTTTCCGACACGGTGATGCCGAGCACCAGCAACGCGACGCCCAGATGTGCCACCGTCATGCCCCAGGCGGCACGCGGCAGGAAACGCGCGCGCTGCAGCGAGTCAGCCAGCGGCGCGGCAAACAGCTTCACGCGCAGCGCCAGTTCGCAGAGCGCACCAAGGCCAAGCCAGGCAGCAAGCCCAAGGCCGAGCAGCGCCATGAAGCCGCGCTCGTTATGCAGCCACAGGCCGATGGCAAGCGCGAGGATGACGGCAACCGCGGCCGGCAGCAGGCGGCGCAGGGCAGCCGCCAGATCGCCGCGCTTCCAGGCCAGCAAAGGTCCGATGGCGACCGCGGCTATCAAAGGTGCCATCAGCGGCACGAAGACGGCGTTGAAATACTGCGGCCCGACCGACACCTTGGTGCCGTTGATGGCATCCAGCGCCAGCGGATAGAGCGTGCCGAGCAGCACGGCAGCGCAGGCCACCGCGAGCAGCAGGTTGTTGAGGATCAGGGCGCCTTCACGGCTCAAGGGCGCGAAGACACCGACACCCTGCAGCGCCGGAGCACGGAAGGCATAGAGCGCCAGGCTGCCGCCGACCACCACGGCGAGGAAGATCAGGATGAACACGCCGCGCGTCGGATCAGTGGCGAAAGCATGCACAGAATTGATGACGCCGGAACGCACCAGGAAGGTGCCGAGCAGGCTGAGCGAGAAGGTTAGGATGGCCAGCAGAACGGTCCAGCTTTTCAGCGTGTCGCGCTTTTCCACCACCACGGCGGAATGCAGCAGCGCCGTGCCGGCGAGCCAGGGCATGAAAGAAGCATTCTCGACCGGATCCCAGAACCACCAGCCGCCCCAGCCGAGTTCGTAATAGGCCCACCAGGAGCCCATGGCGATGCCGATGGTGAGGAAGCACCAGGCGGCCAATGTCCAGGGCCGCACCCAGCGCGCCCAGGCCGGATCGACGCGGCCCTCGATCAATGCGGCAACGGCAAAGGAAAACGCCACCGAGAAACCGACATAGCCGAGATAGAGAAACGGCGGATGAAACGCGAGGCCGGGATCCTGCAGCAGCGGGTTGAGACCGCGGCCTTCGAGCGGCGCCGGCAGCAGGCGCGCGAAGGGATTGGAGGTGAAGAGGATGAAGCTTAAGAAGCCGACGCCGATCAGGCCCTGGATTGCCAGCACACGGGCTTTCAGCGTCGCCGGCAGATTGCGGCCGAACAGGGCCACGGCAGCGCCGAAGATGGTGAGGATCAGGATCCACAGCAGCAGCGAGCCTTCGTGATTGCCCCAGACGCCGCTGACCTTGTAGAGCATCGGCTTCAGGGTGTGGGAATTCTCGGCCACATTCAGCACCGAGAAATCCGAAGTCACATAGGCATAGGTCATGCAGCCGAAGGCAAAAGCCACCAGCAACACCTGTCCCATGGCAGCCTGCGGCGCCAGCGCGATCCAGCCCGGAATGCCACGCGCAGCCCCTGCAAGGGGCAGCACGCCCTGAACAAGGGCGAAGCACAGCGCCAGGATCAGCGCGATATGACCAAGTTCTGGGATCATGAGCCGGGCTTGCGCTCTGGCGTCTGGCCCGGCTTGTGGCCCTGACCGTCATTCCACTGGCCGGACTTCTTCAGCGCCTCGGCCACTTCAGGCGGCATATACTGCTCGTCATGCTTGGCCAGCACTTCGGAGGCGATGAAGCGGCCCTGCGCATCCAGCCTGCCATTCGCCACCACGCCCTGCCCTTCGCGGAACAGGTCCGGCAGGATACCGGTGTAGCGCACGGTGACGCTGTTGCGCAGATCGGTGACGGTGAAATCGGTATTGAGGCCGTCCTTCTTCACGCTGCCCTGCTCGACCAGGCCGCCGATACGGAAGCGCTTGTCAGCCGGCAACTGCTTTTCCACCACATCAGACGGCGAATGGAAGAAGACGAGATTTTCATTGAAGGCGCTGAGCACCAGGGCGGCAGCGACACCAAGGCCGCCGACCAGACCAAGCACGGCCATCAGGCGTTTCTGTTTCCGCGTCACGCCTGATCTCCCGAGCGGCCGGCATCCTGACGGGCCTGGGCATAGGCGCGCTCGGCCGCCTTCAGGCTGGCGCGGCTGTACAGCGCCAAACCCGCCAGCACCGCCAGCGCCGCAGCAAAGGCCGGCCAGATATAGGCGGCGTGACCACCCATGGCGAAAAAGTCGCCCAGCGAAGCCCAGTACACGGGATAACCCTTTGTTTCTTCTGGCCCCTGCGGCCAGACCTGCGGAAAATACTGCCTTCCGCCCCCGGCGGCTAGCCGGCGCGGCGATCGGTCGCGGCGCTGAAGCGCATGATCCGGGCCTGGCGGCTGAGGATTTCCGCCCGCACCCGCAGACTAAGCAGCCAGACATAATAGGCCTTGGCCCCCAATGCAGTGATCAGCAACGGCCAGAGGATGTCGGGGTGGATTTTCGGCCCCGCCAGGGTCAGCACGCTGGCCGGCTGGTGCAGCGTGTTCCACCAGTCGACGGAAAACTTGATGATCGGCAGATTTACGACGCCAACCAGCGCCAGGATCGCGGCAGCGCGACCGGCACGGGCGGGATCGTCGAAGGCCTCCCACAGGGCGATATAGCCAAGGTAGATGAAGAACAGGATCAGCATCGAGGTGAGACGGGCATCCCAGACCCACCAGGTGCCCCACATCGGCTTGCCCCAGAGCGATCCGGTCAGCAAACAAATTAGCGTGAAGGCCGCGCCGATCGGCGCGGAAGCCTTGGCCGTCAGCTCGGCCACCGGATGGCGCCAGATCAGGGTGACGCCGGATGCCACCGCCATGGCGCCATAGATGAACATGGCCATCCAGGCGGCCGGCACGTGGATATACATGATGCGCGCCGTGTTGCCCTGCTGGTAGTCGGGCGGCGCATAGAGCAGGCCCCAGCCCAGCCCGACCAGCAGGCCGAGCAATGCAAGCCCGCCGGCCCAGGGGCGGATCACCGCCATCAGGCGCAGGAAGCGGGTGGGATTGGCGAGGGCGTGGAACATGGACTGAGTATATAGGCTGCGGGTTATTCCAGGGCCAGCTTGATGGCACCGGCAATGGCAAAGGGGCTGAGCGCCAGGGCACCGGCCAGGAAGGCGCCCAGCAACAGCAGATGCGGCGTGGCCGTGAGGCCATAACTGGCGGCTTCCACGGCACCGACGCCGAAAATCAGCACCGGAATCACCAGCGGCAAGGTCAGCAGCGGCACCAGCACGGCGCCGCGCCTGGCTCCCAGCGTCAGCGCCGCGCCGATGGCACCGATCAGGCTCAAACTCGGCGTGCCGAGCAGCAGCGCCAGCAACAGCACCGGAATGGATTCAACCTCCATCTGCAGCAGCAGGGCCAACAGCGGCGCGATCAGGCTGAGCGGCAAACCCGTGGTGAGCCAGTGCGCCAGCGTCTTGGCCAGCGCCACCAGTCCCAGCGGCAGCGGGGCCTGTGCCAGCAGATCGAGCGTGCCGTCCTCCTGGTCAGTCTGGAACAGGCGGTCGAGCGACAGCATGGCCGCCAGCAGCGCCGCCACCCAGATCACGCCGGCGGCGATGCGCGCCAGAATCTGCGGCTCGGGTCCGACGCCGAGCGGAAACAGGCTGACCGCCAGCACGAAGAACAGCACAGTGGTGAGCATGGCGCCCTGGGCACCAAAGCCCAGGCGAAGGTCACGACCGACAATGGCGAGGAAGGCGTTCACAGGAGCAGGCCCTCGGGCAGCGCAAGTTGCCGCGCCGCGGGCAGCGGCACGGCAACATGGCTGGCGAGGATGACCAGGCCGCCGCGCGCGCGATGCGTCTGCAGGATCGTGCCGAGCCATTCGACCGCGTTGCTGTCGAGCGCATTGGTCGGCTCATCGAGCAGCCACAGCAGCGCCGGCGTGAGCAGCAGGCGGGCGAGTGCCACGCGATGCTTCTGGCCGGCCGAGAGATAGCGTGCCGGCAGGTGGCGCTGGCGTGCCAATCCGGCGGCCTCCAGCGCCTGTGCGGCCTGCTGTTCGGCCTCCAGCGCCGGAACACCCTGCAGGCGGGCGAAAAAGGCGAGATTTTCCGTGGCGGTCAGCTGCGGCTTCACAGCATCCTGATGGCCGAGATAGAGCAGCCGGGCGCGATGTGCATCGGCATCCGCCGAAATCGGCACCGCATCCCACAGCACGCGGCCATCGGCGGCCGGCAGGAAGCCGGCGAGCAGGCGCAGCAGGCTGGATTTGCCGCTGCCGTTCGGGCCATGCAGAAGCAGCGCCTCGCCGGCAGCGAGACGAAAAGTCAGATCGCGAAAAAGCTGGCGCTCGCCGCGGATGCAGGCGAGCCCTTCGACCGCCAACGCCATGATGCGGCGGAGTTTAACCGCTTCAGGGACTTACTGGTAGGTGCGGAGATCGGCGATCACCTTGCCGTCATTCGGCAGGCTGCCCGGGGCAACGATCTCGACCCGGCCACGCAGCTTGCACACGGCCTGCAGGCTTTCGGCAACCTTGGCGGCGTTGGCCGCCCTGCCCTCCACCTTCAGCACCATGACATCGAGGTTGTTTTCCGAACTGACCTCAAGCCGGGCCTTGGCGACTTCGGGGTGGCGCGCCACCACCTGGGCAATCTGGCCCGGCGTGACGAACATGCCCTTCACCTTCGTGGTCTGGTCGGCGCGCCCCATCCAGCCCTTGATGCGGGTGTTGGTGCGGCCACAGGGGCTGATGCCCGGCAGCACGGCCGAGAGATCGCCGGTGGCGAAACGGATCATCGGATAGACCGGATTGGCCAGCACGGTGACCACCACCTCGCCTACCTCACCCGGCGCCACCGGATCGCCGGTGCCCGGTCGCACGATCTCGACGATCACATCCTCGTCCAGGATCATGCCCTCCAGTGCGGAGGATTCATATGCGACGAGCCCGAGATCGGCGGTGCCATAGGATTGCAGCACCGCGACACCCAGCGCCTTCAGTTCAGCGCGCAAGGATGGCGGCAGCGCCTCTGCACCGACCAGGCCCTTTTTCAGCGAGGCCGTCGACTTGCCCAGTTCGCGGCCCTTCTCCAGCAGAATCTTGAGGAAAGACGGTGTGCCGCAATAGACGCGCGGCTGCAGCTGGGCGATGGCATCGAGCTGCAATTCGGTATTGCCGATGCCGGCAGGAAACACCGGACAGCCAATGGCAAAGGCCGAACCTTCGGTGAGACGGCCGGCCGGAGTGAGATGGTAGGAAAAGGCATTATGCACCAGATTGCCCGGCCGGCAGCCCGCCGCCCACATGGCGCGGGCAAAGCGCCAGGGATCGGGCTGCTTCGCCGTGGGGCGCGCATAAGCTTCATAGAGCGGCCCGGGCGACTGGAAATAATTCGCGATCTCGGATGGCTTGCCGGCATCGAGCCCGCCAAACGGCGGCATCGCCTTCTGGCGCGGCGCCAGATCGGATTTGCGCGTTACCGGCAGGGCGGCAAGGGCTGCCAGCGAGGTGATCTTCGCCAGCTTCACATCCTTGAGAATCTCACGGTAATACGGGCTCGCCTTTTTCGCATGCGCAATCACGGCCTGCAGCGCGGCAATCTGCGCCTTCAGGCGTACGGCCGGCTTGCGGGTTTCGCGCCTGTCGAAATACTCGTCCGCCCTGGCGACTGTCTTCACGGCCTTTTTGGCAGTCTTTTTGACAGCCTTCTTCACGGCTTTCTTCGCCACGGGACTCTCCTCGAATAACGGATCAGGCCAGCCAGCGTTTGCGGCGGCGGTAATGCTTGGTGTCGCGGAAGCTCATGCGGCCGCCCGAACCGAGGCCGAGATAGAATTCCTTCACGTCGGAATTCTCGCGCAGCTTTTCGGCCGGGCCATCCATGACGATGCGCCCATTCTCCAGAATGTAGCCGTAATCGGCATAGCGCAGCGCCATGTTGGTATTCTGCTCGGCGATCAGGAAGCTGACGCCGGTTTCCTTGTTGAGCTTGTGGACGATCTCGAAGATCTCCTCCACCAGCTGCGGCGCCAGGCCCATCGAGGGCTCGTCCAGCAGGATCGTATCGGGCTTGCTCATCAGCGCACGGCCGATCGCCGTCATCTGCTGCTCACCGCCCGAGGTGTAGCCGGCCTGGGATTTGCGTCGCACCTTCAGGCGCGGGAAATAGGAGTAGACCATTTCCAGATGCTGCTCGATCGCCTTGTTGCCGTCGGTGCGGGTATAGGCGCCAGTGAGCAGGTTTTCCTCGATGGTGAGATGGCCGAAGCAATGCCGGCCTTCCATCACCTGGATCAGGCCCTTCTTGACCAGGGCAGACGCATTGAGCTGGTCGACGCGCTCGCCGTGATAATCGATATGGCCCTTGGTGATATCGCCACGCTCGGCACGCAGCAGGTTTGAAATCGCCTTCAGGGTTGTGGTCTTGCCGGCGCCGTTGGCGCCCAGCAGAGCCACGATGCCGCCCTTGGGCAGCTGCAGTGACACGCCCTTGAGCACGAGGATGACGTGATTGTAGATCACCTCGATATTGTTGACCGAAAGCAGCGGCGCGGCCGTGCCGGCATCAACGGAAGTGGCAGTGGTCGTCTGGGCGGTCATGCGGATATCCGGTGCTGACAAAAAGAAACCCCCGCCGGTTGAGGCCGGCGGGGGTTATTTACAAGCTTACGACCGTGCACAGGCCCTGGAGGCGATGTTCTTCTCACGTGCGTAGCTGTCGGCATCCTTCAGGTACAGCGGCCACAGCTTCTGGTTTTCCGGCAGAATCCAGTCGCTGACCGGCTTCCACTGGTCACCCTGCCACTGCACCACCTGGATCTTGCCGTCGCCCAGATGGTTGTCGCAGGCGAGCTTCAGCGGCTGCAGGAAGCCCTTCAGGCCGAGCTTCTCGATGCTGGCATCGGTGAGATTGATCGCCTCGAAGCCGTCACGCGACTGCTCGCCGTTCATCACCTTGCCCTTGCCATGCTTCTCCTGGGCGGCACGCAGGGCTTCAACCGTCAGCATGGCGTTCATCGCGCCGCGCAGATAGCCGATCTCGCCGAAATGCTTGCCACCCTGCGAGGCCTTGCCCTTGTCGACCAGGAACTTCTTCATGTCCTTGAGCACCTGCAGATCCTTCGACGCACCGTGGAAGGTCAGGCCCTTGTAGCCCTTGGCTGCCGGGCCCGCCGCCTGCACGTCGCTGTCCTGGCTCGACCACCAGATACCGATCATCTTCTCACGCGCGAAACCGACCGCGGCAGCTTCCTTCAGCGACACGGCGTTCATCGCGCCCCAGCCCTGCAGGTAGACGTAGTCCGGACGCATCTGACGGATTTGCAGCCAGATCGACTTCTGCTCCAGGCCGGGCGCCGGCACCGGCACCAGCTCAAGCTGGAAGCCGAGTTCCTGCGCGTAGTTCTGGAAGACCGGGATCGGCTCCTTGCCATAGGCGATGTCGATATAGACATAGGCAATCTTCTTGCCCTTCAGCTTGTCCTTGCCGCCCATTTCCTTGGCGATGTACTGGATGCCGGCAGAAGCGCCGCCCCAGTAGGTGGCCGGTGCGGTGAACACCCAGGGGAAGATGTTGCCCACGGTGGCCGAGGCGCGGCCGTAGCCCATCGAGAAGATCACCGACTTGTCGACCGGCGCGCGATCGATCAGGGCATAGGTGATGCCGGTGGAATACGGGCTGAAGATGGTGCCACCCAGCGCCTTCAGGCGCTCGTAGCATTCAACGCCGCGCTCGGTGTTGTACTGGGTTTCGCATTCTTCGTTACGCAGCTTGACGCCGTTCAGGCCGCCGTCACGCTCGTTCATCAAGTTGATATAGTCGGCAAAGCCATCGGCGACCGGAATGCCGCTCGGCGCGAACGGGCCGGTGCGGTAGACCATCGACGGGATCACCTGCTCCTGGGCCAGGGCAGCGAAGGCGCTGCCGGCCAGAGCTGCGCCCACGACAAGGGACGCAATCCATTTGGATGCTTTCATTTTTTCCTCCCGGTTGTACCCGCCTTATCCGGCGGGAATTGGTGTTAGCCTAGCATGCCAAAAACACAGTACAAACTCGGTTTTTACGCCACGGACGCGGCGCTACACGTTTCTCAATAGGGGAACGGCCAGATCCGCAGCTTCTCCTTGGTGATCTGCCACAACCGCGCCAGCCCATGCGGTTCGACGATCAGGAAGAACACGATCAGGGCGCCGAACACCATGAATTCCAGATGCGAGACCAGGGCGGTCGACAGATCGAAACCCAGCATCGGCGGCACCCGGGTCAGGAAAATGGGCAACAGCAGGATGAAGAAAGCCCCGAGGAAACTGCCGAGGATCGAGCCCAGACCGCCGATGATAATCATGAACAGCGCCTGGAACGACAGGTTGATGCCGAAGCCATCAGGCTCGGCCGAACCCAGATAAACGAAGAGATACAGCGCACCGGCGATGCCGATGTAGAAGGACGACACCGCAAAGGCGGTCAGCTTGGCCACCACCGGACGGATACCGATGATCTCGGCGGCGATGTCCATGTCGCGGATCGCCATCCACTGGCGGCCCGGATTGCTGCGAATCATGTTCTTGGCCGCAAGCGCAAGCACTGAAACGACACCAAGGGCGAACAGATACTTTTCCATCGGCGTGTCGATGCTCCAGCCGAGCAGGGTGAGCGGCGGCACCGTGATCACACCAGAAGCGGCATGGTTGGTGAGCCAGCCCCATTTGACGAACAGCCAGGGCAGGAAGAACTGCGCCGCCAGCGTGGCCACGGCGAGGTAGAAGCCCTTGATACGCAGCGACGGCAGACCGAAGAACATGCCGACCCCCGCAGTGACCAGGCCGGCCAGGGCAAATACCACCAGCAGGTTCAGGTCGGGCACCCGGGTGGCCAGGTTCCAGGCCGCCACGGCCCCGACGCCCATGAAGGCGCCGGTGCCCAGCGACAGCTGGCCGCAATAGCCGGTCAGGATGTTAAGCCCCAGCGCGGCGAGGGCCAGGCAGAGGAAGGGGATCAACAGCGCGGTGTAGACATAGTTGGTCGCCACCAGCGGGATGCCGACGAAGGCGGCCAGCATCAGCAGCACGAAGAACACGCGGTCCTGCGGGATGGTGAAGATCGCCTGGTCGTCGCGATAGCTGGTCTTGTACTGGCCGGATTCGCGGTAGAGCATGTGTGTGATCCTTCGCTTGCGCTACACGCGTTCGATGAGTTTTTCGCCGAACAGGCCCTGCGGCCGGATCAGCAGGAAACCGAGCGCCAGCACATAGGCAAACCAGTTCTCGATGCCGCCGCCGAACAGCGGCCCGATATAGACCTCGGCCAGCTTTTCGCCGGCGCCAATGATAAGCCCGCCGATGATGGCGCCGGGAATCGAGGTGAAACCGCCGAGGATCAGCACCGGCAGCGCCTTCAGCGCCAGGCTGACGATAGCCGGCTGCACGCCCAGCTTGGAGCCCCACATAATGCCGGCAACCAGTGCGACCAGGCCGGCAATGGCCCAGACGATGATCCAGATCACGTTGAGCGGAATGCCAACCGACTGCGCCGCCTGGTGATCATCGGCCACCGCACGCAGCGCCCGGCCGGTGCGGGTTTTCTGGAACACCACCAGCGCGGCCAGCAGGGTGCCGGCG
>NZ_CALRUC010000127.1:0-12237 GCF_943371255.1 Ferrovibrio terrae | reverse complement strand
GCCTTCAAGCCGCGCACCGCGCAGATCGACGCCGTTCAGATTGGTGCCGGCCAGCTGCGTATAGAACATGCGCCCGGTCGGCCGGCCATCAGGCGTGGTGAGTTCCGCGCCGATCAGCTGCGCATTGCGGAGGGTGGCGGCGGCCAGATTGGCTTCACCGAAGATGGTGCCGGCGCAAACCGCCTCATCGAAATTGACCCGT
This sequence comes from Ferrovibrio terrae, assembly GCF_943371255.1. Classification (GTDB taxonomy): domain Bacteria; phylum Pseudomonadota; class Alphaproteobacteria; order Ferrovibrionales; family Ferrovibrionaceae; genus Ferrovibrio; species Ferrovibrio terrae_B. The sequence goes on along the minus strand of NZ_CALRUC010000127.1, from coordinate 12,035 downwards.
TGCAGGTCGCAGCGGGTGAAGTTGGTGAAGGTGAGCTGGGCGCAGACAAAATACGCGTCGACAAGACCGGCATCAGTGAAATCTGCGCCGCGCAGGTCGCAGCCGGAGAAATCGGTGCCGCGCAGCCGGCGGCCGGAAAAGTTGGCGCGTTCGCCCTCGCTGCCGCCGGTGGCAATCCAGCGTGAATGGCTGGCCAGAATCGCCTCGATCTCGCCATGCATGACGGCATTGGCGCTGCGCATCGCCGCACCGATCAGATTGGCACCGGTGACATTGACGGCGCTGAGATCGACATTGCGCAAGTTCGCGCCGCGCAGATCGGCGCCTTTCAACTTGGCGCCATCGAGCTTGGCGCCAAGCAGATTGCACTCTTTCATTTTCGCTTCGGTAAAATCCGCACCGGTGAGATCGGCACCGGCAAGATTGACGCCATAGAGATTGGCCCGGGCAAAGCTGGCACCGCGCGCCGAGGCGACGGCCAGATCGGCTTCCTCAAGCTGGGTGAGCGACAGGTCGGCGCCATCGAGATCAGCACCGCGCAAGGTGGTGACCTGGCGCCGGTTGCCGCCCTTGTCCTGGATCTGCATCTGGCCCGGACGCATATCAGCCTGGCGCAGGCAGGCGCCGCGCAGACTGGCGCTGTGAAAATTGGCGCCGCGCAGATCGGCACGGTCGAGCTGGGCGTGGTTCAGGTCGGCCGCGGCGAAATCGGCGGCGAAAAGGTCGGCGCGGCGCAATGCGGCATTCGCCAGGCTGGCCCCGACGAAGCGGCAGGCCGCCAGCACCGCGTCATCCAGCGGCGCGCCATCCAGCACCAGCCAGGAAAAATCCTCATCCCGCCGTTTCATGCGTTCGCCGCCCTGGCGCTGCGCCAGATAGGCGGCATGGCGCGACAGGGCGTTGATCAGACTGGGGGGCGGTAAATGGCGGTCGGTCATCGTGGCCTTCTGTCAGCCCTGACCTTCTGTCAGGGATGCACCGCAAGCTTAACGGGGCGTCGCCGCAGCGCCAACGGATATTCCGCAGAATTTACGGGTTTTCTCAAGTCGAATGGCAGGCAGCAGCTATTCGGCCGCACCGCTGAGGCCGACGCAGTCGCGCAGATCGGCACCGGAGAAATTGGCACGGCCGAGCTTGGCCTTGCTGAGATCGATATGGTCCAGCACGGCACCGCGCATGTCGGCGCCGGTCAGATCGACATCGATCATGATCGGATACAGCGTGCGGCCGGTCGACTGATGGCTGGCACTGAACAGGGGGGCACCGACCAGCTTTGCGCCCCGGAAGGTTGCCTCGGACATATTCGCGCTGGTGAAATTGACGCCGCCGAGATCGGCCTGGTCGAAATTCGCCTTGTTGAGGTCGGCGCCCAGGAAACTGGCGAACAACAGCTGCGCCGAGGAGAAGTCAGCCGCCTTGAGATCACAGCCATGCAGCTCGGCGCCACGCAGGTCGCAGCTGGAGAAATCGCAGCCGGCCAGTTTCTTGCCGTTGAAGATGGCGCGCGAACCTTCGGCGCCGCCGGTGGCGATCCACCGGCTGTGAGCATGCAGGATCACCTCGATCTCGGTCGGCAGGTTGGCTGCCTTGCGATAGGTGGCGCTCGAGAGATCGACGCCCTTGAGGTTGACCTTGGTGAGATCGACATTGCGCAGGTTGGCACCGCGCAGATCGGCGCCCTGCAGCAGCGCGCCTTCGAGGCGCGCGCCAATCAGGTTGACATCGCGCAGGCGAGCCGAGGTGAGGTTGGCGCCCGAGAGATCGGCGCCGGCCAGGTTGACGGCAAACATGCTGGCATTGGCGAAATTGGCGCCAGTGGCAGAGGAGACCGACATATTGGCTTCGTCGAGCTGGGCCGAGCGCAGGTCGGCGCCATCCAGCTTGGCTTCCGAAAGATTGGCCGACTGCGACTTGGTGCCGCCGCCATCGACAACAATCTGCCCCGGCCGCAGATCGGCCTGGTTCAGCGAGGCGCCGCGCAGCAGCGTCTTCATCATATTGGCGCCACGCAGATCGGCACGATCGAGGATGGCGCCAGACAGGTCGGCGCGCATGAAATCGACTGCGAACAGATCGGCGCGCCGCAGCTCCGCTTTCACCATCGAGCTGCCGCTCAACAGGCAGCGCGAAAGCACTGCATCATTCAGCTTGGCATTATCCAGACGTAAAAACGAGAAGTCCTCGCCACGGCGCTGCAGGCGCTCGCCTTCGCTGCGCCCGGCGGCCCAAGCGGCATGCCGAGACAGGGCATTGATCAGCTGTTGCGGGGGAAAACGAAGTTCAGGCATACAGTGTCATAATTCCTGGAAATCTGCCGAGATCAATCTATCGCTAGATTAACGCACTGACTCATTCTTGCTGCAAGAGTATTTGTATCCGACCTTAGCAGGCAGGGCCTGACGGGCGGGAGTGAAGAGCTGATAACCCTGAAAAGTGTTAACGCCGGCGCGCTGATTCAGCGCTTGATGCCCAGGCAGTCGCGCAGTTCGGCACCCTGCAGATTGACGCCTGGCATTTTTGCCTCGCCGAAATCGATCCCTTCCAGCGTGGCGCCGCGCATGTCGGCGCTGGTGAGGTCAGCAGCTTCGAAGCGCGGATAGATGGTCTTGCCGGTGCGCTGGTTGCGCGCATTGTACAGATCGACGCCAACCACGCGGGCGCCACGCCAGCGGCTGGCGGCCAGCCTGGCGCGCACGAAATTGGTGCCGCCCAGATCCGCCATGTCGAAATTGGCTTTCGACAGGTTGGCATCGATGAAACTGGCAAACATCATCTGCGCATTGGTGAAATCGGCACCTTCCAGCGAGGTACCGTGCAGTTCGGCGCCGCGCAGATCACAACCGGAAAAATTGAGCCCATCGAGTTTCTGGCCGCTGAGCACCGCACGCACGCCCTCGGCGCCATTGGTGGCGATCCACAGGCTGTGCGCCTTCAGTATCTCTTCAACATCCTCAGGCAACTGATCGCCCTTGCGATAGATCGCGCCCTGCATCGACACGCCATCGAGATCGACCTTGCTGAGATCGATGTTGCGCAGGTTGGCACCGCGCAGATCAGCGCCCTTGAGCTTGGCGCCGGCCAGATTGGCCCCGATCAGATTGGCATCCTTGAGCTTGGAGCCGGTCAGGTTGGCGCCCGTGAGGTCGGCGCCGGCCAGATTGACGGCGAACAGGCTGGCATTGGCAAAACTGGTCCCGGCGGCCGATGCCACGGCCAGACTGGCCTGGTCGAGCTGGGAATGCTTGAAGTCGGCCCCGTCGAGCTTGGCGCCATCGAGATTGGCATTGACCTGTTTGCTCTCGCTGGTCTCGGCGATCATGATCTGGCCCGGCCGCAGATCGACCTGGCTGAGCGAGGCATTGCGCAGAATGGCGCGGCCCATATTGGCGCCGCGCAGATCGGCGCGATCGAGCACCACGCGGGTCAGGTCGGCATTCTGGAAATCGGCGCAGAACAGATCGGCGCGGCGGAGCTCCGCACCTGCCAGGGAGGCATTGCCGAAACCGGCGCGCGACAGAATGGCATCATCGAGCTTGGCGCCGTCGAGCTGCAGGTTCTCGTAATGCACACCGCTTTGTTGCAAGCGTGTACCGCCCGGACGACCGGCCAGGAAGGCGGCGTGGCGGGAGAGGGTTACCTGAACCTCATGCGGCGGTAAATTACGATCGACCATAGCGTTGAACATGGCAATTACCCGGTCACCGGGTAGTTACTGAACGCTAGTATCTCACAATCCTACGCGCAACCCATAACTGTAATTGTGACGAATTCTTACTATCACTATTTTTACAAGCTATCCCAGAGGTTTAGCCCGGGTACCCTGGCGCAGCCCGGTGCGCATACCGGTGCAGTGGCGCAACTCCGTGCCGGCAATATTCACTTTCTCGAAAATCGAGCTGGCAAAATCGACACCCTCGATCACCGCACCACGCAGATCGGCGCCCGTGAGATCGGCGTTGTCGAAGCGCGGAAAGATGGTTTTGCCGGTGCGCTGGTTGAGCGCGTTGAAGATTTCCACCCCGACCAGCTGGGCCGCGCGGAAGGTGGCGCCCAGCAGGAGGGCGCCTGAGAAATTGGCGCCGCCCAGCGTCGCCTGATCGAAATTCGCCTTGCGAATATCGGAGCCGACAAAGCTGGTGAACAGCAACTGGCTCTTGGTGAAATAGGCGCCGGCCAGATTGGTGTCGTGAAACACGGCGGCGCGCAGGTCGCAACTGGAAAAATCAACGCCGGGCAGCTTCATGTTGCTGAACACCGCGCGTTCGCCGCTGAGGCCGTTGGAGGCGATCCACTTGCCATGCGCCAGCAGTTTTTCCTCGATTTCGGCCGGCAGCTTGGCACCGCGATAGATCGCGCCCTGCATCATCGCGCCGGTGAGATCGGCATTGCTCAGGTCCACGCTGCGCAGATTGGCGCCGCGCAGGTCGCAGTTCGCCAGCTTGGCGCCATCAAGGTTGGCACCGACAAAGGTGGTATCCTTGAGCTTGGCGCCGGAAAAATCGGCGCCGGTGAGATCGGCGCCGGTGAGATTGACGGCAAACAGCGATGCGCCGACAAAAGTGGCATTCATCGCGTTGGCATTGCTCATATTGGCCTGGTCGAGATGCGCATGGCCGAGATTGGCCTCTTCCAGGTTGGCGCCGGACATATTGACCGGCACATCCTGCTTTTTCTCGCGTTCGGTGCCGTCTTCGTCCTTGATATGCTGCATGATCTGGCCCGGCCGCAGATCTGCCTGCTTGAACGAGGTCTGCTTGAGCGTCGCCATCAGGAAATTGGCGCCGCGCAGATCGGCACGATCGAAGGTTGTTCCGGTGAGATCGGCACGGGTGAAATCACTGCCGAACAGGTCAGACCGCAGGAACTTCGCCTCTTTCAGCGACGAGCCGGCAAAGCTGCAGCCGGGCAGGATCGCATCGTCGAAGGCCGCGCCATCAAGACGCAGATCGGCAAAATCCTCACCCCGGCACTGCAGGCGTACACCGCCGGGCCGACTGGTCAGATAGGCGTTATGGCGCGACAAGGCCCAGACAACGGGCTCCGGCGGTATCCGCGCGGACATGGCAAGATTTCGGTTTGCAGTTGGACTAAATGGTGACAGTTCGATAAAGCAGTGTAGAGAAACCGTTTCGACATCGCCATGCTTTTGTCAGCGAATCAAGACGTTAAACAGGCTTCCCAGAATCTTTAGCAACCGCTAGTGTTATTGCATTCAACAGGGGAATGCGTCGATGGCGTCCGCCAAACTGCGAACGGGCAAGGCCGGCAAAAAGGCCGTGGGACAGAGCAAATCCGGAAAAGCCAGCGATGATAAAGGTGACGCCAATCGTCGCCGGTTTGATCGGCGCGATACCCATATCGTCGCCCAGCTGATTCACAACGACACTGCCGTGAACGGCATGGTGACCAACCTGTCGCTGGAAGGCTGCCTGTTTGCGCCGCGCATGGAGATCCCGGTCGGCGCCCGCATCAAGCTGAAACTGGCCGGCGAGCAAAAAGGCGTGCCCGCCACGGTGAAGGCCGTAAGCGATCTGGGTGTGCATTGCCTGCTGCATGCCGGCGGCGCCACGCTGGGCCGCCTTTCGGTGGAAGTCGACGACATGGCGCTGCTGATGCTGAATGCCAGCCGCCCGCATGTGGTGGCGCCGAAGCCCGCAGCCGCCCCGGCCACGAAGCCGGCCGCCAGGAAAAAAACCGCTGCCAAGAAGAAACCGGCGGCAAAGAAAGCAGCCACGCCGAAAAAGCCTGCAAAGAAACAGGCCGTGAAAAAGAAACAGGCTGTGAAGAAAAAGGCCGCCAAGCCTGCAGCAAAGAAAAAGCCGGTGGCGAAAAAGAAAGCCGCCAGCAAGAAACGCCGGTAAGGCTCAGGCCGGCACCACCTCGGCCACCGACCACTGCTGCGCTGCCTCAGTAGCGAAGACCAGGATGCTGTCCTTGCCCACCGCCACGGTCTCGGGCACCGCTGCCGCCCTGCGTTCGAGCCGGATCTGCGCGGTATTCACCGGCAGGCCGTAGAAGCGCGGACCATTGAGCGAGGCAAACGCCTCCAGCCGGTCGAGCGCGTTTTCCTCGGCGAAGACCTGCGCATAACATTGCATGGCGGTCGGCGCATTGAAGATGCCGGCACAACCACAGGCGGCTTCCTTCAGATGCACGAAATGCGGCGCCGTATCGGTGCCGAGGAAGAAGCAGGCCTCGCCCGAAACCGCCGCCTTGCGCAGCGCCAGGCGATGGGTTTCACGTTTGGCGATCGGCAGGCAGTAGAGATGCGGCCGCACACCGCCCTCGAAAATCGAGCTACGGTTGATCATCAGATGATGCGGCGTGATGGTGGCGGCCAGCTGCGGCGCATGGGCGCGCACGAAATCGGCAGCCTCGGACGTGGTGATATGCTCCAGCACCACCTTCAGGCCGGGGAAATCCTTGAGCAGCCTGCCCAGGATGCGCTCGAGGAAAACCCGCTCGCGGTCGAAGATATCGACGCTGTGATCGGTCACCTCGCCATGCAGCAGGATCGGCATGCCGATCTTTTCCATCATCGCCAGCACGCCATGGATGCGCGTGATATCGGTGACCCCGTGTTGTGAATTGGTGGTGGCACCAGCCGGATAGAGTTTGGCCGCGACCCATATTCCGCGTTTGAAGCCATCGGCGATATCGGCCGGATCGGTGTTGTCGGTGAGATAGGCGGTCATCAGCGGCTGGAAACGCGACCCGGCCGGCAAGGCGGCGAGGATGCGCTTGCGATAGGCCTCGGCCAGGACCGTGGTGGTGACCGGCGGCTTCAGGTTCGGCATCACGATGGCACGGCCGAACTGGGCGGCGGTATGCGGCAGCACAGCGGCCATCACCTCGCCGTCGCGCAAATGCACATGCCAGTCGTCGGGCTGGCGGATCACGATGGCGGTGCTACTGGTCATAAGAGGCCTCAAATCTGGTTCCGACTCATTACGCCATCCGCGCACGGCAGGCCAGTCCTGCCCGCAATTCCCGGTTTCATTTCTGCACCAGCGGGCCTTCCCGCTTGCCTGACCCGCGCCGACCGGCCGATATAGGTGGGCCGCCGCCGGAGGAACCCATGGCCGACCTGCTTTACCTGGACGACCTGAATATCGGCCAACGCTTTGCCAGCATGGGATCGCTGATGGTGGAGGAAGCCCGCATCAAGAGCTTCGCCGCCGAATTCGACCCGCAACCCTTTCATCTGGACGATGCCGCGGCGAAACCCACCCTGTTCGGTGGCCTGGCCGCCAGCGGCTGGCATACAGCGGCGATGACCATGCGGCTGGTGACCGATGGCGGCATACCGATTGCCGGGGGCATCATCGGCGCCAGCGGCGAGCTGTCCTGGCCGAAGCCGACGCGGCCGGGTGACGTGCTGAAGGTTTCTGCCGAAGTGCTGGAGATCACGCCGTCGAAATCACGGCCCGACCGCGGCATGATCACCATGCGCATCGAGACGCAGAATCAGAACGGCGAGGCCGTGCAGGTGTTCACCGTGAAGATGGTGGTGCCGCGCAGGACGACGGCCGCTTAACCCTGCGCCTTCACCCTCTGGCGGAAGGCATGCAGCAGCGGCTCGGTATAACCGTTCGGCTGGCTGATGCCTTCGAACACCAGCGCCCGCGCAGCCTGGAATGCCAGGCTGTTGTCGGGATCGGTGGCCATCGGGCGATACAGCGGATCGCCGGCATTCTGCGCATCCACCTTGGCGGCCATGCGCTTGAAGGCGGCTTCGGCCTGCTCCTTCGTGCAGATGCCATGCAGCAGCCAGTTGGCCATATGCTGCGAGGAAATGCGTAACGTCGCGCGATCTTCCATCAGGCCGATATCGTGGATATCGGGCACCTTGGAACAGCCAACGCCCTGATCGACCCAACGGACGACATAGCCGAGAATCCCCTGGGCGTTGTTGTCGAGTTCGTCCTTCACATCCTGCTCGGAGAAATTCTGCCCCGTGGCCAGCGGAATTGTAAGCAGGGCATCGAGCGGCGGCAGCGGCTGTTTTGCCACCTCGGCCTGGCGGCCGAACACATCGACGACATGATAATGCGTGGCATGCAGCGTGGCGGCCGTCGGGCTCGGCACCCAGGCCGTGTTGGCGCCGGTCTTCGGATGTCCCACTTTCTGTTCCAGCATGTCGGCCATGCGGTCGGGCGCCGCCCACATGCCCTTGCCGATCTGCGCCTTGCCGGACAGGCCGCAGGCGAGGCCGATGGCGACGTTGCGCTCCTCATAGGCCTTGATCCAGCTCGATGCCCGCATCTCGGCCTTGCGCACCATCGGCCCGGCCTGCATCGAAGTGTGCATCTCATCGCCGGTGCGATCCAGGAAGCCGGTGTTGATGAAGATGATGCGATGCCGCACGGCATGGATACAGGCGGCCAGATTGGCCGAGGTGCGGCGTTCCTCGTCCATCACACCGACCTTGATGGTGTAGCGCTCCAGCCCGAGCAGGTCTTCGACGGCATCGAACAGGCGGTCGGTAAAGCCCGCCTCTTCCGGGCCATGCATCTTCGGCTTGACGATGCAGACCGAACCGGCGCGGCTGTTGACGAAACGGCCCTTGCGCTTGAGATCATGCAGCGCGATCAGGCTGGTGACGATGGCATCCAGGATGCCTTCCGGCACTTCCTTGCCATCGGGCAGATGGATGGCGGGGTTGGTCATCAGGTGGCCGACATTGCGCACCAGCAGCAGCGAACGGCCGGGCAGTGTGAGCACACCACCGCCGGCAGCGGTGTATGTCCGGTCGGCTTCGAGCGCGCGGGTCATGGTCTTGCCGCCCTTCTCGAAACTGGCCTCGAGGTCGCCCTTCATCAGGCCGAGCCAGTTGGCATAGGCCGCGACCTTGTCTTCGGCATCGACCGCAGCGACCGAATCTTCCAGATCGACAATGGTGGTGAGCGCCGATTCCAGGATCACATCGGCCAGGCCGGCCGGATCGCTCTTGCCAATCGGATGCGCGCGGTCGATGACCAGCTCGATATGCAGGCCGTTATGCTTCAGCAGTACGGCGGTCGGATTCGCCGCATCGCCGCGATAGCCGACAAAGGCGGCGGCATCCTTCAGCGCCGGGCTGAGCGTGCCATTGGCAATCGACCAGCCCGTCACATCCGTATGGCTGCCCGTGGCCAGCGGCACGGCGGCATCGAGGAAGGCCTTGGCTTTACTGATAACCTTGGCGCCGCGCGCCGGATCGTAGCCCTTCTTCTCACCCGCCTCATGCGGGATCGCATCGGTGCCGTAATAGGCATCATACAGGCTGCCCCATCGCGCATTGGCGGCATTGAGCAGGAAGCGCGCGTTCAGCACCGGCACCACCAGCTGCGGCCCGGCCATGCGGGCGATCTCATCATCCACCCTGGTGCTGTCGATCCTGAACGGTGCCGGCTCGGGCACCAGATAGCCGATCTCTTTCAGGAAAGCCTGATAAGCCGCAGCATCGAAACCCTGGCCTTTGCGCTGCACATGCCAGGCATCGATCTTCGCCTGAAGCTGGTCGCGCTTGGCCAGCAGGCTGCGGTTCTCCGGCGTGAAGCGGGCGAAGATCGCAGCCACGCCCGACCAGAAGGCGCCGGCCTCGAGTCCGGTGCCCGGCAGGGCGCTGTCCTCGATGAAGCGGGCGAGGTCTTCGGCAACCGTGAGGCCGGCCTTGGTGACGGTCTTGGTCATGACGTTTCCTGCGGTTTTCTGAAAAGCGCCGGCAGGCTAGCAGACCCGGCATTCATTCTGTAGATGAAAAGAATTGAACGCAGTCGTTCTATGTGGGAAATAATGACCATGGACAGGGAATACGAGCTGTTTGCCCGGGTGATCGAGACCGGCAGCCTGGCGGCGGCGGGCCGCACGCTGAACCTGTCGCCGGCCATGGTCTCGAAGCGGATCGCGGCGCTGGAGGAGCGGCTCGGTGCCCGGCTGCTGCACCGGACCACGCGCAAGCTGGCGACCACCGAGGCCGGCCAGCGGTTTTATGAACGCGTGGTGGAAATCCTGGCCGCCTCGCGCGAGGCGGAGAATATCGTCACCGGCGTCACCGGCGCGCCTTCGGGCCGCCTGCGGCTTACTGCGCCAACCTCGTTCGGCCGGTTGCATGTGGCGCCGCATCTGAAACCCTTTCTCGACACCTGGCCGCGGCTGGAGGTCGAGCTGGATCTGTCGGACGGCTATGTCGATCTGGTGGTCGAGCGCATTGATCTTGCCATCCGCATCGCACCGGCGATCGAGGCCGGCCTGACCGGGCATCGGCTGGCGCCGAACCGCCGCGTGCTCTGCGCCAGCCCGGACTACTTAAAGAAATATGGCGCGCCGGCGCGGCTGCAGGATTTGCGGCGCCATCGTTTCCTCGCCGCCGCCGCTCAGCTGCCGTGGCGACTGCAGAGTAAAACCGGCACCGTGCTGGTGCAGGGCGAAAGTGCCGTGCGCACCAATTCCAGCGAGGTGGTGCGCGAACTGGCGATTGCCGGGGTGGGCATCGCCCTGCGCTCGACCTGGGATATCGGCAACGAATTGCGCAGCGGCGCCCTTCAGGTCGTGCTGCCCGAGCATCCCGGTGCCGCCGATGTCAGCATCTTCGCCGTGCATCCGGTGACCAATTTCGTGCCGGCCGGCGTGCGTGCCTTCATCGATCATCTGCGCAGCATCTATGGCGACGAGCCTGGCTGGGACCGGCAGCTGAAATCCTAGCGCCGCGTCTCCAGGCCATGCGGGCTGGCGCGATAGCCGGTCAGCGTCTTGTCGGCATGGGCCAGCCGCCAGTTCAGCATCTTCTGGGCATATTGCATGATCTGCGGCGCATAGGCCGGATCACCGGCCAGATTGTTGAGCTGGTCCGGATCTTTCTTCAGATCGAAGAACAGCGGCGGCAAGGCGGCGCAATGCACATACTTGTAGTCGTCGTCCTGCACCACGGCGAGCGAGCTTTCATCCATCGCCGTGCCCAGCACGCCTTCCGGCTTGGAATAGAAGATGTCGCGGAAATCGAATTCATAATGCACTTCGGTGCGCCAGTTGGCCGGCACGGCACCATAGGTGAAATCGAGCAGCGAACGGCCGTCGCACTGGCGCGGAATCTCGGCGCCGATCCAGTCCAGGATGGTGGGCATGGTATCGACCGTTTCGGTGTAGCGGTCGATGATCTGGCCGCGCGTCGATTCGGCGGCGCGGTCCGGGTTGCGGATGACCATCGGGATGCGGAAGCTGGCATCGAAATAGGCCAGCTTGCCGAGCAGGTAGTGATCGCCGAGCTGCTCGCCGTGATCGCAGGTGAAGATGATCAGCGTGTCGTCCCACTGGCCGCTCTGTTTCAGATAATCGAAGACGCGGCCGAGATGATCGTCGATCTCGGTCATCAGGCCAAAGTATGTGGCGCGCATCACCCGCACCTCCTCCTCGGTCATCGCCGAGCCGAGCGCATCAGCGCCCTGGAAGAAGCCGCGCTGATTGACATTGTCGATATAGAACTTGTGCAGCGGATGGCTGGCTGCCGCCGCCTCCACCGTGGCCGCACGCACCGGCGGCGCCATGTCGGCCGGGTCGTACATGCTGTTATAGGGCTCGGGCGCGATGAAGGGCGGATGCGGCCGGTAATAGCCCAGATGCAGGAACCAGTTGCGATTGCTGGCGCCGTTCAGATAGGTGAGCGCGCGTTCGGTGAACCAGGCGGTATCGGACAATTCCTTCGGCAGCGAACCCGGTTCACGCGTGGCGCCGGGCTTGCCGGCCTGCGGACGCCAGACATCCTCCGGGTTTTCCGGCAGGTCGTGGCCCTTGGAGGCCATCCAGGCGAAATAGGCCTCCTTGTAGGGCTCGAAGGCACCGACCGGGCGGAAACCATCCATGATATCGCCCAGCACGAAAAAGCGCGGATCGTTCGGCCCCGTCGTGCGCGGATCGGGCGTCGTGGTCGTGTAGCCGATCAGGGCCGGGTCGTAGCCGCTGCGCCGCAGTTCATGACCGAGATTGGTGAAGCGGGAATCGAGCGGGATGGTGTTCTGCACCGCGCGATGGGTCATCTGGTAGAGACCCGTCAGCAG
>NZ_CALRUC010000126.1:0-12551 GCF_943371255.1 Ferrovibrio terrae | reverse complement strand
CAAGTCGCGCAAACATCGCGACGCCGTGAATGCCAAGGTGATGAAAGACCCGCGCATCCAGGCGATGTGCCCGGACCCCAAGGACATGCCCTTCGACGTGAAGCGCATGTGCTATGGCGGCTTCAAGACGCTCGTCAGCGCCTAAGCCTAGCCTCAGGCGAATGGATACGGCCCCGGGAACTGGCCGATCGGGCAGAAATGCGTGATCAGGCCGGTCCCGGCCAGCCAGTGATGCAGCAGGAAGGCCGGCGGTTCGATATAGGATGCCGGCTTGGCATCGGGCTGCAGCTGTAGTGCAATCGTGGTCGTGGTGCTGGGCGCGGTGCACAGGCTGGTGCCGCCGAAGCGCAGCTGCATGAAGCGGTGTACATGGCCGCAGGTGATGCGCTCGACCTGGCTGTGGCGGCGCAGCAGCGCTGCCAGTGCCTCGCCGCCCGCGCACCAGTAGGGATCCATATAGGGAATGCCGGTGGCAAACGGTGGCTGGTGCAGCATCAGCAGGGTCGGCCGCTCTGGCGCGGCTGACAAGGCGTCTTCCAGCCAGGCCAGTGCAGCCGCATCGACCAGGCCATGATGCTTGCCGGGAATGGTGACATCGAGCGCGACAATCCGCACGGGGCCGCGATCATCCACCACATAATGCAGCGGGCCGTCGGCGCTGGGGAGATAAGCCTGATCGGCGAAGGCCGCGCGGAAAGCCGCACGCTCATCGTGATTGCCGGGGATCACCAGATACGGAATCTGCAACTCGGCCATCAGCCTGCGGGCCATGGCATATTCCGCCGGATCGCCATGATCGACGATATCGCCGGTCAGCAGCACCAGATCGGGCCGCGGATCGAGGCCGTTCAGATGTTGCACGGCGGTAGCGAACATCGCGTTGGAATCGATGACGCCCTGATAGAGCTGGCCCTGCGGCCGGATATGGGGATCGGAAATCTGCGCGATCAGCATGCCCGGCCAGTATAACCGGGCCTTTGCGCCAGCGTCAGTCTTCCAGCAGCCGCTTGGGGTGCAGGCCGTTCACGAAACCCATGAAGGGCGGATGGATGCTGTAGCCCAGCATGCGGCGGACATGCTCGCTGCATTGCCTGACCCGCTCGCGTGAGACCGACAGGCTGAAATTCTCCTGCTGGCGGCACCAGGGCGCGCAATACTGGGCGGTGACGCAGAGCCGGCTTTTGTCGCTGACATTGGCGCCGCCGCCATGCCACAGCGTGCCGATGAAAAACAGCACCGAGCCGCTGGGCATCACCGCAGGCACGGCGCGGGCGGCATCTTCCGCTGTCGGCATGCGACCATCCCATTTATGGCTGCCCGGGATCAGCACGGTGGCGCCATTCTCGACGGTGAAGTCGTCAATCGCCATGATGGTGGCCGCGCCCAATGCGGCGCGCGGCCGCGGCACCGGATAAAAGGCATCGTCATGATGCAGCGGCTGCGCGGCTTCGCCGGGCAGGATGTCGATGGCCTGCAGCTGCGACAGCAGGTAGTTCGGCTCGAAGATACGATCCAGCAGCGCGAGGATCACCGGATGCTCGACCAGCGGATTGCAGGCCAGCGTCTTCTCGATCACGGCATACAGCCGCTTGGTGCCGAAGCCCTCGAAACTGTTGCGGCCGAGATGGTCGTGGTAGTGCGGCGCCAGCGCCGCGCGCATGGCTGCGGCCTCCTCGGCCGAGAACAGGTTTTCCAGGATCACATAGCCGTCGCGCTCGATCTCCGCCATCAGGGCGTCGACCAGGGACGGATCGACCTGATCCTGGCTGCCGGCGGTGGAACGGTATTTGCGGGCAAGCTCGGCACGGAAATACTGGCTGACGTCCCTGACGACCATCTTTTCCATGCCGGGCCTCCGTCTCTCTAGTCGCTGAGGGCTGCAAACCGCCGCTGATGGTGGTCGGCATTGCCAAAGGTGGTGTCGATCATCATCAGCCGCTTCATGTAATGGCCGACATTCAGCTCATCGGTCATACCCATGCCGCCATGCACCTGCACCGCCTGCTGGCCGACGAACCGTCCCGAACGGCCGATCTGCACCTTGGCCGCGGCCGCTGCCTTGGCACGCTCCTTGGGTTCGGCCGCCGCCTTGAGGCTGGCGAGCAGCGCCAGCGAACGTGCACTTTCCACCTGCATCAGCATGTCGACCAGGCGATGCTGGATCACCTGGAAATCGCCGATGGCGCGGCCGAACTGCTTGCGCGTCTTGGCATAGGCCAGCGTGGTTTCATGCAGGGCCGCCATGGCGCCGACGGCTTCAGAGGCCATGAAGGCAATCGCCTGATCCACCACGGTCTCGACCGCCGGCAGTGCATGGGCCGGATCGCCCAGAACGGCCAGCACCGGCGCATCGCTGAACTGGATGTCGCTGGCGCGCCGGTTATCCACCGTGCGGTAGTCCTGCCGCACTACACCGGCACCCGCGGCATCGACCACGAAAAGGCCGAGGCCCTTCTCATCCGTGTCTCCGCCGGCCGAGCGGGCCAGCACGATCAGCCGGTCGGCGCTGGCCGCGTCCCAGACCACGATCTTCTTGCCGCTCAGCGTCCAACCGCCGGCGCCGCTTTTCGTCGCCCTGGTGCGGGTCTCGTTCAGGGCAAAGCGCGAGCCGTGCTCGGCATGGGCGAAGGCCCATTTCGCCGTGCCCTCGGCAATCGCCGGCAGCCATTCGGCCTGCTGCTCGGCATCGCCGGCCACCTGGATCAGGCCGCCGCCCAGGATCACGGTGGAGAGATAGGGCTCGGCCACCATGTGGCGACCAAAGCGTTCGGCCAGCAGCATGGTGTCGACCGCAGAACCGCCCAGCCCGCCGGCCTCTTCCGGCAGCGAAATGCCCAGCCAGCCCAGTTCGGCCATGGTCTTCCAGTTTTCCTGTGCATAGCCCAGATCGGTCTTCACCAGTTTGCGCCAGCGATCGAAATCATATTTGTCCTGCAGCCAGCTTTCGACACTGTCGGCCAGCAGGGTCTGTTCCTCAGACAATTGGAAATCCATCTCTCGCTCTTTCCTGTCTTGCGTGTCGCTATGTTCAGAGGCCCAGCACCATCTTGGCGATGATGTTGCGCTGAATTTCATTCGAGCCGCCATAGATCGTGGTGGCGCGATAATACAGATAGGATTCCATCCGGCCCTGCGCGTAATCGGGGCCAACCGGCGGCTGGTTGGAGCCATCGGGCCGGTGTTCGTAAGGCGCGGCGTAATAGCCCAGCGCCTCGCAGGCCAGTTCGGTCAGGTTCTGCTGGATTTCCGAACCGCGGATTTTCAGCATGCTGGCTTCCGGCCCCACGCCCTTGCCGGCATTCTCGGCCGCCAGCATGCGCAGGTTGGTGTATTCCAGCGCCAGCAGGTCGATCTCGATGGCGGCCACCTTGGCGCGGAAATCGGGATCCTGCAGCAGCGGCCGACCACAGGACTGTTCGGCGCGGGCGATCTGTTTCAGGCGCTTGAGACGTTGCTTGGAGGTAGCGACCTCGGCGATGCCGGTGCGTTCATTACCAAGCAGGAATTTGGCATAGGTCCAGCCCTTGCCCTCCTGCCCTATGAGATTGGCCTTGGGCACACGGACATTGTCGAGGAACACCTCGTTGACGCTGTGCCCTTCGTCGATTGAGATGATCGGCCGCACCTGGATGCCCGGGTCAGTCATGTCGATCAACAGGAAGGAAATGCCCTCCTGCGGCTTGGCCTGTGCGTCGGTGCGCACCAGGCAGAACATCATGTTCGCGTGCTGCGCCTGGGTGGTCCAGATCTTGTGGCCGTTGACCACATAGTGATCGCCTTCGCTCTCGGCGCGCGTGCGCAAGCTTGCGAGATCGGAGCCGGAGCCGGGTTCGGAATAGCCCTGGCACCACCAGTCTTCCATGCTGACGATACGGGGCAGGTATTTCGCCTTCTGCGCGTCGGTGCCGAAGGTATAGATCACCGGCCCTACCATGCTGATGCCGAAGGGCACCAGTGGCGGCGCATCGGCAGTGGCGCATTCCTCATCGAAGATATAGCGCTGCACCGGACTCCAGCCCGGACCGCCATGCTGCTTCGGCCAGTTCGGCGCGCCCCAGCCACGGGCATGCAGGATCTTGTGCCAGGCAACGAAGTCGGCCTTGTCGAGATGGATACGCTGCCGCGTCTTCTCGGCCAGTGCCGGCGGCAGGTTGTCGCGGATGAATGCACGCACCTCGTCGCGGAAGGCGCGTTCCTCGGCCGTGAATTCGAGATCCATGGCGTTTCTCCCTGTAACTGCGGGAAGGTTAAGTCTCCCGGCTGCGACAGGCAAGCGCGTGACGCTGCGGAAGGCCTTGCATTGGGGCGATTCAGTTGCTCAATTCGTGCTGTAACCTAAGGACAATCTGATGACTTTCGACCCAACGTCCGCCGGCTGGAAGCAGCGTTCCGGCCAGGGCCCCTTCACCCAGCAGGTCGGCCCGATCTGGGTCAGGCGCGAAGCCGAAGGCCCGGCCGGTTCTGCCTATGGCCTGCTGGCGGAAGAGCGCCATACCAATTCGCGCGGCGTGGTGCATGGCGGCATGCTGATGACGCTGGCCGACCATGTGCTGGGCTGGATGGTCTGGGATGCGGTAGAGCGCGCCGCCTGCGCCACGGTGTCGCTGAACAACCAGTTCATCGCCGCCGTGAAGCCGGGCGACTTCATCGAGATGCGCGGCCGCATCGTGCGCCAGACCCGCAGTCTGATTTTCATCCAGGGCACCGCCACGGTGAATGAGAAGGTGGTGCTGACCGCCGAGGGTATCTGGAAGGTGCTGGGCGTCAGCTAGTCAGCGACGCTTCTGCACCAGCTTCCTTGCCGGCAGCAGATCGGGGAATTTCGCTGGACGTTTTTCCTGATTGGCCTGCATGGCTTCCATCAGGTCGCCGGTCAGGAACATGCCGGCCTGCCAGACCTGCATGTAGTTCAGGGCATCGGCCACGCTGTGGTCGCGGGTGTAGTTCAGCATTTCCTTGGTGCCATGGATGGCGAGCGGCGATTTCGACGCAACCGTGCGGGCCACATCCTGCGCGAAGGCCAGCATGTCGTCCTGGCTGTCGAACACCTGATTGACCAGGCCGGCGCGGAAAGCCTCGGCCGCCGGCATGCGGCGGCCGGTATAGGCCAGTTCGCGCACTAGGCCTTCGGGCATCAGATGCGGCAGGCGCTGCAGGGTGCCGACATCGGCGGTCATGCCGATGTTGATTTCCTGGATGCAGAACCAGGCATCCGCCGTGCAGTAACGCATGTCGCAGGCCGAGATCAGGTCGACACCGCCGCCGACACAGCCGCCTTGCACTGCAGCCAGCACCGGCACGCGGCAGCGGTCGATCACGGCAAAGCTTTCCTGCATCTCGGCCACGGCACGGCGCATCTGCTCGCCGGCACGGCCGCGGTCGCCACGCATCATGTCGCCGGCGATATTGGCAAAGGCGGAAAGATCGAGGCCGCCGGTGAAATGCTTGCCGGTGGAGGAAATCACCACGGCGCGGATCTCGGGCCGGTCCTCGATTTCGGCAAAGACATTCACCATTTCCTGCCAGAAGGGCAGGATCATCGCATTCGCCTTGTCCGGCCGGTTGAATACGATCTGGGCCACGTGATCGGCGACGGTGAAATCGAAGGTCTTGTAGGTCATTGCTTCCTCCACGTCACTTTTAGCTCTTTGGCCCTGACGTTACGTCAAGGCTGGCGACCGGCGGTCTACGCCGCTAGAGTCGCGAAAAGGGTACAGGACGAATTAAGGGAGGAACCATGGCGATTGTCTATGACGAACTGATCGCGCTCGACATCCCGGCCCGTGAGGTCAGCTTCACGGATCGCGAAACCATGCTCTATGCGCTGAGTGTCGGCATGGGCCAGGATCCGATGGACCTCGACGAACTGCCCTTCGTCTTCGAGAAAAACCTGACCGCCCTGCCCAGCCTGTCCACCGTGATCTGCTGGGACGACAGCTGGACGCCGCGCACCGGCATCAATTACGTGATGGTGGTGCATGGCGAGCAGCGCATCACCCTGCACAAGCCGATGCCGCCCAGTGGCCGGGTGAAATCGAAGATCCGGATCAAGGATGTGTTCGACAAGGGCGCCGGCAAGGGCGCCATCATGCTGGTGGAGAACACCATCAGCGATGCGACCAGCGGCGACACGCTGGTCACGCTGCTCTCCACCACCTTTGCCCGCGGCGATGGCGGTTTCGGCGGCCCGCTGCGCAAGCCTGAAGAGCTGCCGCCCAAGCCGCATGTCATCCCCGACCGCGCCGCCGATGCCGGCGTGACGCTGAAGACGCAGCCCAACCAGGCGCTGTTCTATCGTCTGTGCGGCGACCGCAACCCGCTGCATGCCGAACCGGCCTTCGCCGCCGCTGCCGGCTTCCCGCGCCCGATCCTGCATGGCCTGTGCAGCTATGGCATCGCCGTGCGTGCCGTGGTGAAAGCCGCCTGCAATCACGATCCATCAAAGATCGCCGATATCAACGCGCGCTTCACCGCGCCGGTGTTTCCGGGCGAGACCATCCACACAGAGCTTTGGCGCGACGACAACATCGTGTCGTTCCGCGCCCGGGTGGCGGAGCGCGACGTGGTGGTGCTGGATCACGGCCGGGTCGAATTGAGAGGCTAGCGCCGGTTCAGCTTGAACTCGTTCGGGCTGCGGTGATTGCCGGGCGCGTCGTCGAGCCTGAGCGGCTCCATCTGCGGCACGGCCTCGGGATAGCCGAACAGATAGCCCTGGCCGTAATCGATGCCGAAATCGAGCAGCAGGCGGGCCTGGTCCTCGGTTTCCACCATCTCGGCCACGGTGCCGATCTTCAGTTCCTTGCAGAGCCAGACCATGCCCTTGAGGATGGCCTGATCGCGCATCTGGCCCTGGGTCTGCAGCGCCTTCACATAGGCGCCGTCGATCTTGACGTAATCGACCTCCAGCGCCTGCAGATAGGGGAAGGAGGCCGCGCCGGCGCCAAAATCGTCGAGACAGACGGAATGGCCGTCCTCGCGCAGCTGGCGCACCGCATTGGCGGCATGCACCAAGTTGGTAATCTGGGTCGATTCCGTGATTTCAAAGATCAGCTGCCGGCGCAGGCCCGGATCGTCGGCCATGATCTCGCGCAGGGCGGCCATGAAGACCGCGCTTTCCAGGCTGTGGCCCGACAGGTTGACGGCAACATCGATGATCTCGCCCTGGCGGCGGCGCTCGGCCAGCATCTCGACCACGCGATGCACCACGGCGAGATCGAATTCGCCGATCATGTGCACGCCTTCGGCCAGCCGGATGGTCTCGAACGGCGAGCCGCCATCCTCGAAGCGCGACAGCGCCTCGTAATGATGCAGCGTGCGGGTATCCAGCCGCACGATCGGCTGGAACACCAGCTGGAACTGCCGGCTGGCGACCGCAGAACGCAGCGCGCGCACGCGCGATACCGTCTTCTGCAGCAGGGCCTTCAGGCTTTCTTCGGTGGAATGCAGGGCGAAGGCAGCGGCACCTTCGCTGGCGAAACGGTCAACGGCAAAGGCCATGGCACTGGTGGCATCCTCGTCGCTCATCGCCTTCAGATGCAGATCCAGGGTGGCACCGCGCACGCCCAGCGTCTCCACCACCTCGGCCACTGCCGCGCCGCCGCTCTTCTTGATCAGGTTGCGCACCTGCTCGGCCACGGCATTCTGGTCGATCGTGCTGGCATGCAGGATGCCGTATTTCTCGGAATCGATCTGGCCGGCCGTGTCGCCGCCGATCGACTTGGCGCGGATCAGCGCGCCGACATCGCCCATCAGGCTCTGGCTTTCATCGGGCCGCAGCGATTCGACCAGTTCCTTCAGGCCGACGATCTCGATCAGGGTCAGCTTCACTTCCGAACCCAGCTCGCGCGCCAGCTTCAGGCGGTCGCCGGCCAGGGCCTCGAAATCGTCAGAACCGAGCAGGCCGGTCTGGTAATCGCGCTTGTTGAGCAGCGCGGTTTCCGCCTGCGGCAGCCGGGCATTGGAGAACGTCAGGTAATAACGGCCATCCTGCCGCGGCAGGCAGCAGCCACCCAGCACGCAGATGGCGCCCGGGCTGCCATCCGCCTGCAACAGGCGCACGGTGACGGGCTCGATCCGGCCGCCGACCGGCAGGCCGGCCAGCAGGTTGAGCACGAAATGGCGGTCGGACTCGTCGATCAGTTCGGCGAATTTGCTGCCAAGCAGCGCTTCGGCCTCGGCGCCGGCAATCAGTCGCGCAGCACCGGAGGCGAAAGTGATCAGGCCCTCGCCGGATACTTCCAGCATCAGGTCGGCCGCGGAGAAGGCGAAGGCGACAAAACGGTCGCGCTCCGCCCGCATATCCTTGGCGCCCATTCTGGCCTCGTGTGGAAACATGAAAATTCGGCCCGGAGTGTGCCAGCCGCCGCCCAAGGGCGCAACCCGGCGCCCGGGTTATACACAGGGTCTGCCGCCGTCCAGATGAACCGAATTAGCTTGACGCAGCGCCACGTTGCTTTGATGCCGGCCGGTTCCTAGAATGGCCCGGTCCGGGCCGGTGCAGCCGGCCGGACCCTGACTAAGTCTAGGGGGATAAATAATGACCGCTCCGTTCTGGGAAAAATCCTATCCGGCCGGTGTGACCTGGGCACAGAATTTCCAGGCCAAACCGATCTGGACCCTGCTTGACGATGCGGTGGCCCGCTTCGCACCGAACCCCTGTCTCGATTTCATGGGCAAGGGCTATACCTATGCCGCGGTCTCCGATCTGGTGGATCGCGCGGCCAAGGGCTTCCAGCAGCTTGGCGTCGGTCCCGGCGTGCATGTCGGCCTGTTCCTGCCCAACACACCGCATTACGTGATCTGCTTCTTCGCCATCCTCAAGGCCGGCGGCCGGGTGGTGAATTACAGCCCGCTCGATGCCGAGCGCGAGTTGCGCTACAAGATCGAAGACAGCCAGACCGACATCATCGTCACGCTCGATCTCAAGGCGCTGTATCCCAATATTGCCAAGATGATCGGCACCACGCGCCTGAAAAAGGTCGTGGTCTGCCGCCTGCCCGATGTGCTGCCCTTCCCCAAGAACCTGCTGTTCCCGCTGGCCAAGGGCAAGGAAATCGCCGCCGTCCCGAACGACGACAAGCATATCCGCTTCGCCGACCTGATCGCCAATGACGGCCGCTACACGCCGCATCCGGTGAAGGATCCGGCCGAGGAAGTGGCGATCCTGCAATATACCGGCGGCACCACCGGCCAGCCCAAGGGTGCCATGCTGACACATGGCAACATCACCGCCGCCGTCCATATGTATGGCAGCTGGACCGAGGGCAATCAGCTGCTCAACCTGGACGACGGCAAAGAGCGCGTGCTCATGGTGCTGCCGATGTTCCACATCTATGGCCTGAGCGCCGTACTGCTGCGCATGCTCACCATCGGCGCGCAGTTCTTCCTGCATCCCCGCTTCGAGCTGAAGGCGGTGGTGGAAGACCTGCACAAGAAGAAGATCAGCATCTTCCCCGGCGTGCCCACCATGTATGCCGCCATCGTCAACCTGCCCAACCTGAAGGATTACGATCTTTCGGCGCTGAAATTCTGCGCCTCGGGCGGCGCGCCGCTGCCGGTGGAAGTGCAGGACAAGTTCGAGCAGGTGACCGGCCACAAGATGATTGAAGGCTGGGGCATGACCGAGACCTCGCCGGCCGGCACCCAGACCGTCTATGGCGGCAAGCGCAAGCGCGGTTCCTGCGGCCTGCCGCTGCCCGGCGTGACCATCGAGATCGTCGATGTGGATGACCCGCTGAAGGTGAAGGGCATCAACGAAACCGGCGAGATCTGCATCACCGGCCCGAATGTGATGAAGGGCTACTGGAACAAGCCGGAAGCGACGGCGGAAGCCTTCGCCGGCGGCCGTTTCCACACCGGCGATGTCGGCTATATCGACGAGGATGGCTATATCTTCATCGTCGATCGCAAGAAGGACATGATCCTGTCGGGCGGCTTCAACGTCTATCCGCGCAACATCGAGGAAGCGATCTACGAGCATCCCAGCGTCGAGGAATGCACCGTGATCGGCATTCCCGACCAGTATCGCGGCCAGTCGGCCAAGGCCTTCATCAAGCTGAAGCCCGATGCCAAGCCCTTCACCTACGAGGAGGCGAAAGCCTTCCTGAGCGACAAGCTGGGCAAGCATGAAATGCCGGCGGCCATCGAATTCCGCGATGCCCTGCCCAAGACCCTGATCGGCAAGCTGTCGAAGAAGGAACTGGTCGAGGAAGAAAAGAAAAAGGCGGGTGCCGGCGACTGATTCGCCCCCGCCTCACCCTCACTGCAACGGCCCGGCCCACCGCCGGGCCGTTCATTTTTGTGACCTCGTGGCATTTTTTAGGCTGATTTCACACCGTTGGCCTTGCCTGTCCCCCGCGCCGCCTTCACCGTGGCAGCAATGACCATGACTTGGGGGAATCCAG
Source organism: Ferrovibrio terrae (assembly GCF_943371255.1). Lineage (GTDB taxonomy): Bacteria > Pseudomonadota > Alphaproteobacteria > Ferrovibrionales > Ferrovibrionaceae > Ferrovibrio > Ferrovibrio terrae_B. The sequence continues at coordinate 2,148 of NZ_CALRUC010000126.1, read as the reverse complement.
TGAGACTTGGGGCAATGGTTTGGACAATGGCAGCGCTGCTGCCGGCAGCAGCGTTCGGCCAGGTCATGGTTGAAGGCAAGCATTTCGAGCTCAAGCCGGCAGAATACAGTGTCGCCGCACCACCGACGCTGGGGCCGGAAAAGGCCAAGGGCCTGGTGATCTGGAACCATGGCCGCGGCGAAACCGCAGCCAGCGAAAAGGCCTCGCCGCTGGCGCTCTATTTCGGCCAGCAGGGCTGGGACGTCTACACGCTATATCGCGGCTGGGGTAACGACGACCGCACCCGCGCTCTGCAGATCGTCCAGTCCGGCATCGAGAAGGCCCAGTCCATGGGCTACAAACGCATCGTGCTGATGGGACAGTCGGCCGGCGCCTATGCCTCGATCGAAGCCGTGCGCTATGGCGCCGCGGTGGATGCCGTCATCGCCACCGCGCCTGCAGCCCATGGCGGCGGCTCGACGCCGAACAATGCCTGGCGCCAGAACGATTTCACCATGCGCACGATCTGGGAGAAATACGAAGGCGCAAAAGCCAGGGTCGCGGTCGCCTATTTCGAGGGAGATGACTATTACGAAGCCCATGCGCCGAATATCCGCGGCCCCTGGGTGAGCCAGACCCTGAGCAAATACGGCGTCTCGCATTTCGTGATCAGCCAGCCCGGCTTCGGCAGCCTGAAGGGCCACGGCGCCGGACAGACCTGGAACTTCGCGCGCCGTTTCGGCCCTTGCATCTATGTCTTCGTCGAGACTGGCACGGCCCCCTCCTGCGACGACAGCCCCACCACGCTCGCCACCTTCCGCATCGCGGTGCCCCCGGAATTCCCGCGGCAGGCGGGTGACCCCATCGCCGGCGCATGGCAGGGCACCTGGAGTCACGGGCGCTATACCCTGCTGGCCTTCAGCAGCGAAACCAGCGGCACGCGCAAGGGCTTGTATCGCTCCGGGCTCAGCATCTCCAGCGAACGGCCAGAGAATTACGAACTGGCGCTGACGCGGCAAGGCGACGCTGCGTCATGGAAGCTGGGGCGCTACATCTATGAAGTCCGGCCGAGTGCCGACGACACCCTGGCCGTCAGCCGTCACGATCCCGCCAAGCCCGACGACAAGGCCAACGCTCTCCTGCGCCGCGCCAACTGACCTATTCGGCCGCGCGGGCGGCACCTTCCAGGTCCGCATCCCAGGCTCTCAGCGCCTGGGCCGCTGGCGCGACCCGCTGGCGCTCGGCCACATTCAACCCGGTCATCAGCGGCAGCATGGGTCCCATATCGGCTATGCCGGCCAGCGTCACGGCATCATGCAGGGTCCGGATCGGACTGATGCCATCGCGCAGGTCTTCCAGCGGCAGATAGGCCTCGCGCAACCGCTCGGCTGCCGCCCAGTCGCCGCGCTTGATAGCCTGCAGCAAGGCCATGGAGCCGCGCGGCGCCACGCAGACCGAGCCCGAAGTGAAACCGCCAAGGCCGAACTGGCGCAGATGCGTGATCGCCGGGCGCTCGCCGATCCCGCTGATCACCAGCCTGGCCTCGACATGGTCGAGCAGCTTTTTCAGGTAATCGTCCTGCGCCGGATCGGTACGCACCGTGCCGTATTTGACGGCGCAGACCATGCCCTCGGCCACCAGCCGGCCGGCCGCCTCCGGCGCGATATAGTTGTCGGACTTGATATACAGGATGATCGGTTTGCCCATGGTCACGGCGGCCCGGCGCAGGCCGGTCTCGATCCCCTCAGAGGTGGCCGGGAAGGTCATCGGCAGCGCCATGGCGGTCGGTACCTTGGACCCTCGCAGGATGCGGGCCTGGTCGATCAACTTGCCGTAATCGGGACCAAAGGAGGGAATCAACCAGGTATCGGGGCCAACCGCATCGACCAGGAAATCCAGCACTTCGGCATATTCGCCGACCGAAATATTGTAGAAATTGGCATTGCCGCCATACATCAGGCTGCGCACGCCGCCAGCCTCGAGATAACCGATCAGCTGGCGATTCGCGTCTTCATTCAGCGTCAGGTCGGAATAGCGTGCCAGCGGGGGCACGGCGAACACGGATACAGCCAGATCGGCCGCGGTTACGGACGTCGTCTTCATTCTTTTTGCTCCAACTGGGCGCTTCCCCTAGTAATCTGCTAGAGTAATCACCTTCCGTCTCCTGCT
>NZ_CALRUC010000125.1:0-12570 GCF_943371255.1 Ferrovibrio terrae | reverse complement strand
ATGCCCTTCAGCGTGGCGCGGACCAGCTTCTGGATCAGTTGCGGATTCTTCTGGATCACGTCATCGGCCGCCACGATGGCCTGCGCCATGCTCTTGAAATGCGCATCCGACGGAATGACCTCGATATTCATCTTGGCCGCCATCGCCTGAGCGGTCCATTCCGGCACCGCCGCCATGGCATCGGCCTCACCGGCAACAAACAGTTTCCAGACGTTGACCGGGCCGGCAGCCTGGGCATTCACGTCATTCTTGGTCATGCCCTGGGTGGCGAGCATGCCCAGCAGGGCAAAATAGGTAGTGTCCTGATAGGCCATCGCGGTGATGGTCTTGCCCTTCAGATCCTTGACCGTCTTGACGCCCTTGTCCTTGTTGAGGACCAGCTGCATCAGCGAGCCGCCGCCCAGCAGGGCAACGGTCTTCACCGGCACGCCATTGGGACGCACGATGATCGAAGTATCGCCGATACCGCCGCCGATCACCGCATTGCCGGCGCCAACCTGCTTGGCAACGTCAACACCGCCCTTGCCGATCTGGAAATCGACATTCAGGCCCTCGGCTTTGAAATAGCCGCGCTGCTGCGCCACCATCCAGGGACCAAAGGCCGGCAGCGATTTGGGCGCCGGCAGCAGGTAGGTCACGTCCTGGGCACGCACGTCCTGCAGGCCGGCAGCCGCCACGACAGCCAGGCCAAGGCTGGCCAGTAAAATCTTACGCATCGTCGTCATCACATTCCCCTCCGTGTTGATCACTGGTGTTGCGTTACGCTGCCGCCTGCTCGACATGCAGCAGATCCATCAGGCGCTTCACATAGTCGCCGACCTTCGGGTCCTGGCGCCGGGTCATCGGATTGTCGCGGCCCGGAATCTCGACCGGGATTTCCTCGATGATCCGTCCGGGCCGGTGGCTCATGACCAGGATGCGATCGGACAGCGCAATCGCCTCGACCAGATCATGGGTGATGAACAGTGCCGTCTTGCGGGTATCGGCCAGCGTGCGGCCAAGATCCTGCTGCAGCACCATCTTGGTCTGGGCATCCAGTGCCGAGAACGGTTCGTCCATCAGCAGCACCACAGGATCGACAGCCAGCGTGCGCGCCAGTGCGGCGCGCTGGCGCATGCCGCCGGACAGTTGGTGCGGATAATGCTCGACGAAGTCGCTGAGCCGGCATTTCGCCAGCAGGGCCAGGGCAATCTCGCGCCGCTGTGCGGCCGCTGTGCCCTGGATTTCCAGGCCGAGCTCCACATTCTCGCGGATGGTGCGCCAGGGCAGCAGCAGATCCTTCTGCAGCATGAAGGCAACATGGCGATTGGGCCTGGTCACCAGTTCACCATCGACAAAAACCTGGCCTTCCGTGGCCGGATCAAGGCCGGAACCCATATTAAGCAACGTGCTCTTGCCGCAGCCCGACGGGCCGATCAGCGATACCACCTCACCATCGGCGATGCTGAAGGTGACATCCTCCACCGCCACCACCACGCCACCCTGCCTTGGATTGGCGAAGCGCTTGGTGACATGGCGGAATTCGAGCCGTGGCATGCTCATGCGGCCTGCCCCTGGGCCAGGCGCTGCATCACGCTCTGGTAATTCGCCTCGGTCCAGCTGCCTTCCGGATGGCGCGGGCCATTGGCATTCAGTTTCGCGACAATCGCCGGCAACTCTTCGACGCCCTCGCGGAACATCGCCATCAGCGTGTCGGCCAGTGTGGCTTCGAAATCGGTGAGTGCGGCGGGGCGTGTCTGCCAGGGAATATTCGGCGTGCGTGCGGGATGTTCGACGGCATCAGGGCCGCCCTTGTTGGTGTCGCCGTCAGCACCGGCGGAAACGTCGGCCAGATAGGGGTTGAACTCCATCGCATCGCCCTCGTAGAAATGCGTCAGACGTTTTATTAGCAAAACGTCATTTCCTATATGCAACATCGTAGGGTTCGGCTACCGTCCTTGTAAAGCTGAATCTGTCGCAATCCTTTCATCGAACCGATCACATGACCGTCTTGCCACTCTATGTTGCCGGCAACTGGCGCCCGGGCCGCGGCGCACCACTGATCACGCGCAACCCTGCCAATAATGAGGTGCTGGCCAGTGTCAGCACGGCATCCATTGAGGATGTCGACGAAGCCGTGCAAGCCGCACAGGTGGCGATGCAGAACCCGGCATGGCGCGATCTGCTGCCGCATCAGCGCGCAGGCTATCTGCACCGTATTGCTGCCCTGATCGAGCGCGACTCGGAAAAGCTGGCCCAGCTGCAGCGGCAGGATAACGGCAAGCCGATCCTGGAGACCCGCGCCCTGGTGGCCAGTGCTGCCGGCACCTTCCGCTTCTTCGCCGCCGCCTGCGAAACCCTGGAAGGCGACATCACACCATCGCGCGGCAACTACCTTTCGCTCAGCCTGCATGAACCGCTCGGCGTTATCGCCGCGATCACGCCATGGAATTCACCGATTGCCAGCGAAGCCCAAAAAGTCGCCCCGGCCCTGGCCGCCGGCAACGCCGTAATCGTCAAGCCATCGGAATTCTCGCCCCTGCTGGCACTGGAGCTGGCAAAGCTGGCCGAGGAGGCCGGCCTGCCCAAGGGCCTGCTCAGCGTGCTGCCCGGTACCGGCACCGTGACCGGCCCGGCCCTGGTCGCACATCCCGGCATCGCCAAGGTCACCTTCACCGGCGGCACAGCCACCGGCCGGGCCATCGGCCATGTGGCAGCCGAGAAGATCATGCCGGTATCGCTGGAACTCGGCGGCAAGTCGCCGAATATCGTCTTCGCTGACGCCGATATCGAGCAGGCCATCAATGGCGTGCTGTTCGGCATTTTCTCCAGCCAGGGCCAGAGTTGCATTGCCGGTTCCCGCATCTTTATCGAGGAACCGATCTACGCAGGCTTCCGCGACCGCCTGGTGGAACGCACCAAAGCCCTGCGCATCGGTGACCCGGTATCGGAACGCACCCAGATCGGCCCGCTGATCACGCCGCAGCAGCGCGACAAGGTGGAAGGCTATGTGAAACTGGCACAGCAGGAAGGCGGCAGGCTGCTTTGCGGTGGAACGCGCCCCACCGATCCGGCGCTGCAGGACGGTAATTACTTCACCCCGGCCCTGATCGAGAACTTGAGCAATCGCTGTCGCACGGCGCAGGAGGAAATCTTCGGACCGGTGGGCATATTGCTGCCTTTCCGGGATGAAGCCACGCTGATCCATGACGCCAATGATACCGTCTTTGGCCTCGCCAGCGGCATCTGGACTGGTGATTTCCGCCGCGCCTGGCGCATCGGCCGCGCGCTGAATGCCGGCACGGTCTGGGTCAATACCTACAAACAGTTCAGCATCGCAACCGCTTTTGGCGGCAATGCCGAAAGCGGACTCGGTCGCGAAAAAGGCCGCGATGGCATCAAAGCCTATATGCGGCAGAAAAGCGTTTATGTAGACATGTCCGGCCGGTCAATTCCCTGGGCGGATTGAGGAAGCGAAACATGGATCTCGGAATCTCAGGACGTACTGCCATCGTCTGCGCCGCCAGCAAGGGCCTGGGCCGCGCCTGTGCCGAAGCCCTGGCGGCCGAAGGCGTACATATCATCCTCAATGCGCGCGATCAGACATCGCTTACGGCAACGGCCGGCGAGATCGCGGTCCGGCATGGCGTGCGGGTGATCCCCGTCGCCGCCGATCTCTCCACCGAAGCCGGGCGCGCCACCCTGCTGGCCGCCTGTCCCGCCCCGGATATCCTCGTCAACAATGCCGGCGGGCCGCCGCCGGGCGATTACCACAGCTGGTCAGCCGCCGACTGGGAACAGGCCCTCAATACCAACATGCGCGCGCCCATTGCGCTGATCGCTGCCTATGCCGATGGTATGGCCGAGCGCAACTTCGGTCGCATTGTCAACATCACCTCCAGCGTGGTACGCCATCCCATCGATGCCCAGGGTCTGAGCGCGGCTGCGCGCAGTGGCCTGCATGGCTTCGTCGCCACCATCGTGCGCGGCCTGTCGAAGCACAATGTCACGGTCAACAATCTGTTGCCGGGCCCGTTTGCCACTGACCGCCTGCTGTCGAATTTTGCCTTCCGCGCCAAACGCGAAGGCAAGCCGGTGGAGGATGTGGTCGCGGCCCGCAAGGCCGAGCTGCCCGCCGGGCGCTTTGGCGACCCGGCGGAACTGGGCCGGCTCTGCGCTTACCTATGCAGCGCCGGCGCGGGCTATGTCAGTGGTCAGAGCATCGTGCTGGATGGCGCCGCGCACCCGCAGGCGCTTTGAGCCTAGCGGAACAGCGTGTCGATATAGGCGGCGCCAATCCCGATCTTCTCATAATTGTTCCGGCACAGCTCGATGTAATTGTGCACATCGAAATAGCCGGCCGGCTCGCCATTCTCGTCCAGCCAGATCAGCGGTCCGGTGACGGTGAAGAACACCTTCATCGGATCCTTATGCTCATAGGCGACCAGCGTATGACCCTCGCCCGGTGTCTCGTAGACAAAATCGCCGGCGGTGGCAGTCCAGTCATGCTCCAGATAGCCCCACTTGCCCGAGATCGTGTAAGCGAAGACCTCATGGGGGTGGTAGTGGCGATTGACCAGGCCAGCGCTTTTCGCCATCAGGATATCGCACCACTTGTTCTGCGACGGTGAGATCCACAGCGGCCGCGATGACACCGTGTCGGTAAACGGCACATAGAGCCGTTCATCCTCGGTCGGTGCATTTTGCAGATACACTTCCGGCAGGGCATCGGGCTGAAAAACCTTGGCGATCGGCTTCAGGTCTTTCCAGAATTCGGTCGTGGCAAGTTCAGGCATGGGGCGCCCTCCTCTCCTGCTGCGGGTTAACGATCAGATATGCATGCCGCCATCGGCCATCAGCACACTGCCGGTGGTGAAGCTGCCAAGCTCGGAGGCATGGAACAGTACCATCCGGGCGATCTCCTCCGGCCGGCCATGGCGACCAAGCGGAATGATGGAGTCGAGCAGTTTCGTGCCGTCCCGGCCGGTGGCGGCAGTGATGCCCTTCTCGATATCAAGCTGGAATCCGTTGTCGATCGGACCCGGCGCAATCACATTGACGCGGATGCGGCGGGGTGCCGCCTCCTTGGCCACCGTACGCATCAGGCCGATCACAGCATGCTTGGATGTCGCATAGGCACAGATGCCGGGATCACTGGTGACTCCCACCACGCTGGAGGTGATCAGGATGCTGCCACCGTCATTCATCTGCGGTAGGCCGTATTTGCAGGCGAGGAATGAGGCCCGCACATTCACGGCCATCACCGCATCGAACACATCTTCGGGGTAATCCGTCACCGGTCGGATCACTCCGCTGATGCCGGCATTGCTGAACAGCACGTCAACTTTGCCCCAGCGTGAGACCGTCTCATTGATATAGCGCTGCGTGCCTTCGGTGCTCGCCACATCGGCGGCACAGGCTGCAATATCTTTGCCTGGACCGCCGATCTTGGCGATGGCCGCCTCGATGGCCGCCATGTCGCGATCCACCAGCATGACGCGACCGCCTTCACGGCGGAATTCCGCCACCGATGCCAGGCCGAGGCTGCCGGCGCCACCGGTGACGATACAGACCTTGCCATCCAGCAGAGCCATGACAGACCTCAGATCGGGAATCGGCCGGGCTGGGTCTCGATGGTGATCCAGCGCAGCTCGGTGAACTGATCCATGCCGGCTTTGCCACCGAAACGGCCATAGCCGGACGCCTTGGTGCCGCCGAAGGGCATCTGCGCCTCGTCATGCACTGTCGGGCCATTCACATGGCAGATGCCGCTGTCGATGCGACGGGCCACATCCATGGCACGGGCGATGTTGCGGCTGAACACCGCAGCCGAAAGACCATATTCCGTGTCATTGGCGATCCGCACGGCATCGTCGGTATCCTGCGCGCGCACCACGCAGACCACGGGGCCAAAGGACTCCTCATGGTAGATGCTCATGTCCGGCGTCACATGATCGAGCACGGCGGCATCCATGATGGCGCCTTCGGCGCGACCGCCGGACACCAGCTTGGCGCCTTTCGCGGTCGCATCCTTGATCAGATCCTGCACCTTCTGCACGGCTTCCCTGCTGACCACGGCACCCAGCGGCGTATTACCCTTATGCGGATCGCCAGCCACCAGCGTATTGGCCTTGGCGGCGAATTTCCCGACGAATTCGTCGGCCACCTTGCGGTCAACCACCAAGCGTTCGGTTGACATACAGATCTGGCCCTGGTTCATGAAGGCGCCAAACGCGGCAGCCTTCACCGCCTCGTCCAGATCGGCATCGTCCAGCACCAGCATCGGTGCCTTGCCGCCCAGTTCCAGCAGTACCGGCTTGAGGTAGCGGCCTGCCGTCTCGGCGATGATGCGTCCCACCTTGGTCGAGCCGGTGAAATTGATCCGCCGCACCGCCGGATGGGCAATCAGAGCCTCAACAACAGCGGCGGCATCGGCCGGGGCATTGGTTACGACATTGACCACGCCAGCGGGAAGACCGGCCTCGAGCAGGCATTCGGCAATCAGGCGATGGGTGCCGGGGCAGAGTTCAGACGCCTTCAGCACCACGGTATTGCCGCAGGCCAGCGGCATCGCCAGTGCGCGGGTACCCAGAATCACCGGCGCATTCCATGGCGCGATGCCCAGGATCACGCCAACCGGCTGACGCACCGCCATCGCAATGCAGCCGGGTTTGTCAGACGGGATCACCTCGCCACCAATCTGCGTGGTCATTGCGGCGGCCTCACGCAGCATGCCCGCTGCCAGATGCACGTTGAAGCCGGCCCAGCCGGCAGTGGCGCCGATCTCGGCTGCCATGCGCGCGATGAATTCCGGTGTCCTGGCGGCCATGGCATCGGCGGCCTTGTTGAGCAGGGCACGCCGCTCGTTGGGCCCCATTGCCGACCAGGCCGGGAAAGCTTTGGCCGCCGCATCGGCCGCGGCGCGGGCGTCAGAGATATCGGCAGCAGCTGCCTTGCTGGCGACACTGTCGTTCAGTGGATTGCGACGCTCGAAGGTACGGCCTCCAGCGGCCGGGATGGTCTTGCCGTCGATCAGCAGGTCGATGTTGAACATGCTGTGCTCTCCATTTTTCTCAGGTGAAATCAGACAGCCGAATGCGCAACGCCAAGATAGGCGCGCTGTACGGCGGGATCGTTCTGCAGTGATGTCGCGCTGCCCTGGCCAACGATACGTCCGTTTTCCAGCAGGTAGCCGCGATCGGCGATGGCAAGGCTGCGCTTGGCATTCTGCTCTACCAGCAGAACCCCGATGCCAGCCTGACGGATACGGGTGAGTGCACCGAACAGTTCACCGCACATGAGCGGCGACAAACCGAGCGATGGCTCATCCAGCAGCAGAATATCAGGCGCGGACATCAAGGCCCGGCCAATGGCGACCATCTGCTGTTCGCCACCGCTCATGGTGCGGGCTGCCTGTGTCATGCGCTCGCCCAGGCGCGGGAACAATGTCAATACACGGTTGAGATTCTCCGCTTCACTGGCGCGGGCACGCCTGGCATAGGCGCCAAGCATCAGGTTTTCCCGCACGGTCAGTTCGCCAAAAATGCCGCGCCCCTCCGGCACCAGGGCCAGACCGGCCTCGACGATGCTATGGGCGCGTAGTCTGGTCAGGTCGGTGCCGTTCAGTATGATCCGGGCGCCACCTGCTGCCGGCTGGATGCCACCGACCGTCTTGAGCAGCGAGGTTTTTCCACTGCCATTGGCGCCCAGGATCACGACAATCTCCGACTGTGAAACAGCCAGAGAGACATCGTCAACCGCGCGATGCTTGCCATAGGAGACAGAGAGATTAGCGATCTCAAGCATCGCTGTCTCCCAGATAGGCCCGGATCACTTCAGGATCGGCCAGCACGCTCGTTGGCGTGCCTTCAGCGATGCGCCGACCGGCATTCATCACCACGCAGCGATCGCAGAGCGAGCGGATCGCATCCATCACATGCTCGACCATCAGGATGGCGATGCCATCGCTGCGTAAAGACCGTACAAGCTCTATCCCCTGCAACAGTTCGGTTGGATTGAGGCCGGCCAGCCATTCATCCAGCAGCAGCAGTTGCGGTCGTAGTGCCAGGGCGCGGGCCAGCTCCAGCCGTTTCTGGTCGATATAGGTCAGCTCGGTGGTCATCACGGTACTGCGGCCCGTCAAGCCGACACGGTCCAGCAGAGCGTCGGCATTGGCCTCGGCGCGCGAACCCCATTCGTTGCTGGTACCGAAGGCAAGTCCTGCCAATACGTTTTCGCGGCAGGTCATTGAGCCCAGTACGCGTACCAGCTGGAAAGTGCGGGCGACACCCAGACGCGCGATGCGGAAAGGCGCCAGCCCCTGTATCAGACCACCGCGCAGTGCAACCGTGCCGCTGTCAGGCTTCAGTGCACCGGAGATCAGATTGAGCGCCGTGGTTTTTCCAGAACCGTTTGGTCCCAGTAAACCGACAATCTCGCCATTGCGGACGGTTAGCTCCAGGTCATCGACGGCAACCAGGCCGCCGAAGCGGCGGGTCAGGCCTTTTACAGCCAGCAAGGGCGTTGCAGTCATGGCTGCGCCCTCTTCCGCCGCGAGAACAGTTTTTCCGCCAGACCCGCGATGCCGTTCGGAATGGCATAGACGATCAGCATGAAGGCAATGCCGATCAGGATGCTGAAATGATTCGGGAAATTGGCGAGCAGGAATTCGAACAGCAGGGTCAGCGGCACGACGCCGAGGACTGGGCCATAGAGCCGATGCACGCCGCCCAGCAGCGCCATGATCAGAACCTGGAAAGACGTGACCGGATTGAAGGCAATTGCGGGGTCGATATAGCTCCAGCGCGGCGCCATCACAGCGCCGCAGAGCGTCATGAAGGCTGCACTGAGTATGAACAGAGCAACCTTGGCTGCGGTCACATTGATGCCGACATGGCGCGCCACGGTCTCGTCATCGCCGATCACCCGCAAGGCAAGACCAAGTCGTGAGCGCCGGATCAGAAGTCCTGCGGCAAAGACAAGGACAACGAGCGCGAGCAACTGCCAGTAAATCTGGTCTGTGGTGATATCAACAAAAACATAGCGGCCCAGCGTGCGGGTCTTGTTGACCTCGAACCAAGTGACCAGCTGGCGCACCAGTTCGGCCAGGCCGAAGGTGAAGATGACGAAGTAGACGCCAGAGAGCCGCAAAGTGGCCAGACCGACAATCAGGGCAACAACAGTACCGATACCAAGCGCGATCAGCAGCACCAGCGGCCAGGCCAGTACTTCACCAAGAACGGCCACCGTATAGACGCCGATACCGAAGAAGGCGACGGTGGCCAGCGAGACATAACGCGTCGGACCGGAAAACAGTGCCCAGGCAGTGGCTAGAACCGTGTAGTTCAGCAAGCTGATGGCCAGCGACAGACGATAGCCATCGGCCACCAGCGGCACGCAGGCCAGCACGGCAATCAGGGCCAAAACCCCGACGATTTTTACAGGCAGCGACAGCATCATCGCCCGCTCCTGCCGAACAGACCCTGTGGGCGCACCAGCAGGATGATCAGGAAGATCGTGTAGGTGGCCGCAAGCGTCAGGCCCGGGTCAATCCAGGTCGCGACGAAGGTTTCGGTCAGGCCAAGGATCAGGCCGGCGACCAGTGCCCCCAGCATGTTGCCGACACCGCCCATGATGACGATGATCAGCGCCTTCATGGTGAAGACCACGCCGATATTGGCATTGAAGGTGAGGAACATCGAGACCAGCACACCGCCCGATGCCACCAGCGCGCCGCCCAGCGCAAAGGCTATGGCCGCAGCCGCACGCACATCGATGGCGACCAGCTGGGCTGAAACCGGGTCGACGGCGACGGCACGCAGGGCCGTGCCGGCACGGGTGCGGGTCAGGCCAAGATAGAGCGCCAGGCCGATCACAGCCGCAAAAGCCAGCGCCAGCAGGCGGTTGGCCGCGATGGTGACACCGAAAACATTCACCGGAATGGCAAGGAAGGAGTAGCTGTAATAGGCGCCGCCAAACAGCACCAGCATGACGCCCTGCACCACGAACAGCAGCCCGAAGGTGGCCAGGATACTGTCCACCTCAAGCGCATCGCGGGTTTTCGCACGCTGCACCAGCGGCAGCAGCAGAATGCGATAGATCAGCCAACTCACCAGCAAGGCCGCCGGTACGATCAGTACCAGCCCCAGCAATGGATTGAGGCCGGCCGCGGTGAACAGCCAGAACACGGCAAAAGCGGCGGCGACCAGAATTTCGCCGTAGGACAGATTCATGATGCGCGCCACGCCATACTGGAGCGTCAACCCCATGGCGACCAGCGCATACATGCCGCCGAGCGTGATGCCCGTCAGCAGGGCTTCGACAAACATATCTACTTGACCTTCAGAAACGAAAATTCGGGCGCGGCGGCAACAGGGATAGCCGCCGCGCCCGTCCCACCACTCTTACTTCCAGGCCGGCTTCGGAATCACCATCGGCTTCATATTTGCACCATCTGGCGCGATGCCGGTGAAGAGGCCGTTCTGCCACTGGCCGATATAGGCATAGGTACCCTTCGGCGGCATGTTGTCGACCAGCTTGATCTTGCCCAGCACAGTATCAAAGGTTCCGGTCTGCAGCTGCTTGATGATCGCTTCACGATCGATCTTGCCGACGCGCTCGACCGCCTGCTCCAGCATCTGCAGCGAGACGTAGCCGAGCTGGCTGCCCCAGTAATCCGGGTCGCGGCTATGCATGGCAACATGCTTCTTGCGATACTCGGTAGTGCCTGCATTGTTCGGATCCCAGCCGCCGAGCGACATGATGCCTTCGACATTGGCACCAAAGCGCTGCGGGAACAGCGGGAAGCCCGTGCCCACACCGGTGAACATCACCTTCGGCGCAAAGCTTGCCACCTTGGACTGGTCGTTGATCGCCACGGTATCCGGCGGATAGCTGAAGGCGATGAAGGTGTCGGCACCGGAACGCTGGGCCTCGCTGATCAGCGGCGACATGTCCTGCGTGCCGATCGGATAGCTCTTGTCCATTGCCAGCTTGAAGCCAGCTTTGGTGAGACCATCGCGAGCAGCCTTGGACAGATCGATACCGAAACCGTCAGCCACACTGATCATGGCAACAGTGCCATTGATCTTTCCGGCCTTCTGCTGCTTGGACAGAAGATCGACAAGTGCGTCGATATACTGCGCGCTGGTACCGAGGAACCAGAAGCTGTTCGGCCAGCGCTTGACCAGGGCCGGAGCCTGATCGGTCACGGCACTGAAGGTCAGTTGCGGATAGCCGTATTTGTTGAAGACCGGACCGACAGCCAGGTTGAGACCGGTGCCCCAGGGCGGCAGCAGAAGATCGACCTTGTCCTGGGTGATCAGGCGCTCGACCGCACGCACTGCTTCTTCGGAATTCGAGCGGTCGTCATATTCGATGACTTCGACCGGCACGCGCTTGCCGCCGATCATCAGACCACCCTTGTCATTCAGCTCCTTGACCCAGAGCTGGTAATTCGGGATTTGCGTGATGTTGGCGCCACCGGCATTTGGCCCGGTCTTGGAAATGGCGTAGCCGATCTTGATTTTGTCCTGAGCCAGCGCCTGATTTGGGGCCGCCAGCGACAGCGTGCCGGCGAGGCCGACAGCCAACGCGGCCGCCAGTATGCGGAATCTGCGTGTCATTGTTTCTCTCCCTATCGGCCGGGGTCATGACCGCCGGCAGTGTTGTGAAAGTAGCCACTGCCACGTCCGGCTTCTTGCCCGAGAAGGAACCCCGACTTATCCCAGAGTGAACATCATTCCGCATACGCATGTCATTTTGCAGCGCAGCAAGTGCTTGTGCCGCAAAGGAATCACGCGAGTCGATAGGTGCAGAAACAATGCTGCTTTCCGCTTAACCTGGCGCGGGTTCGCGGCTAAACTGGAATAGTTGGGAGCCCAACGAAGGGGAGGATAAGTGAACGCGATTGCGGTGGTCTCCACCTCGCAAGTGGCGCCGGCTGATCGGCTGGCCCTGTGGGGCGATTTCGTCGGACGCCATATTGGGCATCTGCAGTCCGACACCTATGGCGACAGCCGGTTCGATGGCCGGCTTGAACTCGGCGATATCGGCGGTCTCAAACTGTGCCGCATCATCGCCAGCCGCCACCGCGTGGTGCGTACGCCAAACCAGATTCTCAATGATGACCGCGGATATGTGAAAATCGTGGCTCAGATCGAAGGCGCTGGCCGATTCGAACAGAATGGGCGCAAGCTGGTGCTGACACCCGGCGAATGGAGCATGTACGACACCACGCGCACCTACATCGTTTCCAATCCCGAACCGATCAACCAGCTCGCTGTTTTGCTGCCGCGCGACCGCCTGACGCGGCTAGGTCTCAATCTGGATGATACGGCGGTGCACCGCTTTTCCGGCCGTCAGGGCGTTGGCCGGCTGGTTTTCGATCTGCTTTCGTCGGCCTTCGCCGAACTGCCTGCCTTGGCTGGCCCGCGCGGCGGCACCGAGTTTGCCGACACCATCGCCAATCTGGTGCGCCTGGCTGTCCTGGATCAGATGGGCATGCAGAGCGATGCGGCCATGCGCGAGACCACGCGCGACCGCGTCAAAGCCTTCATCATGGCCAACCTGCAGGATCCGATGCTGTCGCTG